>JAKVCY010000005.1 GCA_022448425.1 Thalassotalea sp. | reverse complement strand
GGCTTGGATGGCTAGGTTTCATGGTGTGGCGACTAAGTATTTAGAAAATTACTTAGGTTGGTTTAGATTTTTAGATACAAATGAAAACCCTAACAAAAACAACCTGTTCAAAGCTCAACAACACTTAGCGGGAACATAGCCTTTGTTAAATGATTAATTAAAGAGATTTATATGGCTAAATTTAGCAATGTTGTTATAGTTATTTTATTGTGTTTATCTAGCATTACAAATGCAGTCGAAATAGAATTCACTGATATTGATAGACAAAAATTTGCCGACATTTTATTTAATGAAATTGAACGACTCGATGCTTCTGCTTCAGATATAAGAAACACTACTAAGTCTGTTTCATGGAAAGAATATCGAGAAGTATCAACAAAAAAAATCGTTGCCGCAGATAGTTTTAAAGAGCTTGCGAAAGCACTTGATTATGCACAGCAAGGTTTCATAAACTCCCATTCCAGCATTCAATTATATAGCAGCCTATATAACTCTAGAAAACTGTATGAAAACGTATCTTATCAAAAAGGTTTAAAACTAGGCTTCGAATATCCAAACATAAGTTTTTTTTCATTAAAAAGTAGAAAGAGCTTAACATCTATCAACGGAATTGATTTATTAAAAGAATTTAATAAGTTCAAAAACTTTAAATGTGAATACGCGCACGATGTTGCGTGTTTAGATAAATTTGTAAAGTGGATCGATTATGGTTTAATCGATTTAAATTTAAAAATGACAAATGTATTTCTTTCACAGCAAGGTGATAGTTGGAAAGAAACAATTGAGCCTCTTCAGTATACTCCTCAATTAAGTCAAAAGGAGGATTGTGCCGATTACGCTATGTATCACTCCTCTATGCATCTTACTCACGAAAGTGAACACTCATGTATCTTGCAAAAAAACGACCTTGTTATATTTAAGTTGACTAAGTTTGCTGACTGGGGAGTTTCTTATGATGACATCTATTGTAATACGCCCGCAAAAAAAGATAGTCTTTGTTTTGATATTCAAACTCTAACTAAGAAACTAGAAGAACTAGGTAGTGTTAAATTAATAATTGATTTGCAAGGAAATAGTGGAGGTGCCGAAAATACTCCTTTAGTTGCTGTAGTAGCTAGACAAGGCTTCTATGACAACTTGGTGAAATATAGAAACTCAAAGGAAATGTTAGAAGAAGAATTTAGACATTTTGTATTTTATGGAATGAATACCGCAAAAAGTTGGTACAAGAATATTAGTAATAAAGATTTATCTTCAAAATACTTTGACGCTAGGGCTGATTTTTGTCGTGGTGACAACTTATGTTCTTACGCAAAAATTCTTCCAAAGAAAATTAACGTTGATATAGAGAGCCTAACAGTAGTAACGGACACAAAATGTTTTAGCTCTTGTGATGATTTTGTTTGGAGAGCCAAAGAATATGGAAATGCTTATATTGTAGGACAAACGCCTGTAACAGATAGTACATATGTTAGCGTTACAGGCATCATTTACTACACTCCAGATGGAAACATTAAAACTAAAATTGTTGCGCCTAGTCAAAGCTATGAATTAGATAAGAGAGCTACTAAAATCGCATGGTTTACAGTGCCTTATACTATCACTGTTAACAGATCAGGCCGCAGATTAGATGGGGATGCCTCAGTAATAAGCCAATTTGTTCCGATCACAAAACAAAATTATGAGTCATTATCCGTTTCAAATGTAGCAGAGGCAATTGCTCACGCCTACCAAATTCATCATTAAACAATGTATGAAAGGATTTCTTCAAGGAGACTTGTTGAAAATGGGTTGTTACTTATGTAACAGCTAAATTTAAAACAACATAAACTAGGAATGAATATGTTTAACTTAAAAAAGAAAGTAATGTCAGCTTCTGAAAATCTACCGTCTCAATTAAGAGTACTAAACGGTGAGGAAGTACAAAAAGTTAGTGGTGGTGCAAAAGTCAGAGAAGTTCGCTTTGGAAAGGGCTGTATAGGTAGCTGGGAAGAAACAAAAAGCGGCTTTAAACAAAAGTGTAAACCTTAATCTTGCTAATTCATAGAATTAATATGGCCGCAGTTACGCGGTCCTATTTTAGGAGCCATGATGTTACCTAAAACAGTTCCTGCTTTATCAAAATTTTTACAAGTAGAAAAAGTGCATAGCCTTGAAATTGTTCTAAAACTTACGGAAAGATGTAACATAGAGTGTACATATTGTTACTATTTTTTTGGTGGTGACGAATCGTATAAAGAAAGGCCACCAACATTTTCTAATAAAAACGTAGAGAATTTATTGTCATTTCTAAAACGCTGTTCCAATGAAGGTGTAACCAATCTGAACATTGTTTTTCACGGTGGAGAGCCACTTCTCTTAAAAAAAAGTAAGTTCAGAGAAATTTGTGAAAAGATTTCTAATATTGAAGGGATTTCTCTTGAACTTTCAATACAAACTAACGCTATGTTAATTGACTCTGAGTGGATTGATATTTTTAGTGCATACAATATATTTGTGGGTGTTAGTATTGATGGTCCGAAAGAGTACAATGATCTTTATCGCATTGATAAACAAGGAAATGGAACCTACCAACGAGTATTACTTGGTATTCAGCAACTCTTAAGCGCTAGTGATAAAGGATTAATTAAAAAACCCGGTGTTATATCAGTAATCAACCCAGACTTTAACGCTTCGATAATATATAACCACCTGACGAAACATATTGGTTTAAAAAACTTACATTTCCTCTACCCTGATGATACATATCAAACTACATCACCAGAGAAGCTAGAACAAATACATAAATACTCTGAGGATCTTATAAGTAGTTGGGCTGAAGATATTGAAACTGAAGCAAAAATAAGGTTTATTGATAACTACATTTATAAAATTCGTACAACCCCCTTTCGTAGAGATGTTCAGCAGTCTTATAATTCCTTACGAAGTCTTATTATAACGGTAGACTCAGAGGGAAATATTGGCCCTGAAGATACTTTGAGATCTATTGTTCCAGAAGCATTTGGTAATGGCCTTAATATTGCGAATGCTACAGTCAGTGATATTACATCGAATACTAAATTTATGGAGTCATGGTTAGGAATGAATACAACTCCAAAGGAGTGCGAAGGCTGTGGCTGGAAATCTATTTGTCGTGGAGGAGAATTGAAGAATAGATATAACAAAAAAGAAAACTCTTTTGAAAATAAAAGCATTTACTGCTCTACAATACAGGCAACACTTGAGAGCTTAGCTGCTGTTCTATACAAAAATAATATGAGCATTGAAAAAATTGAGAGTAATATTGAGAGTTATGTTTCAATATAATAGTCTTATTTCAGGTGGTGTATAGAAATCTGTGTCATTTCATACAGTGTGTGTATCTATTTATTTCACTGAAACCGTAGTTAGAGCTTTAAGAATTTAAAGTGGAAGCAAATAGTAATGTGACAAATGACCTAACTATGCCACTACAGACGAAGAAAAAGAAGCGATTGGTGAACTGTTAAATCAAATCGCTGACGTCCAGTCGTCGTTCTTCAGTAAAGATATTGAGAAAGCGTTTAACTAAGCAATGGATCTTGATATCGACTTTGAACAAATTAGTAGCTTGTCTTTTGAGTTAAAATACACGCAGAGCATAGCTGCTCAGCATTATGCGCAAGTGTCTAACTATGATGAAAGTAACGCTGTGGATAGTAATGCTGGAAATGCCTTACCAGCAGAAGCAACTAACCCAGTGACGAGCTTGGCGATGTACAATCAAGAATTGCTGCAATTTAAGCAATTATCACTAGAAATAACCAAGTTTGATAATAGCCAAATGCTTACTTTACTCGACAAAGTATTTAGTACGTTGTTCGAACGCAGAAGCGTCAAGTCAGTCGATATTTAAGCGCTTAGCGAGTGAAGCCTTTAGTGAATAGCCACTGATGGCAAAGTGAATAATCGCTAGGGTTTTATTTTTTCGTTGCTAATCAGTGTATACTGACATTTTCAGGTCAACAGCTGCAGCAGAACTGTGAGTCAACGAATAACTAAAACGACACTATTTCGCCGATATCATATGGCGGTGTTTAGTTTGTGTGTATTTATCACTTTAGTGTCCATTTGCTTTTTTGCGTACCGATATGTTGAGCGCATAGAAACAGAGCTTGAGGCGCAGCAAGACAATTTTGCCCAGCAAGTAGAGCCAATAAACTATGCGCTTAAAACTAACGTTCAAACCCTTGAGGGGCATAAAGAATTTGCCCAAGCGTTTCTCAACGGCAAATCTGACTTACGCACCGCCACGCCATTACTTGGTCAGCAAGGTGAAAATTACTCGTCTATCACTTCTGAACCATCAGAATTAGAACCGCATTACCATGATGCTGTCATAACGGGGCATGGTAACTTGGCTGAATTGGGCCAATCGGTGCTTACTGAACTATCGCTGGCACAACAGTTGTCGCCTATTTTTAGCGCTAGCACAAAGAGCAACAGTGCCGCGGCAAGACTTTATTATCTCTCATTGAATCGATTTTTAGTTAGCTATGAGGTACACGATACGCCTAAGAAAACCTACTCTGACAAGCTAATCAGCGACGCCTTTATGTGGAAAGTAAGGCAAGGGAATTTGCAAGGTGTCCCCTTTGTTTGGTCGAAAGGGCTTATCGAAGAAGGGCTTAATTTAGTCAAAGTTGGTGCCGGGGTTTTCCAAAAAGGCAAATTTCGAGGCGTACTCGTTATGGATCTCGACTTAACTCGTTTAAGTCAATTGGTGCCTGCAGTGAGCAGTGAGCAACAAGGTTATGTACTGCTTAATGAACAGGGGAGTGTTTTGTTTTCAACTCGCCATGCAAGTGAGGTGACGCCAGTTAATCGTCGTTGGTCCGGCGCGGTACCTGAACAGTTAACAAGCTTTCCATTACAGCAGTTACTCAAGCGCAGGGATTATATTGAATACCAAGGCTGGTTAGTCAGAAAACAGCCTCTATCGGTGAACGGTTGGAGTTTGGTTTACTATCAACCAACAAGTGACTTTGCTTATTCAATTAAACAGCGATACCTGACGCCCGCTGTGCTTCTAGTATTATCACTGACAGCCTTTATTGCTTCTGTTTACATTATGACTCGCCGGATGTTTGTTAAACCCGCCTCGGCGTTTATCGAGCACATTGAGCGATGTGCCGACGGTAAATCCAGTAAAGCGATACCAACTAAAGATTGGCAGCCCTGGTTTGAGCTTGTTGAAAAAGTCTTTAGCGAAAATAAGCATTTAATGCAGCAGTTGCAGCAGCAAAACGCTGAATTAGATTCTCGGGTAGTAGAGAAAACGCATGAGCTGTTAGAGCGCAGTGAGCAAACGGAGCGCTCATACTTGTTAATGTGCTCGGTGATTAACGCAATACCTGAGTTTATTATCTTTAATGATAATGAAGGTAACCTGACAGGTTGTAATCGTTCGTTTGAACACTTTATTGGTGATGTCGAAGCTAACCTTTTGGGAACTCCTACGGGTCAGTACTTACCCCCACCTATTCAAGAAACGCTTGAGACTTTTTATGGCTTAACTGAGTCGCAAACGACATTAGGCTATCAGCAAACGATTGAAACCAGTGGTAATACGTATGAGATGTTTTGCACGCGTTTTTACAATGAGTCTGGCTATGCTCTCGGGACGATCGTTATTCTACGGGATGTTACCGTGCAATTTGCGGTTCAAGAAACGTTAACGACAGCCAAAGATCAGGCAGAATCTGCAAACAAGGCTAAAAGCCAGTTTTTAGCCAATATGAGCCACGAAATTCGAACACCGATCAATGCGATAAAAGGCATGATGGCGTTAATGGAAAAAACGCCACTTAGCGCGTTTCAGCAGCAATACTTAGCGAATGCGCAAAGCTCTTCAAATACCTTATTGAATTTAATTGACGAGTTATTGGACTTGTCGAAAATTGAAATAGGTAAACTTCGTCTAAATTTAGCAAATACTAACCTAGATAGCGTCATCGATAGGGTGATTCAACTAAATACACTGGCAGCGTTCAAAAAAGGCATCGCTATTAATATCGATATTGATGCTGATGCTCCTATGCAACTGATTACTGATGAAATGCGTTTAATTCAGGTGCTATCTAATTTGCTCAATAACGCTGTTAAGTTTACTCACAATGGTGAGATAAACCTCTCTATCAAAGTATCAGGGTTAGACCGTAATAACGCGCTACTAAAGTTCACTGTAAAAGACACTGGTATTGGTATTCCCAAAGACAAACAAGGTACCTTATTCAGCGCTTTTACTCAGGTTGATGACTCGATGACCAGAAGTTACGGTGGGTCAGGGCTTGGATTATCTATAAGCCAGCAAATTGTGAAGCTGATGGGCGGTGAAATTAAACTAACATCGACACTAGGTAAGGGTAGTGAGTTTAGCTTTTTAGTACCGATTCGTTTAGGTGTGCAGCAAGAAGTCAGTCATGAAGAAGACGTTGTATTGGTCGCCCTAGACTGCAAACTGCCTGACTCGTTGTTGGCGTCGGCAGATAAGTTTGGCTGGCGTCATCAGCAAGTTAAGGACCTTTCTGCATTCCGAGCCTTGGATGTTTCCGGAAGATTAGTTGTCTTAGTAGAAAGTGAAGCACTAACCAGCCAGACCGATTGGTCAGCGCATGACATAGCCGCAATTCACGACAGTGTTGCGTTGATAGGTGTTTGCCATCCAATAGCAACTCCGTTGGATGCAAGTTTAGCGAGCCAGTTAGCATCTTTAAGCACGCCTTATTACCTTTTCGATTTGCCGATGTACCGCTTTACGTTAGATAAGGTCGAGCAACAGTTGCGAGCCAATAAACTGCAAGTAGTACAGCAGGCGCATGAGCCGCCTGTCATTAGTAAGACCCAAAAGCTTGAGCCTAGCGTTACTCAAGTTCAATCTCCGCCTCAAACCGCTTTGACTGGTTCATTATCGGGTATAAAAGTGCTGCTTGCTGAAGACAACCTTGTGAATCAAATGGTTGCCCAAGAATTACTAACTGCTATGGGGGCAGATGTTGTTGTTGCTGAAAATGGGCAAGTGGCGCTAGAACAACTCGAAAAGACAGACTTCGACGTGGTATTGATGGACATTCAAATGCCCGTGATGGATGGCTTAACAGCAACACGGAAATTAAGAGCTCGTCCTGAGTACGCTGATTTACCAATCGTAGCAATGACAGCTCATGCTCGTGCAGATGACAAAGAAGCCAGCATGTTAGCAGGCATGAACTTACATATTGCTAAGCCGGTGAGTGCTGAGCAGCTATCAAAGAGTCTTTTAAGCGTAATTCATACAACTAGCGCTTAAAACCACTGTTAATGAGCAGTTTTAAGTTGTTGTTTGTTGATTAGTTAAATAGTTCGGCGACATAGTGTCCTGATTTGATAGCTTGTTCTGAGTCAAAGCTGACTTCACCAAGTGGCATCAACCTTGGCCCTGTTGGGTCAGCTAATACGAATGTTCTTCCCTGATGATTTACAGTTAAATCATTTCCTTCAGGTAATATTTCCAAGCCAATAAAAGCATGCTGGTCGATGTACACCATGATCATATTGATACGTGGCATCAGCGATCTCAGCATGGCGGCAGTTAGTGTCATTTTACTATCGCAATCACCTCGGTTCTCCCACAACACTTTTGTAGGAACATTAAAGCCCGCACCTGACGAGTCGACTCGAGATTCCAGCTGTGAATAAGGGATTGATTGAACAAAGCTCAAGACAAAGTTGGTTACTTTGCGGATGTTTCTTACATTGACTATTTCAAGAATGATATCTCTGGTTGGCGCAAGTGCGTCTACTGATTTCTGAGCGATACTCACGTGATCGGGCTTAACACCTTGCGCACCATCATGAGTCGTAAAGATATGATAAAACTGCTCCTTAAGGTAAGCGTCGAGAAACTCCTGTTCTTCATTTCGAATACGTTTAGTTGCGTCACTCAACGCGCTAGGCTTTGTGCTCGAAAGTTGGGCGCTACCGTCCCTTGAATTAAAGCTAATGGTGACATCTTTAAGAGGCTTATTAGCAAGAGATTTGCGAATTTCTCGTTGAACGTGTCGTGAAGCAAAGTCTGATTTGTACGCTCGAAATTTCCTGAAAGGCGAAAACAAAGCGCTTTTAGCAATAGAGAAACTCATTTGCTGCTGTTTTTGGTCGATGTCGAGCCATGTGTAATGGAACTGGTAGCTATCTCCTTGATCCTCTTTATCAAAGTTCATTTGTTCAGCAGACAGGCCAGCGCTGAAGAGTAGGATGATGAATAATAATGAGGTCTTAATGTGAAACACAAACACCGCACTGCAATGGAAAGCTATTTCTATTTTCACTATACCTTTAAATAGGGATTAGTAGCAAAAAGCTGACGAATTTATCGTTTATTTCTTTACTTTCGACGTCAATCCACTATATTTAAACGCGTGTTTAAATTGGTTGTTTTATTTTATTGAGGTTTACCATGGCTGACTATCGAGTTCCGTTAAAAGATATGAGCTTTGTCTTATATGATGTTTTACAAGCTGACGAGATGTGGCAGTCCTTGCCATCCTTAGCAGACCAGGTAGACCGTGATACCGCAGACTCTATCTTGCAGGAATGTGCAAAAATTGCTGAACAAGAAATTGCACCATTGCTACGTGTTGGTGATGAAGTTGGTGTTAGCTTTAACGAAGGCAAAGTAACGACAGCACCTGGCTACAAAGAAGCTTTTCAAACTTATGTTGAAGGTGGTTGGACTGGGTTAGGTGGTTTACCGGAGTACGGCGGCATGGGTATGCCGAAGATTATCACGGCACTTCATGAAGAAATGCTTTGTGGTGGCGATATTGCTTTCTCGCTTTACCCAGGACTAACTGCTGGCGCAGGCTTATCGCTAGCCAAGCACGGTAGTGATGAGCTAAAAGAAACTTACCTTACCAAAATGATCTCAGGCGAATGGACGGGAAGCATGTGCTTAACTGAGTCTCATGCGGGTTCAGATCTGGGTATGATTCGCACCAAGGCCGTTCCTCAAGAGGATGGTAGCTATCGCGTTACCGGTAATAAAATCTTCATTACTGCAGGTGAGCATGACTTAGCGGAAAACATCGTGCATTTAGTACTTGCTAAACTGCCTGATGCGCCTGCAGGTCCTCGTGGCATTTCACTTTTCTTAGTGCCGAAAATTAACGTTAATGACGACGGTAGTTTAGGTGAGGCAAATGGCGTTAGCTGTGGTTCAATCGAACATAAAATGGGTATTCATGGTTCAGCAACGTGTGTGATGAACTTTGATGATGCAAAAGGTTACCTTGTTGGCGAAGTTAACAAAGGCTTAGCGTGCATGTTCACTATGATGAACTTTGAACGTGTTGGTGTCGGTATTCAGGCAATTGGTAGCGCTGAGCGTTCATACCAAAACGCTTTGGAATATGCCAAAGAGCGTATTCAAGGCCGTTCATTAACAGGTGCTAAATCACCTGATACTGCAGCAGATTCGATTTTGGTTCATGGTGATGTACGCCGCATGTTACTGAACATGAAGGCACTCAATGAAGGCTCTCGCGCGCTGTCGTCATACATCTCAATGCAGCTGGATTACTCAACTTACGCCGAAGGCGAAGCTCAGAAAAGGGGTGATACCTTAGCCGCATTATTAACGCCGATTGCTAAAGCGTTCTTCACTGATATCGGTTTTGAATCAACAGTTGCTGGTCAGCAAGTCTTTGGTGGTCACGGTTTCATTCGCGAATGGGGCCAAGAGCAGTTAGTGCGTGATACTCGTATCACACAAATTTATGAAGGCACTAACGGTATACAGGCGATGGACTTACTTGCACGTAAAGTTGTTGCGTCTAAAGGTACCATGTTCACTGTTTTTGCTGATGAAGTTAAGGCATTCATTAGTGCCGAGCAAAGTGCAGAAATGGCAGAGTTCGTTGGTCCACTAGCAGAAGCGTTAGCTGATTTACAGCAACTTACGGATACTTTGGTTGCTGGCAGCCAGAAAGATCCAAATATGTTAGGCACTGCAGCTAACGACTATCTTCATGTTTTTGGCTACACAGCAATGGCTTACATTTGGGCACGAATGGCCAAAGCTGCGTTAGCGAAACAAGACAGTGGTGATGACTTCTATCAGTCTAAAATTAAGACTGCTCGATACTATTTCGCGCGATTATTACCACGTCGTATTTCACTGATTAACACTGCAAGTCAGGCGAGTGACGTATTGTTCGATATCGAAGAAGATTTATTCTAATTAGGCATCATATAGAATCTAAAAGGTCAGCTTTTGCTGGCCTTTTTTATTTTTATTTCATTACTTTACATATGTTATTCTTGATATACGCTTAACAGATGAAATTGACAAAGGAAGTTTAATGAAGCTTTTCGGAACTGTCCCCTCCCCATACACGAGAAGGATCCGGCTATATGGCGCTGATATTGGTGCAGAGATAGCGTTTGAAGTTATTGACATCTACGATGAAAAAGGGCGTGAAACACTACAGCAAAAAACACCTGCGTTAAAAGTACCATTTTTAACTGATGGTGATATGTCGATCTATGACTCTCGCGTGATTTTCCGTTATCTTGCCGAAAAATTTGGTCAACCAGCGATGACTTGGCATCAAGAAAATACACTGACTTTGATTGATGCTGCCAATGATGCTCTCGTCACGTTAATGATGGGTAAAAGGTCTGAATTGGATACGAATCAAGATGTGATGTTGTTTAGCTTTCAACATGAAAGACTGGCATTAGTATTTCAGCAGCTTGAAGATAAAGCGGCAGCCGGCGAATTTGGTAACTGGGACTATTCATCAATTTGTCTTTATTGCTTGTTAGATTGGGTACTATTCAGAGCGCTACTGCCATTAGATAAATATCCAGCTTTGTTAGCTTTTGTGGAAGCAGAAATAACGCGTCCTGGGATTTCAGAAACGGACCCTCGATAATAATAAAATAGAGATAAGATGATGATAAGACTACTAACGATTGGTTGTTTGTTATCCCTCACTACATTTGTTTCCTCACTGAGCGTTAATGCTGAGGAAACATTGACAGAAGATGATTGTTTGTTGCAGGCGATTCGATCGGCAAGAAGCTCTATGACTGTTGCGGATATTCGCGCCAAATGTCGCCCCAAAGAGATTGATGGTATTAAATTGGGTGCGATTTCTTCACGTATTGTGGCAGAGCGTCAGAAAGAGTTCGACCCATATGTTATTACGCCTCACCACATGAACTATATTTTGCCAATTTCTGTTACCGACGGCATAAACACTGAAGCATATCAAGACTTTGGTGGCTGGTCTGATAGTCTGGAAGATATGGAAGCTAAATTTCAGGTTAGCTTAAAAGTGCCATTGTTAGCCGATGAAATATTCCGTAAAGGCGATGCGCTATATTTTGGTTTCACGCTTCAATCTTGGTGGCAGATATATTCGCACAATATCTCTAAGCCATTTAGAGAAACGAATTACAAACCTGAAGTTTTCTATATGACACCTCTAGATTGGCACCCAGGTGGCGGTAATACCGGACTTGTAGTGGGTGTAGAGCATCAGTCTAACGGCCGTGGTCAAATTCTCTCTCGTAGTTGGAATCGTGTTTACCTGAATTTCTTATACGAAAAAGACAATTGGGCATTTTATTTCAAGCCTTGGTATCGATTGAAAGAAGACGAGCGTGTACCCGGAACGGATAGCGGTGATGACAACCCAGATATTCTAGATTATATGGGGCACTTCGAAATCGGCACAGTTTATGAGTGGGAAGACCTAGAATTTACGTTATCTGGCCGTCAAAATTTTGCTGAGCACCATGGCGCTCTAAACTTTGGTATGACGTTCCCGCTTTGGGGTAGACTGCGAGGTTATGTGCAGTACTCAACCGGTTATGGTGAAAGCTTGATTGATTATGATCATAACCAGCAGCGACTGGGACTGGGCTTCGCATTGACCAATGCATTGTAGTTTTTTCCTAGCGTAATTACGTAATAGCGCGTTAATTGGTGAATTAGGCGCGCTATTATTAACCATTTCAGCGAATACATGTATACTGCGCGACTTATTCATCAAGTAGGGCTTATCGTTTGTTAGCTGTAATTCGAATTGTGCTATTAGCCGTGGCGTTAGTATTAATTTCCTTATACGCCATCATTTTTAGTTTGCTGCGTCCATTTCATCGCAATAATGTTCAGCATGCCGCAAAACTTGTCGGCAAATTACATAAACTGATTGGGTTATCGGTAGAGGTTCGCGTGCCTTACGACGTCAGTAAGCATGAGCCTATGGTTTATGTATGTAACCATCAAAACTCATATGATTTGTTCACTGTTGCATCAGCGGTTCAACCGCATACCGTGAGCATCGGTAAAAAAAGCCTGAAGTGGATTCCTTTTTTCGGTCAGATGTACTGGCTGACCGGTAATATCCTAATTGACCGCAAAAATACGAATAAAGCGATGGGAACAATTTTCTCTGCTGCTGACAAAATTCGAGAAAAGAAACTCTCTGTTTGGCTTTTCCCTGAAGGCACTCGCAGCTACGGTCGTGGCTTATTGAAGTTCAAAACTGGGGCTTTCCGAACAGCTGTCCAGGCTGACGTACCTATCGTACCTGTTTGTGCCAGCAATACCTGCGGAGTTATCGATTTAAACCGCTGGGATAATGGTAAAATGATAATTGAGTATTTGCCGCCGGTATATCTGTCTGAAGAAGACAAATCAGATGTTAGAGGTCTGACAGATCGCGTGAGAGCATCTATGCTAGAGAAGATTAACGAATTAAGTGTTGAAACAGGTACCGAGTTACCTGCGAAGAAAGGAGATAAGTAAGCCCATGACCAATGAAGAACTTGAGTATTGGACTGAATATACTGAATCCTTAGTAAATGAGCTCTTAGAAGATGGCAGCAATGAAGAGGCTCATCACACAATAGAACATCATTTCTCTTCACCAGATTTTAACCTATTGGAGAAAGCGGCTATCGCAGCATTTAAAATGGGTTTAGAGGTTGAAGAGCCTGAAGAAGCTGAGTTAGAGACGGGCGAAAAGGTATTTGCTTTTGATATTATTACTGAGCAATATCTGGAAGCTGAGCTAATCTTAGATGAGACACAAAAAATGGTAGCACTAGCACAACAGTGTAAAGTCGATTATGATGGCTGGGGTACCTATTTTGAAGAATAATTGTTCAATCTAAATAAAGGAGTAAATTCATGGAGTGGTTAAGTCAGATATTACGACCAGAAGTCCTATCATTACTGATTCCTATTGTCGCTATTATTGGGGCATTTGCGGTGGCCGCATTAAATGCACATCACAAACACCAAGAGCGCATAGAAAGGATTAAACAGGGCTTTAATCCAGATAAATAAACTGGATTAGTCCCTGACTAACTTTCGATTATTCTCATCATCAATTTTTTGAAGCAAAGCTTCTTTTCCCAAGTTTAGCAATATAAATCATCGTATTAAATTGTGGAGCAAATAGCATTCATCTATGCTAAATGCTCCAAGGCTCGTTCATTCCTATGCCAATATCTTTGTATTTAGAAAGCAGACCTAGTTGCTATGAGCTATTGCTTCAACCTTGGTAGGCTCGAAGGTCTTATGGTTGCTAAATAGCGAGAATGCCGCAGGAACGAAATAGAAAGACAGTAGGGTCGTCAGCACAGTACCGCCTGCAACTGCGACAGCAAACGGGGGCCAGAATCCACCGCCTGCCAGTATCAAGGGTAAGAAACCACCAACCGTCGTAATGGTTGTTGAAGTGATGTGTCTAGTACAACTTAGCACGCCATCAATGATAGCTTCTTTATTTCCTGAAGCAGCTTTCTCATTTGACTTCAGTTCAGCGATAATGACGATAGTTGCATTAATTGCTAACCCCATCAAGCCGAGTAGACCAATAATCACCGTAAAGCCAAATGGGTAGTCAAACAGGAATATACTCAATAGCCCTAACCCTATTGATTGAAACGCCGAGAAAAAGATGATGGCGCTTAGTCTGAATGAATTGAATGACAACACTACGATAGCAATCAGCAGCGTAAAAATAACGCCGACACTGGCAAGAAGTTGGCTCACTGCTGAATCTCGTTCTGCAGATTCACCACCTACTTCGATACGGTATCCTGCTGGTAAGTCAAAGTCTGCGGTTGCAAGATTTTCCTGTACTCGCGCCAATACGGTTGCCGGCAATATCCCTGCAACTATATAGCCCTCAATCACATTTACTCGCATGCCATCACGATGCGGGATAGCGCCACGCGAAGGCTTGATCGATACCTCTGATAATGTACTAAGTGGAATAGGTTCAGCTGAATTCGCGCTTGTGAGATTGATGTTAGCTAAATCGCTTAACTCATTGCGGGCGCTGTTTTCAAACCTGACTCTTACCGGAATTGACTCGGTGGCCTCGATGATTGAACCATTGACTTGTCCTGAAAGTGAATGGCTAAGCTGCTGAGCGATGTTGACTAATGACAATCCCGATATCGCAGCGGTTGCTTCATCTGTATCTACCCAGACTTTTGGTATCCCTGGCTGTAATGTGGCACGTGTATGAACAATGTCTTCAGTAGTAAACATGACGCGCCTTACGTCGTCACCAATAGATTTTAAGGTATCTAGGTTAGGGCCGAAGATTCTTAATTCCAATGGGGCATTAAATGGAGGACCTTGTTCTAACTTTCGCACTAAAATTTGAGCTTGTGGAAAAGCATTATCAATATCTTTTTGCAGCGCCGGAATTAATCGATTGGCAGCTCTAAAATCCTCAGCGGTAATCATGCCTTGCGCATAGTTCGGCAGTCCGTCTTTGCTTGGCACCATATTGTAGTAGAACGACGGGGCATTTTTACCGATAAACCAACGCACCTGATAGATACCATCTTGTTGATACAAGTAGGCAGATAATTCATCTGTCATCGACTTGGTATTGTCGATGCTACTTTGAGCGGGCATAAAGACTTCAATTTGGAACATGTCGCGGTCTGAAGGTGGAAAGAACTGCTCGGTTAAGTGTTTGGCTGCCAAAAAGCCAAAAAACGGCAATAAAAACACAACGAGTATCATTGAACGTCTATGCGTCAAGGTAAAGTCGAGTGAGCGCCTAAACAGTGAACTTAGCGTTGGTAGCTGTATTCCTACGTTGTACCAAGCACTGCTATCTCCTTTATTTTTAGGTAAAAAGCGACCCGCAAGTCCAGCAACGATCGTATGGGAAATAAGATACGAACCGATAAGCGAGAAGATAACACTGAGTGCGATACCGCTAACGAATTCACCTGCTGGGCCGGGCATCAGTACAATCGGCATGAAGGCTAAAATCGTGGTAATAGTGGACCCCATTAGCGGTTGCCACAAATGTTTCACTGCATAGCCGACACTATCTAAACGTCTAAATCCTTGTTGGCGCCTGCTCTGAATGGTATCTGTCATTACGATGGCGTTATCAACCATTATGCCCAGTGCGACTACTAAACCTGTTACTGACATCTGATGAATAGGCAGGCCATAAGCATTCATCAAGGCAAGCGTAAACAACACGGTGAGTGGTAAGCTGGAGGCAACGATAATTGCGCTACGCCACCCCAATGTTACCAAGAGTACAAGTGTAATAAGTACAAAACCGACAGAAATATTATCGATCAAATCACCCAAGCGCACTTCTGTATAAGTATTTTGGTCGAACAGTACTTCCACTGCTATGGTATCAGGAAGGATAGGAGTGAATGACGCTAGCGTTTTCTCTACAATGGCTGTCCAACGGTCAATTCTTAAGTCAGGTAACATGCGCGTGGCGACGACCAATGCAGGCTTGTCATTAACAATAGCAATCTCGCTTGCTGGCCAAGCTAGGGCTTTTCTAACTTCTGCCACATCGCCAAGAGTTAGAATAGAGCCATTGTCTGCTGAACGAAGAGGAATCGCACGAATTCGCTCAACATCGTTGAGTGCGCCGGTAAGCTCTACTTGTAATTGGTTTCTGTGATTCACCAATTGGCCTGCCGCAACTTTGGCATCAGCTAAGTGAATCTGTTGAGATATTTCTTGGCTGGTCAGCTTTAACTGTGCCGCTTTGCCTTGGTCGATAGTTACCGTTATTTCTTCATTCCCTTGACCAAAGATAGACACTAAATCAGTACCATCCACTAAGCGCAAGCGGTTCTGCAATTCATTAGCGTAACGGCCAAGGCTGGCGATATCTGGCGGAGTGTCAGGTAACCAGTTTAGGGCGATTAATTGGGTATAAGCATAACCTCTATCGTCTTCCAGTGTGGGTTGGAGGATATTGGCTGGGAGCTCTGGCGTAACGTCGTTGACTAAATCTCGTACTCTTGACCAAATAGGCCGTGTTTCGATTATTTCGTCTTTTAGTTTAATTTGAACGACAGATAGATTAGGACGAGAGACGGAAGTGACGAGATCAATCTCTGGTACTCTACGCAATTTTTGTTCAATTTTTTCTGTGACCAGTACTTCAACACGTTCAGCACTCGCGCCTGGAAATTGGGTAAGTACGCTAGCATTTCGGTTTTGAATACGCGGATCTTCTGTACGTGGCAGAGTAGATAATGCGCCAAGGCCAGAGACAATAAGTAGCGCAATGACCAGCGACATGAGCCGGCCATTTTTCACAAATGAACGAATCATTCATTGCCTCCTGCAAGGTGAGTCTCGGCATTTTTAACTTGCTGACCTGGTACGTAGCGATGTAGTCCCGTTGTCACTAGCTCAATAGCATCAGAACCTAAACCATTGATATAAGCGAGCTCTTCTGTAGTGTGAAGTACTTGAATAGTCTTGGCGCTAATTTGGTAAACATCTTTATGTTGTTGATGTTCACTTGGGCTTGCTGCATAAACATTCCACTGCCCTCTGATACCGTCTGTAATCGCGGTCAAGGGTACCCAGAATCCCGACTTGTCTACCGTTTGCTCTATTGCAACTCTGGCAATTGCGCCGCTGGCAATCTTGACATCTTCCGTTATCGCAAGGCGCACTTCTAAGGTACGAGTTTGCGGATTAACTTGTTGGCCAATGGCGAGAATGCTACCGATATACGTATTTTTCGCGATAACTATAGGCAGTGTTTGTTTAAGGCTTAGTGTTTTAGCAACGTCGGCGGGAATGCCCACAGAAACCTGCTGTTCACCTTGGTTGACTAAAGAAAAAGCTGCCATATTTGCACTGACTAAATCGCCAGTTGAAACATGGCGTTGGGCTATAACGCCTGTGTAAGGGGCTTTGAGCTGTGCGCGATCGATTTGATAATTTAGTGTAGCAATAGACGCCGCTAAACCGTCAAGCGAAGCCATTAAGATTGACTTCTCTGCGCTTAGCTCATCAAAACGTTGAGCAGAAGCATAGTCTCTATTTCTCAATGATTCGATTCTAGCTAAGTTTGCGCTATTAAGGGTGAGTTGTGCTTTGAGCTGTGCTTCTTGAGCTTCTAGCTCGTCTACTTGAATGCTAAGTAGTTCGGTGCCTAGAGATGCTATAATTTCGCCCGTTTCCACCAAATCCCCGCTATCCTTGTAAACTTGACTTATTCTTCCTGCGAACTCAAAACGCATGCTAGTTTTCTGTTTTGCTTCGAGTTTACCAACATATTCGCGATGAACATTGTAGCTATCTTGGCGTGATACACGCTCAATTTGGGCGCTATGTATATAGCCCACTTGTTTTTCTTGTGACTGGTTTTCAGGTAATTCATCAGAACAAGCGCTCATAAAAAGCAAGCTGGCCGCGAGGAACACGCTCTTCGAGGAGCGGAGGTTAGAGCAAATAGAAGAGTGAAGCGCCATCATTAATCCTATCGATTAGTGTTGTAAATATGCGTGTTGTAACGTTAATGCATGTTATAGCAGTTTTATTTTACAGTTGTCTGACTAAATGGACTAGACCGACTAGTCCATTTATTGTAGGTTAACTAAACTAGACTGTCTAGTTTATTTTAGTTACATTGATAGTCGGGCAAGCGATCACTTTACGCTGCATTAAAATCATGGATTAAAGTCATTCAACCTCTCAGTAGAATGATTAAACAAAGATATACAGACTCTAAGTTAGATGGTAAAAAATCGTAGTAAAAATGAAATAAAGCGTCAGCAGATATTGGACGCTGCGACAGCACTTTTCACAGAGCAAGGTTATATCGCAACCAGCATGATGAAGATCGCTAGTGTCGCCGATGTCTCTAAGCAAACCGTGTATAGCCATTTTGGTAGTAAAGAAGAGTTGTTTTCAGCAGCGATAACTCACAAATGTGACTCTGCGTTAGGTCTTACTTTAGCTTCAACTGAACTCGCTGAACCTCGCAAAGCACTCCTTGCGATCGGTCAGAAGTTCTTCGAAATGATCACTTCGAAAGAGGCACTTGCCGTTCATAAAATATGTGCTTTTGAGTCGCGCAGTTACCCTGAGTTATCTGAACTCTTTTATCAGGCCGCGCCTCAGCGACTGTTAACTGAAATGACTAAGCTAATGGAACAGTTTGATCAAAGTGGCGTACTTTCGATTCCTTCTGCGAAATTTGCAGCAGTTCAATTCCTTAATGTCGTCAAAGGCGAGGCATTTACGCGTATTGAGTTCAATACGAAGAAGCAGTTACCTCAAAGCGAGATTGATGCTTACATCGAAAATAGTGTCGATTTTTTCTTAAGAGGCTACCAAGTTAACTAATTTGATAGCACTTTAAACTTGTACTAAAGCATTATGTAATCGATACGTTAAGTTAATGCGATGATGCGGTTGAGTCGCGAACGACAAGCTCAGGCGTATACAGCTTTTCCTCAATCGCTTTTGTTTGTTTGCGTGTGTGGGCAATAAGCAAGCTCGCAGCATTTTCAGCAATAGCTTGGTTTGGCTGGTGAGCTGTCGTTAGCTTTGGCCATGTTTGGCGTGAGAACGGGCTATCCTCGAATCCTGCAATAGACAGTTGTTCTGGAATGGCGATATCCATCAACCTTGATGCGAATAAAGCGCCAGCTGCGATCTCATCGTTACAGGAGAAAATAGCCGTAGGTTTTTCTGCTCCTGTCATCAGTGTTTTTGCACCTTCCACCCCTGATTCAAATGAGTACTCCCCATCTCGAATAAAGGCTTCGTTAATGTCGATATTGTGCTTTGTGAGTGCGTCTTTGTAACCATTAAGTCGCTCGACGGTTGATTTATGCTCCATGCCACCCGCAATAAAGCCAATTTTCTTATGGCCAAGCGAAATCAGATGTTCGGTAATTGAGTAGGCAGCCTGTCTATCGTTAATCATCACACAAGGAGTTAAGTTATCAGGAGCTACGTCGCCTGACATGATGCGGACAATATTGACGTCCAGTTCTTTGATCTTGCTAACAAACTCAGGTGACTCAGAAAAAGGTGGTGTTAAAACTAATCCCGCAAGACGAGATTTCTTCACCATAGCGGTTATCTCTTCGATAATATCTGGCTTAGTTGAATCGCAAGGGTGAATGACCAGCTCAAATCCTTGTTTTTTACACGCAGATAAAATCCCGTTTTGCATATCAATAACGTAGTAAGCATTAGGGTTGTCATAAACATAACCGATCGAATAGGCTTTGCTACCTGCCAAGTTTCTAGCGGCCAAATTAGGTTGGTAATTTAAAGCCTCAACCGCAGCCATCACTTTTTCACGCGTAGGTTGTCGAACCGAAGGTTCATTATTCATTACACGGGAAACAGTTTTAATCGATACGCCTGCCTGCTTGGCAACATCGTTAATGGTAGCTTTCATGGAAGAGGGGGGCCTTTTATGTTATCTATTGGTTATTTGCCATTCGGGTATTTGCGGGGACTAGGTTATTGCGAAATGTTTGAACTCGCAATGGTTTATTTAGAGTTTCACCAATCACTAACCCCCACAGTAAAAGACCTAAGAGTTCTGTTTACCCAATAACTATCAATATACTCATGGCTATTGTTGCTTGTTTATAGGTAGATTTTCCGTCGTTTTCCTTTAGCTTTTAGTCATAATAAATATGATAAATCCTAGAGAAATAGCTAACGACGATTGCTAAATTAACTTTTAATATACAAAAATATTTATAATTAAAACAGATGGTTAATTATTCTTTATGTTTTAATTATGAACAAAGTCTAGCCAAAAATTAATTTTATGTGTAATGTTTATGTTAACTAGATGACAACGCTGTCATGAAATAAAAAAGACAACGCTGTCATCAGCAAGCAACAAAAACCAAAAAAATTAAATAAAACGTGTAAGGGAAAGTCGATGTCTACGATTAGATTCAAAAAAGGTGCATTAGCGAGCAGCATTGCTATAGCACTTTCTAGCATACCAGCATCATTGGCCATAGCTGCTGATGATGTTGCTGATTCAAATGAAAAGAATATTGAAGTTATTGAGGTACGCGGTATTCGCGGTAGCTTAAAAGCTAACCTTAATGCGAAGCGTTTTTCAGATGCGGTTGTTGATGTTATCAATGCCGAAGACATTGGCAAATTCCCTGACAAAAACGTAGCTGAGTCACTTCAGCGTGTACCAGGTATTACGATTCAGCGTCAATTTGGTGAGGGTTCTGCAGTATCTATTCGTGGTGCGGGTCAAAACCTAACAAAAACCACGCTTAATGGTCAGAACGTTGCTTCAACTGGTTGGTTCGTTTTAGAGCCAGCAAAGCGTAGTTTCAACTACGAGCTATTGCCATCAGAACTTGTAGGTGGCTTAGAAGTTTACAAGTCTTCTCAAGCAGACATTTCAGAAGGTGGTATCGGTGGTACGGTTGTGGTTAACACACGCACACCACTCGAGCTTGATGCAAACACGGCTTATGCGTCAATCGAAGCACAGTATTCAGATGACTCTGGCGAGACAGATCCGCAATTCTCAGGTATGTATAGCTGGAAAAACGACGATGAAAACTTTGGTGTTTTAGTGTCAGCTGTTGCACAAGAACGTCACCTTCAGCGTCAAGGTAATGAAGCTTTCTGGCAGTGGGGCGCTGGTCCAGTAGGCTTCGAACAAAATCGTAAACGTAATGCTTTCACCGTAGCGCTTGAATGGGCACCAACTGAAAACTTATCTTTCGTATTAAATGCGATGGATATGGAAATGGAAGCTGACAACACAAACTTCGCACTTTGGTTAACTCAAGCAGATACCACCTGGGGCGGTGGTCAAACTGATGAGTTTATCGGTGCGGTTCCATGTACGGAAGGCTTAACGAACGGTGTTGATTGTGGTGCAGGTACGCCAGTGAAAGGTCCACTAAATGTTGCTTACTACCAAGCACGTCCACGTGAAGCAACAATGAATTCCGATCTAATCGATTTGAAAACAACGTACGAAGGTGAAACGTTTAAGCTAGAAGTTCAGTTCGGTACAACGGACTCAAGCGGTGGTACTGACTTCGAAATGGTTGTTGATGATGGTACGGGCGGTACGCCAATTCCAGGCGGTAGCTACGACTTCACTGGTAGCACGCAAAAGTGGGATACCAATGGCTTTGATATCACAAGCTACGATCCAGGTTCACTTGTGATGGGCACTGGCCCTAACTTCAACCAAACGCCGAAGACTGACGAAGAAACATACTTCCAAGCTGATATTGAATTCCAACTAGAAGATTGGGGTCCAATTAACACGGTTAAAACAGGTTTCCGTTTCGCTGATCACAACACGACAAGCCGTAAGTTCGACTACATCCAAGCTGACGGTTTTAACACTACAATTTCTACAAGCGGTTTAGCTGACGGTAAATACGATGTTGGCCTTGATGATTTAGAAATCATGAAGTTTGATGTTGATGCAATTAAAGACTGGGCAAAATCAAGTATTATCGGTAAGAACGAAGACTTAGGTGCTTATTCTGAAATTCAAGAAGACAACGCTGCGCTTTATGTAATGGCAACGTTCAGCGGTGAAACGTACCGTGGTAATTTCGGTGTTCGTTACATCACAACAGATGCTGAGTCTATCTTCTTTATCGATGGTGTTAAAACATCAGTTGATGCAGATTACAGCGAAGTATTACCTAGCTTTAACTTGGCGGTTAACTTAGAAGAAGACCTGATTTTACGTACAAGTATTGCACGCACAATGTCACGTCCTCAATACAATGACATGTACGTTAATCCAAGCCCGCTGGGTGTTGACGATGATACGCCTAACAACCAAATTTGGACAGCAGGTAACGTAGCACTTAAGCCGTTTATCGCAGACCAAGTGGATGTTGGTTTAGAGTGGTACTTCAATGAAAACTCATTAGTTTCAGGTGCACTTTTCTTCAAGCAAGTTGAAAACTTCGTAAAAGTGGTTCCGGGTACAGCAAGTGCTGATGAAATTCCATTAGAGCTACCAGCGGATGAAGCTGCATTTGGCTGGATTACACAGCAAACTGAAAACGCTGAAACGGCGCAAATCTCTGGTTTAGAGCTTCAGTACCAACAAGACTTTGGTAATGGCTTTGGTACGATTGTGAACTACACATTAACTGATACCTCAACGAGTGAGACGACGTTTGCTGATGGTAATCCGTTCTTAACTGATGCATCAGACCATACGTATAACGTTACAGGCTACTACGAAACTGATGATTTCTACGTTCGTCTATCGTACAACTGGCGCAGCGAGTACATGTTACGTGAGACAGGTGCATACGGAAGCCGTTTACATGATGACTTCGGTTCTCTGGACTTAAGTGCAGTATACAACTTCAGCGATAACATTACGTTCAAGCTTGACGTTGTGAATATGACAGGTGAGGAATCTAAGCAGTTTGGTAACAACCAAAACTACAGCCACTACAATGGGTTCGCTGATGGCTTCCCTGTATTCCAGTACGCCGTGGCAACACGTGTTAACGCAGGTGTAAGCTTCACTTTCTAGGCGACAATTTGACGTATAAAAGGGGAGCTTTTGCTCCCCTTTTTGAGCATCAGAGACGGGACTTTATTGCATATCAATAATCCCGCAGATAAAGGTTACTTTTGTTAAGCATTTTGCTATAACCGCTGACAGAGTTTCCAACAAAGAATGATATTTAAGGACTTGATATGTCTGCAGCAGTAAGACCGCTCAACTTTGTCGATCATGGCAATGTAAAAATTAATCCATCCCGCCATTTTCCTCATGTAGCCAAAGAGCAAATCGTACCTTTAGTGGTGCATGAGTTTGCGAATGCTTCTGGTGAAATGCCTGTTGTCTTCGTGAAAAACTCAGACAATGGTGAATTTACGCCAGTCGCTGTACTTGGTTTTGAGCAAGGTGAAAATGTATTTTTTGGTGATACATGGCGTGGTAGTTATGTACCTGCTGTGATTACCCACCGCCCATTTGCACTGATGCCGACGCCAGAAGACGCAAGTCAAATGCAATTAATGGTTCAGCAAACCGATGAGCTAATGGCGAACAATGAAGGTGAAGCGCTATTTACTGAAGATGGCAGTGAAACCCCTTATCTAGAAAAGCGTAAGAATGCCTTGGGTAAATACCTTGAGCACACGCATATTACTAAAGCATTTGTTGATTTCCTTGCTGAACATGAGCTATTGGTTGAACAAACGTTAAACCTCGAATTTGATAGCCAAAAACGTCAGTTAAATGGTGTTTATTTGGTAAGCGAAGCAAAGTTGAACGAGTTGAGCGATGAAGTTTTCTT
This sequence comes from Thalassotalea sp., assembly GCA_022448425.1. Taxonomy (GTDB): domain Bacteria; phylum Pseudomonadota; class Gammaproteobacteria; order Enterobacterales; family Alteromonadaceae; genus Thalassotalea_F. The sequence goes on along the minus strand of JAKVCY010000005.1, from coordinate 111,540 downwards.
AAACATGAGAAAACGTGGTTACTTATCTGCGGTTTATGCTCATTTAATGTCAATGCAGCAACTGAATAATTTAGCTCGCCTCAAAAGCAGCAAGTAGCAGAAAAGCTTAGCAAATCGCAATCATGTGTGATTGCTAGAGCGCAATATATAGGTCGTTTATGGTTAATGCAGTGCAATCAATTACTATCGTCGGCGGTGGCTCATCAGGTTGGATGACCGCTTTATATTTGAATCGTTTGTATAACCAAGACGGTAAAACGGTTGATATCACGGTAATTGAAAGTAAAGACATTGGCATTATCGGTGTCGGTGAAGCCACTGTTCACAGCATCCGGTTCTTTTTTGCAGCTATGGGGCTGGACGAAAATGAGCTCCTGAAGGAAACCAACGCGACCTTAAAAGCAGGCATTATGTTCAACAACTGGATGAAACCAGTTGATGGACAAATGCATCAGTATTTTCATCCTTTTGAACATGTACAAATAGGGCCAGGGCTCGATATTGCCAGTCGTTGGTTGCTCAGTGAACGCAAAAACAGTGAGCGCTTTGACCAAAGCGCATCATTATCTGCGCACTTAATACAATATAACCACAGCCCTAAAACAGCGAACACGCGTCAATACGAAGGGGTCGTGCCGTATGGTTATCATTTAGATGCAACCTTGATGTCACGCTTTTTGCGTAAAAAAGCTGTCGAGGCAGGTGTCACTCATATTGAAGCGACGGTAAGCGATGTTATCGTTAGAGATGGCAATATTGATGCGATAGTGACAGAAAAAGGTCGTCACCAAGCCGACGTGTTTATTGATAGTACAGGCTTTAAAGGGCAATTGATTAACGCGCTAAAAGACAACAATTGGCAATCGTTTGAAGAAGCACTCCCTTGCAACAAAGCGGTTGCGATGCAAGTTGCCTACGATGAAGATCAGGCGCCCAACCCTTACACCACAGCTACAGCATTGGAAAATGGATGGGCATGGCAGATAGACTTAGTGAATCGCCGTGGAACAGGTTATGTTTACGATGGTAATCGCATTAGTAAAGCCGAAGCAGAAGAAGCGCTTGCCAAGCACAATGGTGAAAGCGCCACAATTCTCAAAACCGTTCATTTAAATATGCAGGTGGGTTGCCGTAAAGAGTTTTGGGTAGGTAACTGTATTGCCATCGGTTTATCTGGTGGTTTCATTGAGCCGCTCGAGTCGACAGGCTTGCATATCATCAATATTGGCGCGCGTTTGTTAGCGACACACTTATCCAGCAAGTATGTACCTCAATCGGTGAGAGACTCATATAACCGATTGATGAATGGTGCTTACCAAGATCTAAAACAGTTTATTGTTTTACATTACTGCCTTACAAATCGTGATGACACAGAATTTTGGCGCCAAGCGCAGCGCTCGGTAGATTATTGCCCTGAATTAAAAACACATTTGTCTGTATGGCAGCATAAGGTGTGCGAATACTTCGACTTAGCTGGCGGCTATTCAACGACGTTTACTGACGAAAACTACCGTTTTATCCTTTACGGAATGCAACACTACCCTGAACTTAATATGTCGATAGACCGAGCGCAAAACGATGCGTTTTTCCAACGGCTGCAACGAAAGGCGACTCAAACAAAACAAAGTACGCTGTCACACCAAGATTTCTTACAGAGTCTGCATAATATGCCGCTTAATGAAATTGCCCAGTTATGGCGTGACAGATAAGCATTAAGTACTAGCTACCTATTAATTGTGAGGTAAACCTTATGTCCGCAAGTCAACAAACTAACAATGGATTAATAAAGCAGGTTGTGATTGTTGGTGGCGGAACAGCAGGCTGGCTAGCGGCGAACCATTTAGCGAATAATTTAGCAACTAACACCTCTGAAGGCGTTAACGTTACGCTTATCGAGTCACCTAATATTCCGACTGTCGGGGTAGGTGAGGGGACGGTGCCTATGATGCGCCAATCTTTACAAGCACTTGGTATCAGCGAAACCGACTTTATACGCGAATGCGACGCAACCTTTAAACAGGGTATTAAATTCGTTGATTGGCTTCATAATCCCGTCGCTGGCGAACCTGACTATTATCATCATATTTTCGATTACCCACATATTCACGACGTTGATCTGACACCTTATTGGCTGAAGGCTCATCAAGAACAAACACAAGGTTCAGGACTAGCTTCAGGTTCAGGCGAGAGCCCATCTACTAGCTACGTCGATTACGTAGCTCTTCAAGGGAAAATTTGTGATGCTGGCTTAGCACCAAAGCAAATTACGACCCCTGAATATCAGGGTAATACTGCATATGCTTATCACCTCGATGCAGGTAAGTTTTCAGCGTTACTGACTCGAAATGCGACAGAGCGCCTTGGTGTTAAACATGTGCTCGCTGAGGTAGTGAATGTCTTGCAAGCAGACAATGGTGACATTATTTCGGTAGAAACTGATACAGCGGGCACAGTTGCAGGCGATCTTTTTATTGATTGTACTGGTTTCTCTGCACTACTAATCGGCGATAAATTGAATGTGCCTTTTATTGATAAGTCAGATGCACTGTTCGCTGATCATGCTGTGGTGATGCAAGTACCGTATCGAGATCCACAAGCTGATATCGTTAGTCATACCGTTTCTATTGCGCAAACTGCAGGTTGGATTTGGGATATTGGCCTACAGACCCGTCGAGGTGTTGGCCATGTCTATTCATCGAATCACACTAGCCATGAACAAGCCGAGCAAACGCTGCGTAACTATGTTGAATCTTCGAGTGCTCTGGGCAATAGATCAGATAATGTTGGGACGATAAAGCCCCAAGACATCAATACTCGTGTCATCAAAATGAAAGTCGGCTATCGAGAAAAGTTTTGGCAAAACAACTGTGTTGCATTGGGTCTTTCACAGGGCTTTGTTGAGCCGCTTGAGGCAACAGGTTTACTTGTTTTTGATGTTACGGCAAAGATGCTGGCGGAGCAATTTCCAACGTGTCGAGCCGAAATGCCACTAATCGCAAACTTATTTAACCAACGCATGAGAGAAAGTTGGGACAAAGTAATTGATTTTATTAAGCTTCACTACTGTATTTCTAAACGAGACGACAGTGATTTTTGGTTGGACAATCGAGCGCCTAAATCCATTCCTGATAGCTTACAAGAACGTCTTGAGCGTTGGCGTTATCAACCACCAACGGAGTATGACTTCTTCAGTGGTGTTGAAATATTTAATCTCGAAAACTATTTGTATGTGCTATACGGTATGCGTTATCCAACAGCAAGCGGATTATTGAGTACTAAAACCAATCAGGTGGCGCGGGCAGACACTTATCGACAGTGGCTTGAACAACAAAGTGAACAAGCTCTTAAACATCTTCCTAGCAATCGCGAGTTAATCAATAAAATAAAGCAGTACGGTTTTAAAAAGCTTTAATACTTTTTTGTGAATCATAGCTTAGTCGTTGAAGAAGCTGTCAGGCAAAAATGCTCTATAAGCTCGCCATTGCTGATGATAGCGACTGGTTAACGGCTCTCTCACCTGAGTGCTAGATACGGTATGAACGGGCTGGTTGTTCTGATAAAAATCTAACATCTCGGTTTGAAATTCAATGCCAATAAATTCACACAGTTGCTTAACAGTCACTTCCGGTTGCTCAATGAGTTGTGGATAGTCTAAAACAAATATCATTTCTTCTAGCGCTGTTAGCCAGTGATTCATTAGCGAGCGATGGGCGTCAAACTGCACAGCCAAATCATCTAAGTCAAAACTAAAGGTGTTGCCTTGCCCTAAAATTTGCTGGTAACAGCCCCAAATTGTATCTTGCTTATTGCGTTGGCAGTAAATGACTTTCGCTTTAGGAAGCGCCTTGGCAATAATCCCAAGTGCTTTGTAATTAAGTGGCATTTTATCGGTTAGATATTTGCCTTGCGCTAAAGGTTGGCATTTTTGTATATAACGGTGCCCGATATTTCTCCATTGTGACTGTGTTAATGCTGGTGCCCAAAAAGGAAAAGGCTTTTGCGACTTTTCAGCTGTATTTGATCTCAAGACTTCTTGGCTTGCTTCAGCCAGATAAAATAATTCGTCACCAGCGTTTATGTCGCTGTGGCTTGCCAAAATCTGTTCGATTAAGGTGGTGCCAGCACGTGGCATACCGCAAATAAATAATGACTTTTCACCAAGAGAGTCAACAGCTTCTAATGCATCGCTTTCCTCATAATGAACAGCTTTTAAGAAGGTGGCACAGAAAATGTCTGAAATTGCTTGATGCTCTTGTTTAACTGAAGGTATTGCTTTTTGCGCTGCTGGCAATATGTAGCAATCAGCAAATAGTTTATTTCCGAGCGTTAGGTAGCTAAACGCAGTTTGATGATCTTGGTTGCTTTGATGGTAGCGAAATAGTGTGAAGCATGCGTAAGCACGGTTTTTTAAGTTATCGCCAGCCGAACGATTCTCACTATGATTAGCACTGTAATTGGTGCCTTGTGTACCCTCAAGGTTAGCTAGATCCTCAAGGTCTGACAGTGCAGATGCCGATAGTTCGCGACTTAAATCACTTCTGAGCCAGTAACTTTCAGCATCATTTGGGCTAAGCGCAACACATGTGTCGAGGTGTTTTAACGCCTTATCAAAGTGGCCCAATTCCTTTTCCATTGTAGCCAATAATCGTATCCAACTCGGTTGTTTTGGATCGATCTTGACGGCATTTTCGAGTGAGTCTTTAGCGTATTCAGGGTTACGAAGGTATCTATTTGCAACAGCATTCGCATAAAATGCATCAGCCCACTGACTATTTTCGTCTTTTGTATCAAATTTTTTGATTGCAACTTCACTAATTTCGAGCAAATTTGAATACTGCTTTCGTTGTAAATAAACATTAAATGCGAGCTGAAAAAAATGCTTTTTATGATTGTGCTCTAGTGATACGTTATCGACAACTTGACGTAATATGCCGTCAAAATTGGGGGATTTGTTGACTAAAAGTTGCTTGCATAAACTAAAGGCTTGCTCGAACGTGTAAGCATTTTGATGTTGATTTATGGTCAGTGTTAGCAAGTTTTTATCAGTCATTTCTCTACTATAACTTTTCTAATTTTTGTTTTATTCCTTTTTAACATAAAAGAATGTTAATTTAATTTTGACAGCGCTGTCAAAGTTGGTATCTTATAGTCATTGGTTAATTTATGTTGAGTAACAAATGAACAATATTGTCGTTAAAAAGAATCTTATCAGTAGTGCAATTTTCGCAAGTTTGTTGCTCGCAGGCTGTGGCCAAAACTCGAGTGAAACTGAAAGTACAGCAACTGAAAATAAAGTAGCCGTAACTGCAACTAAAAGCGCGGTAGAGAGCAAAGTAGAAGCTAGTGAAGAAGCTAAGTTAGCGGAGACGCAATTACTTTCTCGAGCGACTCAAGCTGATCTAGATAAGATTGCTGAAATGCTTGTTGTTCATTACCAACAGAAAACCAACATTCCAACGGATAAGTGTGACCCAGATACAGCCGACGGTGCTTGTTTTGAAGTTGTACTTAACTTTACTGCACCAGACACTATCTTAGTCGATGATTGGGCTATCTATTTTAGCCAGATATTGCCAGTGCAATCTTATGAAAGTGATTGGGCGAGTATTACCCATATCAACGGTGATCTGCATAAGATTACGTTAAAAGAGAACTTTACTGGCTTTACAACAGGCGAGACTAAATCAATCACGTTTAGAGCAAATTTCTGGTCGTTATCCGAAACAGATACGCTACCAAACTACATCCTTGCTGGCGAGTCGGCTGAGCTTATGCCACGAGTGATAGCATCAACGAAAGTGCAAATCGACGCTGAAACAGGGTTAGAAGTTTTGCCTTACGTTGTCCCTTACACTGATGAAACACGTCAGTTTAAGCGTACCGCAAATGACAAGACAGAATGGCTAACCGCAGAGAAATTATTTGAACGTAATGAATCGATTAATGCTTGGGCACAAGAAGAAGGCCCTGCATTTAATGTTGCATCACGTATCGTTCCTGCACCCAAGCGAAGCACATTAACGGGCGGCTCTGTTGATATCAATAAAGGCCTAACAGTTAATTGGAAAGTGTCAGATGAAGTTCGCCAAGACGATGAAAGTATCGATGTAGCGCTTGCGCGTTTATCTTCGCTTGGTGTTACATTTAGCGATGATGGCTTGCCACTTAACTTGCGCCTGACCGCAGACGAAGGCAACCCATTAAAAGATTCTCAAGAGAGGTTAGGCAGTTACACTTTAAAGATAACGTCGACAGGTATTGATGTATCGGCAGGTGAGATGAGTGGCTTATTTTATGGTTTGCAGTCTCTAGCGTCTATCAAGGTGCTAGATTCCAATACACTGCCACAAATGACTGTGACTGATGAGCCTCATTATGGTTTCCGTGGCTTACTTGTTGATGTAGCCCGTAATTTCCGCAGTAAAGCCTTTATTCTTGATTTGTTAGATCAAATGGCTGCTTACAAGCTCAATAAATTGCATCTTCACCTTGGCGATGATGAAGGCTGGCGATTAGAAATTCCAAGTTTACCTGAACTTACTGAAGTCAGTAGTAAGCGCTGTTTTGACCCTTCCGAAACTACTTGTCTGCTCCCGCAATTGGGCGCGGGTGTCGATGCCAGCAGTGATGTTAACGGTTACTACTCGGTGGCTGATTACACAGAGATTCTAGCAGCCGCAACGGCACGTCATATTCACGTTATACCGTCACTAGATATGCCTGGGCATTCACGTGCCGCCGTAAAAGCAATGGCAGCTCGCTATCAAAACTACATGGCATTAGAGCAAGAAGACAAAGCGTTGGAGTTTTTACTGCACGACCCGCTAGACAAAACGGTCTATTCATCGGTGCAGTATTACAACGATAATACGATTAACGTTTGTTTAGACTCTTCATACCGGTTCATTGAGCGTGTAATGACAGACGTTAAAGCTATTCATGCTGACGCTGGACAGCCTTTAACTCGCTACCATATAGGTGCGGATGAAACTGCTGGTGCTTGGTTAGACTCTCCTGCTTGCCAGACATTTTTGGCTGAGCACGATGCAGAAATTGCCAGTGCAAAAGAGTTAGGTGCTTATTTTGTTGAACGTGTCGCCAACATGCTGGCAGACTTAGGTATTGAAGCGGCTGCATGGATTGATGGCTTAGAACATACAAACCCTGATAATATGCCGACGGTCATTCAAGCTAACGCATGGCATCCACTGGCATGGGAAGGGCATAAGTCAGCGCATGAGCTGGCAAATTACAATTGGCAAATTGTTGTTTCAAGCCCAGATGTCACATACTTCGACTTCCCTTACGAAGCCGATCCAAAGGAACATGGGTACTATTGGGCGTCACGACAAATCAACAGCCAAAAACTATTTAACTTTATGCCAGATAATCTACCTGCAAATGCAGAGTGGATGTTAGATCGCGAAGATAATCCATATGTGGCTGATGATCGTGTGTTGAAGGATAAATCCGGTAAACTTACATCCGCGCCACTAAATCAAGGGGTTACATTCCTTGGCTTGCAAGGACAGCTTTGGAGTGAAAACACGCGAACAGACAACACCGCCGAATACAAATTGTTCCCACGCTTACTTGCTTTAGCGGAACGTGCTTGGCATAGCCCAGCATGGGCCTTGCCGTACGATTATCAAGGCAAGCGCTTCGATAAAAACAGCGGCCATATCTCAGCTCAGGCTTACCAGCAGCGAGATCAGGATTGGTATCGTTTCGCTTATACACTTGGACATAAAGAATTAGCGAAGTTGTCGCTAAGTAATGTGCATTACCGCTTACCGACGGTAGGCGGGAAAGTGATTGACGGTAAGTTGCATATCAATACTGCTTACCCAGGTCTTGCTACAGAATACAAGGTTGACGATTCAGAGTGGCAGCCATATCAAACACCTGTAGCAGTGAGTGGAAAAGTACTGATTCGCGCAACTGATTACCAAGGACAACGTAAAGGGCGGGCACTAGCGCTGGAAGTGCCCACAGCAAACGTGCAATAGATGGCCTTTATAAAAGAAGAATTAAATCATGCTTAGACAAATTCTTAGAAAAAGTAATGACAAAGCAATCAAGAAATTGGGGTTATTATGCTAGACGATAGCAATAAGGTTCAGGGGCTATTTATCGGCATAGACGGTGGCGGTACAAAGTGTAAAGCCATTTTAGTCAACGAACATAATCATATTTTGGGTACTGGTATTTCGGGCCCTGCTAATCCATTGCATGGATTTGAGCAGGCGACTCAATCGATTACTGAATCGGCACGACTGGCACTAATTGATGCAGGCTACTCTGCGAATTTACTCGCTTCAATTCCCGCAGGTGTAGGTCTTGCTGGTGTCAACCTGCCTGTGCTCTTTGATCAAATGAATAATTGGCAACATCCATTTAAAGACATGCATTTAGCCACCGATTTACTGATTGCTTGTTTAGGTGCTCACAACGGTCAAGATGGTGCTGTCATGATCACAGGTACTGGCTCTTGTGGCTTCGTACACGTAGATGGAGTCTCCGAAATTGTCGGTGCTCATGGCTTTCCACATGGCGACAAAGGCAGTGGTGCATGGGTTGGACTCCAAGCGGCGAAGCAGGTGCTGTTATCACTGGATGAATTAGTCGAGCCGACGTTGTTAACTGATGCGGTGCTGAGTCATTTAGCGGTATCAAATGCCGTTGAGATGGTTGAGGCGATTGCGGGCAAGCCTGCCGCATTCTACGCACAAATGGCGGGGCTAGTATTTGAAGCCGCACAAAAAGATGACCCAGTTGCGACTGCGGTCGTTCAAGAAGGTGCCGATTACATCAGTCGCGTGGCTAAAAGGTTACTCACTAAGCAGCCACCAAATATCTCCCTCATTGGTGGACTTGGTCCGTTGATTACACCTTGGCTTTCGCCAGACGTGCAGCAGCGCCTTGTTCCACCAACTTTTCCACCAGAGATGGGCGCCGTTATTTTCGCTCGTCAGCAGGCTTAAAAATAAGCCCACTCGATTTATATGCAAGGTTTTAGTGAGAACAAGACAATGACACAAACCATTATGGAACAAGAGGCTGCGCAAGCGCCTGAAATTATTCGTGAACAATTAGCCGAAAATGCCCAGTTAATGGCTGATGTCGGTGAAAAATTGCGTGCATTTAAGCCGCACATGGCAATGATTATTGGTCGCGGGTCTTCTGATCACGCTGGCGTCTTCGGTAAGTACTTGATTGAAATTGAAGCTGGCGTTCCGGTGAGCTCAGCAGCACCTTCTGTAGCGAGTGTTTATGGTAAAACCTTGGCGCTTAAAGGTGCATTAGTCATTGTTATTTCGCAATCGGGCCGCAGCCCAGACATTATTGCGCAAGCTGAAATGGCGAAAAATGCAGGCGCGTATTGTATTGCTTTGGTTAACGATGAAACTTCTCCTTTAGCTGAGGTGGTTGACGACTTTATTCCACTAAAGGCGGGCGCAGAAATTTCAGTAGCAGCAACTAAAAGCTATTTAGCAACGCTTTCGGCGTTACTGCAGCTAACGGCAAATTGGACTGAAAATATGGCGCTGATTAACGCGTTACAGCAACTTCCTGAACAACTTGCTGCTATGGTGGCGAGCGGTCCTCAATTGACGCCAGAGTCTCTTGATAACGTTAAAAATATGGTGGTACTTGGCCGAGGGCTAGGCTTTGCAGTTTCGAAAGAAATGGCGCTGAAGCTTAAAGAAGTTGCAAGTATTCATGCTGAATCATTTAGCAGTGCTGAGTTTTTACATGGACCAGTCACTTTAGTAGAGCAAGGTTTAGTTATTTTAAATTGCGCGGTAAATGACGAAAGCGCTAACTCTCATGAAGAACAAATCAAAGAAGTAGCGAGTAGAGGGGCCGATGTTGTTCATTTGAATCAAATAGATAATAGCATCCACCCGAGATTGGCACCGCTTGTGGTACTGCAGCGTTTCTACCTAGATGTGGCACATGTAGCTGTGGCTAGAGGCTTTAATCCTGATAGCCCGAAAGGCTTAAAGAAAGTCACTAAGACCGTCTAGCGGAGATAATTTATGACAACGACGACACATCAGCAACAACAGTTCTTCGCCAAGCGTTTATTTGATGGTGAGCAGCTGCTGGATAATGTGCGTTTTACGGTTGTAAACGGCAGTATTGAAGGTATCGATATTGGCACCCAACTTGGTACTGAAGATATTGTGCTAGAGAGTTTTGTGGTGCCTGGCTTTGTCGATTTGCAAGTAAACGGCGGTGGTGGAGTGTTACTAAACAGCAATCCCACTGTTGAGGGCATTAGAACCATGATGGCCGCACATGCCAAGTTTGGTACAACCGCAATGTTGCCTACCTTAATTACCGATAAAGTGGAGGTAATGGCAGCTGCAGCAGACGCGATAGCTGAGGCTATTGCTTCAAGTATTACAGGCATAAAGGGCGTTCATTTCGAAGGGCCGCACCTATCCGTTGCCAAAAAGGGCGCACATAGCGCTGAATTTATTCGCCCGATCTCTGAGCAGGAATGGCAGGTACTATCTCGTCGAGATATTGGCAAAATCATTGTTACGCTTGCGCCTGAAAACGTTTTAACGAGCGATATTAAGAAAATGGTGAGCTTAGGTATTAAGGTTTGTCTAGGGCACAGCAATGCTGATGTTCACACCGCCCAGAAAGCAATCGAAGCAGGCGCAGATGGTTTTACCCACTTATACAACGCCATGTCTCCACTGACAGGCCGAGCACCCGGTATGGTGGGGTGTGCACTCCAAAATGATAGTGCTGCATGCGGCATTATTGTTGATGGTCATCATGTCGCATTTGAAAGTTGTCAACTCGCCGAGAAAATAAAGCCGAACGGTAAGCTGTTTTTAGTCACAGATGCCATGCCACCTGTAGGCACTGACGAACAAGAATTTAACTTTTTTGATCGCAAGGTCACCTTGGCAGAGGGAAAGTTAACTTCAACCACAGGCGAACTCGCTGGATCTGTGTTGGATATGGCAACAGCGGTGAGGAACTGTCATCACGGTATGAAGGTGTCATTGACCAAATCACTGCAAATGGCGAGCTTGTTTCCAGCGCAATACATCAATGAGAGTCCTAACATTGGAAAACTTTCAGTCGGTTCTAGTGCTGACTTTGTATTACTTAATGATGATCTTTATGTCGAGCAGACATGGGTGGCAGGCACACGGATAGTTTAAAAAGTGATTTGGTTATACTCTTTAAGTTATTGTTTATTAATAAATAATTATAAAAACAAACACAACGAGGAACGCAAGATGAATACACAAGTTTTAGCGGAGCAGCATAAAAGCACATTGCTGCCGATGGCACTCGCTGGCTCAATGTTTTTTATTCTAGGCTGTATAACTTGGTTAAACGGCGCAATCACACCGTTTTTACAACAAATGCTCGAGCTCTCGGCTATTCAAGCATCATTTATAATTTCATCCTTTTACATTGCGGTAACTATCGCGGGCATTCCTTCGGCCATGTTAATCAAACGCGTGGGCTACAAAAATGGTATGGCAATTGGTTGTTCGGTAATGGCTGCATCTGCGTTACTTTATATTCCTGCGGCCAAGTTACAGGCTATCGAAATCTTCTTATTTGCCCAGCTTTTAATCGGTGTTGGTCAAACTGTATTGCAAACAGCGGTTAATCCATACGTGGTGAAAATGGGCTCAGAAGAGTCAGCAGCAGTGCGTGTGTGTATTATGGGTTTGTTGAATAAATTTGCCGGTGTTGTTGTACCGATTATTTTCGCTATGGTAACGGTAGCTGCGGTTGCAGGTGAAGGTGAGACGCTGACTCAAGCGCAAAAAGGCGCTATGGCTAACAGTTTAGTAGCGCCTTATATCGCTATTGCTGCATTGATCTTTATTTTTGCTGCATTTGCTAAGTTTGCGCCGTTACCAGATCTAGTGTTTGAAGATGAAAACCCTAATGCTAAAGGTGAGGTTAAAGAAGCGCTTAAGCACCCACATCTAGTGCTTGGCGTTGTAGGTATTGCGCTCTATGTGGCGGTCGAAGTTATCGCCGCCGATACCATTGGTTCATATGCTTTAGCCATAGGTATCGCCGATTATTCGATGATGACCTCATATACGATGGCGTGTATGTTAATTGGTTATGCCATAGGTATTGCGCTTATCCCGAAATACATGTCACAACCTAATGCGTTGGTGATGTCAGCCGTTGCGGGCATCATTACCGTTGCCGCTGTCGTATTTGGTAGTAACGACTCATTTGCGATTTCGAATCTAATTCTTGTGCCATTTGGTGGGCCGCAATTACCTGATCCTCTTATGTGTATAGCATTACTCGGTTTTGCTAATGCCATGGTATGGCCAGCAATTTGGCCGCTGGCATTAAGTGGTTTAGGTCGTTTAACTGGGACGGCCTCTGGTTTACTCATCATGGGTATTGCCGGTGGCGCGTTAGGCCCACTGCTTATTGGTCTGGGTAATGTGGCCGGCTTAGGTGCTCAGGGGGCTTATGCACTGATGGTTCCAAGTTATCTATTTATTCTTTACTATGCTTTAAGTGGCCATAAAAAAACTGAATGGTAACAGGGTCTTAATATAAAATTTTAGCCTTGTTTACATTGGCTGATTACTGCTTTACTTCATTGTTTTTTTGATTAGAACCGAAGACATAGAGTAGTATCAATTGAACTAAAAATTAGGTTCAATTGATACTAAGCAGTAAGGAAGCTGATTTTGATTGAACACTCGTGGCACGGCTATTATTTTCTCGGGAAATTCTCTGGGAATGTAACTGCAGAAAATATCTTTCGAGCAATGAAAGGTTTTTATAATGATGATAGAAGTGAGGCCGCTCAAACCATCGTCATCGACCTATCTCAAGTAGAGACAATTCCCTATCAAAGCGAGTTAATTAGAGATATTGTTCGTATTGATCAACTACACTCCCACCTCCAAACTAACCTCAAATTCGCTTTTGTTAACGGTGATGAAAACGCGCAAAAGTTCTTTGATGCTTACCTAGAAAATGCATCAGCGACCAAATGGCGTTATGCCTGCTTTGAAGAGTTATCGATTGCGAATATGTAGGTCTGTACAATCGACTTCTAACAAGGCTTTTTCGAAATAGAAATTGCTATTGGCAGGTGGATTTAAATTATAAAAAAGCCAGCAATGAGCTGGCTTTTATTTAGATGAATTTCTTTTGCTAAGACTGGCAATTAGTTTAGTAACTACCTTCTAACTGCTCTTTTGAGTAGGAAGGCTTACTGTGTTTTTCACCAGCACCATCTGCCAACTCTTTTGGCATGTAGTTTTCGTCATGCTTCGCTAAAACTTCGCTAGCATTGATAATAAAACCGTCCATTAGTGTACCGTTAGCAACGATACCTTGGCCTTCGCGAAACAGGTCAGGCAGTATGCCGTCGTACTTGATAGTGATCATTGGGTCGTCTTCGCTAAAACTGATAGGCATTTTCATATCGGCTAAACGAAAAGACACTTTTAAACTGTCTTGGTCACGGACAATACTCTCTGGCACTACTAACCCGCCAACGCGTAAGCGCTGTCCTATTTGTGCCTTTAAGCCAGTGTCCTCTTTACCGTAGTGAACTTCTGATGGCTTGTAGAATAAATCTATATTCTGACTCAGCGCATAAAGCACTAAACCTGATACAACGCCTAAGCCTGTTAATACAGATAAAACTATGGTTAAACGTTTTTTACGTCTTGGATTCATGAATAAACCTCGTTACTGGCTGGTCGATTCCGACACATTAGCTTGTGCTTGAGCTTGCTGTAAGCGCTGCTCTCGCTTTACTTGACGCGCGATATTGGCACGTGCATTTTTGTGTGAAAATAGCGTGGAAAATATTAGTAACAATATTAATGCTGCTGAAGCACCGAAGCTAAGCCAAACATAGAAGGCATAGCCGCCCATATCAAGAAAAGAAGCAAAACTGTCAAACTGCATTAGTTAACCTCACTTGTGACAAGATTACGCACCCAAGGACGCATTTTATTGCGTGTGATGATCTCTGTTTGAAAGCGAACACACGCTACTGCACCCACTAAAAGCGCAAATCCGAAGAAGCATAGAACGAATGGCCAGTACATTTCAGAAGCCATTGCTGGCGCACCTAGTTTTGATACCGTCGGCCCTTGGTGGAGTGTATTCCACCATTCAACAGAGTATTTAATAATAGGTAAGTTGATAACACCAACTAGCGCTAAGATGCCGGCTGCTTTACCTGCCATTTGCTTGTCGTCGAATGCGTTGTGTAAGGCAATAACACCGAGGTAGAGGAATAGTAAAATAAGCTCTGACGTAAGCCTGGCATCCCACACCCACCAAGTGCCCCACATAGGTTTACCCCACGCTGCACCTGTTAATAAGGCAATTGCAGTAAATACTGCACCAATAGGTGCTAACGCGGCAGCTGATGCGTCGGCTAGTCTCACTTGCCAAACTAGGCTACTTAGCGCAGCAATAGCCATTGCTAGGTAGATGCTCATTGAGAGAATCGCACTAGGTACGTGAATGTAGAAAATTCTGAAACTTTCCCCTTGTTGATAGTCAGCTGGTGCGAATAAAAGTGCCCAAATTAAACCAACAGTCAGCAATAACGCACTTGACAAACCGAGCCAAGGTTTAAGTTTGCCAGCAAAGTGATAAGACACTTCAGGGTTAGCGTAGGGATGTAACCATTTCCACATTTAGTTAGTACTCACTTTTAAAGCTGCTCCCACTGCAAAAGGAGCTAATGTTAAAGAGCCAAAAAATAGCGCGGCAATTATAGCAAGTTGTCCGTTATAGGGTAAGTTCAAGCTTGCGGTATCTATTGCGCTTGTCGCAAAAATTAGGACAGGAATGTACAAAGGCAAAACGATGAGGCTGAGTAATACGCCCCCTTTTTTTACGCCCACAGTCAATGCCGCGCCGATCGCGCCCATGAAACTTAATACGGGCGTACCTAGCAACAAGGTCAAAAATAGTGCTGAATAACTCTGCTCTGGTAAATAAAGCAGCGCGGCTAATATTGGAGCAACCAGAATAAGCGGTAACCCCGTTAATAACCAATGGGCAGTAATTTTAGCCAAGGTAAATATAAACAGTGGTTGTGGGCTAATTAGCATTTGTTCTAATGAACCATCGTTATGATCAGCTTTAAACAAACGATCAAGTGACAACAGTGTTGCCAATAGTGCCGACACCCAAATAATACCCGGTGCAATCTTTGCCAACGTATTAGCTTGTGGGCCTATACCTAGCGGAAACAATGTGACAACGATAATAAAGAACAGCAGTGGATTAAGCATTTCGTCTTTATGACGAAAGGCTATTGTTAAGTCACGTTTTAGTACGAGAGCGAATGTTTGGCGGTAAGATAAAGACGACATAATCTAGAACAACCTGTAAGCCAAGGTTATTTTCTTCACCATGTTTTCTGGCAAGGCTAAATCTTGGTGAGTAGTTAATATCACACAGCCGCCATTTTGGGCATGTTCAACAAAAAGTTGCTCCAACGCGGCAACACCTTGCTTGTCGATAGCAGTAAATGGTTCATCTAAAATCCAAACTTTTGCATTCGACTGCCAAAGCCTTGCAAGTGCGATTCTGCGGTGTTGACCAGCACTTAAATGTGACGCAGTTACATCTTCAAAGCCAAGTAAATTAACCTTTGCCAGTGTATCTTCTGCAAGCGATGAATCACCACCTGATATTGCTAGATCAAAGGCTAAGTTTTCTTGTGCACTTAATTCTGCTTTTACCCCTGGCATATGCCCTAGATAAAGCAGATCCTGATGATATTGCTCGGCGTATTGGACAATAGATTTACCTAAGTAGCTAATTGAGCCTTCATATGGTTGAGATAAGCCCGCAAGTAATCTTAACAGACTGGTTTTGCCTGCGCCGTTTGGCCCTTCTACTTGTACTATGTCACCCGCGTTAATTGCAAACGACAGTTGATCGAAAAGGATGCGGTCTTCTCGGACACAGGTTAAGTGCTCAGCTTGAACAAGAGGAGATGAATTAGACAAAAGACTTACTTCGGCTAGTTATATAGGTGATGAGTAAATTAGTATGGTGGCTATCATACACCAAATCGTTAACTACGAAAAAGTTCAGAAACCAAGCGATTGCATTTTTATTGTGACAAATCATGAAATAGACATAAATTGTAGCGATTTACTTTGGTTTAATACTGATTAATTTTGGTGAATAATGATAGAATCTTCGCGTTTTTTTAGCGCATTTCTAACGAGGTGTGCAGCAATATTGCAGGCTATTGGAGAAGTACATGATTCCTGAGTTAGGGCATTTTTCCCTGATCATCGCTTTAGCGTTTGCTATGTGTCTATCGACCATACCGCTAATTGGTGTTTACGCTAACCAACCTAAACTTGCTGGTTATGCTAAACCATTGACCTTTGGTATGTTTATTTTTACAACGATTAGTCTCGTTATTCTTGGTTACAGTTTTGTCGTTGACGACTTCTCTGTTCGTTACATTGCTGGTCACTCCAATAGCCATCTACCTTATTATTTCAAGATCAGCGCTGTGTGGGGCGGACATGAAGGCTCACTTTTATTATGGGTGTTCTCGTTAACTGCTTGGACAATGACTGTAGCCCAGTTTAGTAAGAATATCGAGCAAGCATTTATTGCCCGGGTGTTAGCCGTTCTTGGCATGATTTCTGTGGGCTTTATGGTATTTACCTTATTGACTTCAAACCCATTTGAACGCCTGTGGCCAAATGTGCCAATGGAAGGGCGAGACTTAAACCCACTATTACAAGATGTTGGCTTGATTGTGCATCCGCCGATGCTATACATGGGTTATGTAGGATTCTCAGTAGCTTTTGCATTTGCCGTTGCTGCCTTAATGTGTGGCAAAATGGACGCCGCGTGGGCACGTTGGTCGCGTCCTTGGACAGTTGGCGCTTGGATATTCTTAACACTAGGTATCGCGCTAGGTAGCTGGTGGGCTTATTACGAACTAGGCTGGGGCGGCTGGTGGTTCTGGGATCCAGTAGAAAACGCATCATTCATGCCTTGGCTTGTTGGTACGGCGCTTATTCACTCACTTGCCGTAACTGAAAAACGTGGTGCCTTTAGAAACTGGACTGTGTTGCTAGCAATATTTGCATTTAGCTTGAGCTTATTGGGTACCTTTATTGTTCGTTCGGGTGTTATCACTTCGGTTCACTCGTTTGCAGCAGACCCAACGCGCGGTGCATTTATCCTATTATTATTGGCTATCGCGGTAGGAGGCTCGTTGACCTTGTACGCATTTAGAGCCAGTAATGTGCAATCGTTCTCTCGTTTCTCATTCTACTCTCGCGAAACAGCCTTATTAGTGGCTAACGTTATCCTTGTGGTGTCGGCAGTGACTGTTATGTTGGGTACGTTATATCCGCTATTTATTGACGCGCTTGGTTTAGGCAAAATTTCAGTAGGTCCTCCGTACTTTAACGCAGTCTTTGTTCCTATGATGTGCTTGCTTTTCGTGGCAATGGGAATAGGGCCATTGATTCGCTGGAAAAAAGCTAAACAAGGTGAACTGCGTAAGCAAATTAACCCTATTACAGTGGCGAGTGTTGTTGTTGGTCTTACTTTCCCGTTCCTATACGGTGGTGCATTCGACTGGCTAGTTAGCTTGGGTATGGCACTAGCGACTTGGGTGGCTTTAGTTGTTATTAAAGAAGCAGTTAATCAACTGAAGTTGACGGGTAAATTATCAATGAGCCAATTAGGCATGACCATTGCTCATTTTGGTGTAGCGGTAACGGTTGTCGGTGTGACGCTAGTCTCAGTTTATGAAACAGAAACTAATGTTCGAATGACCGCTGGTGATAGCGCTGTAGTTGATGGTTACACTATCAAATTCAATGGTATTAAACCGGTTCAAGGGCCGAACTACACGGCTGAACAAGGCCAGTTAGAGGTTTACCAAGGTGAAGAGTTCGTGGCGTTATTAAAGCCAGAACGCAGAACTTACATGGTGCAAACCATGGGCATGACAGAAGCTGCGATTGACCCAGGTTTAACCCGCGATGTGTACTTAGCTTTAGGTGATCCATTAGGACAAGGTGCATGGGCGATTCGCGTGCATATTAAGCCTTTTGTTCGCTGTATTTGGCTTGGTGCAATCTTTATGGGACTTGGTGGTTTGATGTCAATGTTGGATAAGCGATACCGTCAACGTCGACGTGCTAAAAACACTAAAAAAATAACAAGCGATAGTGAACTGTCGCCGTCAACTCAATCAGCATAAGTAGTTTTACATGGGAAAAGTTATTCGTTTTTTACCGCTGATCGTATTTATTGCGCTTTGTGTTGTACTTTATCGCGGCTTGTTTTTAAAGCCGCAAGAATTACCATCTGCTCTGGTTGGGAAACCTATTCCTGCTTTTACACTAACCCAGTTAAAAGATGCTAATAAGCAGTTAACAGCCGAAGACCTTAAAGGCGATATTGTATTGCTTAATGTGTGGGCAACTTGGTGCCCTTCATGTCGCTACGAGCATCCATATTTGCTTGATATCGTTAAGAGCAGCCAAGTGACTTTGTATGGTTTGAATTACAAAGACGAACGCGATTTAGCGGTCAAATGGTTAGACGATTTAGGCGACCCTTATCAATTCTCGGTATTCGATGAGGTTGGGCGCTTAGGTCTAGACTTGGGCGTTTATGCTGCACCAGAAACTTTCGTAATAGACCATCATGGCATTATTCGTAAGCGTTTTGCTGGTCCTATTGACGCAGACGTTTGGCAAAGAGAATTTGCACCTATGATTAAAACAATTTCTCAAGAAAGAGCACGAGGTGAATAATGGCAAAGTTAATTTCGATATTAGCCTTGTTGATGGCGTTTACAGGAAGCGTTAATGCTTATGCAGCAGCCAGTGAAACTCACGAGTTCACTGACCCTGTTATGCAAAAGCGCTATCAGTCTTTGGTAAAGGAACTTCGTTGTCCTAAGTGTCAAAACCAAAACCTAGCAGATTCAAATTCGCAAATTGCTATCGACCTGCGCAACGAAGTTTACACTATGCTCAAGCAAGGCAAAGCTGACATGGAAATTACCAGCTACATGGTAGACCGCTATGGTGACTTTGTGCTGTATCGCCCGAAAATCAATGAACTAACTTATGTACTTTGGTTTGGTCCAGCGGTTATCTTACTCATCGGTGTGTTAATTGTTGTGATGGTTGCTCTTAAGAAATCAGCATCGCACAAAGAACTCGAGCTGTCTGAAGAGCAGCAACAGAAACTTGATAAAATTTTGGCAGAAAAAGACTAGCCCATGTTTGAAGTATTAGTGTTAATTATTGTTTTTATCCTGCTACTTTTAGCAGTTATTTGGTGGCACTTTATTGCCAGTAGTAAGCAACACGTTGAAGCATTTTCTAATGAAGTGCGTGAAGATACCAATTTTGCGCTGTATAAAGAGCATAAACAAGAAATTGAAAAAGATTATCGCGAAGGCAATATCGACCAGGAAAGCTATGAATACCTGCTTGCTGAGCTTGATAAAAGCTTAGTGCAGGACATGGAACAAGCCAGTGCTGAACAGTTAGTGAAAGAAAAGAGCTCTCAGCGACTTTCCGTTATTTGGCCGATTAGCCTGAGTTTCTTCGTACTCATTTTTAGCTTGGTTATGTATAGCAAGCAAGGTGCATACAAGGCACTTTCACACCCTCGCATTGCTGCAGATGCTGAATCACCACAACAAGCACAGGCAGCACAGATGGAAGCGCAGCTTGCTCAACTTCAACAACAGGTAGCGAGCGAACCTAACAATGCTGATGCTTGGTATAGCTTAGGTCAACTTTACGTTGGCGTAGGTGATTTCGCTAATGCCATTGTTGCCTTTGATAAAGTTATCGTGATTGAGGGTGAACAAGCCGATTTAATTGGTGCTAAAGCTCAAGCAACTTACTATGCTGCCAACCAACAAATTACACCGGAGGTTCAAGCGTTAATCGATCAGGCGCTTTCTTTGGATGCTCTAGACCCTTCAACCAACATCTTGCTTGGGATGCACAACTTCATCAACCAGTCATATCAACAAGCGATTGATTATTGGCAAAAGGTAGTTGATGTCGGGCGACCAACAGTGAACATTGAAGCATTGCAAGGCGCTATTGGCGAAGCAAAAAGCCGCCTAGCGTTAACTAATGGTGAAACTGAAGCAACTGCTGATGCCGGACCGCAACTTATGTTAAATGTTAGTTTATCGGACGAGTTTGTGGCTCAGTTGAACCAAGGTGAAGACAGAGTCGTATTTATATATGCCGTACCTGCGGAAGGTGGTCGAATGCCAGTTGCAGCTGTGAAGCTAATGGCGTCTGATTTGCCTACTCAAGTCGTGTTAAATGACGCGCGTGCGATGACACCACAAATGAAACTAAGCGATATCAGTGAAGTTAACATTTATGCGGTAGTGTCTAAGCTTGGCGGTGCTGGTATAAATTCCGGTGACTTCAAAGCCGAGGTCTCCAAAATAGACGTAACGACTTCAGCTCCTATCGAGCTAGTTATTGATACCCTTGTACCTTAGAGGTCTAAATACCTTAAAGGTAAGTCATACTAGCCCGAGAACAAGCAAGCACTAATGAAATTTAGTGCTTGTTTTGTTATAAATGGCTGAAACATAAAAAGGAAAATAAAATGAAGCGATTTACCTACCTGCTAACGACGCTGTGTTCAACAATGTTACTAAGTGCAAATGTTAGTGCTGATAGCCCTCAGCCGAGCTCACAGGGCGCGCAAACGAGTGCCTCGTCAAGTTGTGCAGCTTTTCTTGATCATAGCTTCCGTAAGTTGCATACGAAAGAGTCTGTAGACCTTTGTGAGCTGACAGCGGATAAGCCTGTACTTATCGTCAATACGGCTTCTAACTGTGGTTTTACGCCGCAATTTAAAGCGCTCGAAGCGATTCATAAGAAATACAAAGACGATGGCCTAGTCGTTATTGGTTTCCCTGCGGATAACTTTTTCCAAGAAGAAGATGAAGAAAAAGACACTGCTGAGGTGTGCTTTGTAAACTACGGTGTAACTTTCACTATGCTGCAAACAACGTCGGTGCGTGGCGATGATGCTAATGCGGTATTTAAGCACTTAGGTGAGCAAACAACGTCTCCTAAATGGAACTTCTACAAGTACTTAGTGAGTAAAGACGGTAAGTCTATCCAACACTTTAATAGCCGCGTGAGCCCTGATGAGCAAGAGTTCATCGACGCTGTTGAACAAGTTTTATAAAGTAAAAGGGTAATTTAATGTCGAGGTATCTCGGATTAGACAAAAGTATTCATGATAAGAAATTGAAAACAGGTGTTCTGCTAACCAATCTAGGAACACCAGACGCACCAACACCGAAAGCGTTGAAGCGTTACTTAAAAGAGTTCTTATCAGATCCTAGAGTGGTAGAGATACCGCGCCTTGTTTGGATGTTTATTCTTCATTGCATTATTTTGCAGGTTCGTCCTGCAAAGTCTGCAAAGTTGTATGAGAGTATTTGGACTGATGAAGGTTCACCTTTGCTGGCGATTTCGAATAAACAAACAGCGAAAGTGAAAGAGCGCTTAGACAATGAATTTGGTGAGGGCGTTTCTGTCGAAGTGGCTATGCGCTATGGTAATCCTTCGATGAGTCAGGCACTTAAGAGTTTTCAGCAAAAGGGCGTCAATAACATTGTTGTTTTGCCCCTGTACCCTCAATTTGCTGGCCCAACAACAGCATCGGCCTTTGATGCGTTAATTGCAGAAGTTAAGCAATGGCGATGGATCCCGAGCCTTCATTTCATAAGTGGTTACCACGATCATCCGTTGTACATAAAGTCATTGGCAAATTCGATACAAGAGCACTTTGACGCTCACGGTAAGCCTGAAAAGTTAGTATTGTCATACCATGGTATGCCTAAACTCTTTTTAGAAAATGGTGACCCGTACTATTGTTTCTGCGCGAAAACTACAAGGTTGTTGGCTGAAGCGCTAGCGCTAAATGAAGATGATTTTGTGATGACGTTCCAATCTCGCTTCGGTAAAGCGGAATGGTTGAAGCCCTATACTGATGAAACGTTAGAGCAACTGGCAAAAGACGGTGTGAAACGTGTAGCGATTGCTAGCCCTGCATTTAGTGCAGACTGCCTGGAAACGTTAGAAGAGCTGGTTGAAGAAAATAAAGAGGTGTTTATCGAGGCGGGTGGTGAAGACTATCAGTACATCCCTTGTCTGAATGACAGAAATGATCATATCGATGCACTTGTCGATTTAGTAAAGCCACATATTTAGTACATTCGTGATAAACCAATAAGAATTAAAAAAAGCAGCCAATTGGCTGCTTTTTTTAATTCTTATTGCGAAACGCTAGTTTTGCAAACACCACTAACTAAAGAGCGTTAACGTTTTTCGCTTCTGGACCTTTTTGGCCTTGTTCAACAGTGAATGAAACTGCTTGACCGTCAGTTAAAGTGCGGAAACCGTCACCTTGAATTGCGCTGAAGTGAACGAATACGTCTGGGCCGTTTTCTTGTTCGATGAAACCGAAACCTTTTGATTCGTTAAAAAACTTTACTTTACCAGTTACTGTGTCTGACATACCTTTATTCCCGTAGCCATAAATTAAAAAATTGTAGCGATAAATCGCCGTTCACGGAGTAAATGCCCTCTACCCAAAAGTACAGACAGAGGAAGGTATCCAATAACACTAACGCGTCAGGTGACTTAACTTACTACTTACTAGCTAATTAAAACCTTCATCCGAACGCAAAAACTCAACGCGAAGGTAGCTTATCACAGAGATTGTGAATTTGCTTGTAAAAACATAAATAATTTATGTTGCATATTTATGATGTTAAAAAGAAAAGGGCATCATGTATTTATGACACCCTTTTAATAATTATTTTACATTGCATTAAACGCAGAAGAACGCGCCGATAAAATCGCTTATAACGCTTCGATCTGCGCTTTTTGCTCTTTCATTTTACCTAATGCAGATTCCGCTTCGGCAAGCTTTGCTTTTTCTTTTTCGATAACTGCTTCAGGCGCTTTGCTAACGAAGTTTTCGTTACCTAGCTTACCGCTGATCTTAGCAACATCTTTTTCTAGCTTCTCGATACCTTTTGATAAGCGTGCTATTTCAGCGTCCTTATCGATAAGACCGGCCATTGGAATCAGTAACGACATATTGCCGATAACAGCACTTGCAGATGCTGGGCCTTCTTCATCATCCGCTAGCAGCGTAATGCTCTCTAGCTTAGCTAGTGAACTTAAGAACTGTTCGTTGTCGGTCAAGCGGCGCTTATCGTCGTCGTTAACATTCTTCAGTAACACTGGTAATGGTTTGCTTGGTGCAATGTCCATTTCACCACGGATGTTACGAATAGCGACAATGAACTGTTTCACCCATTCAACATCAGTTTGTGCTTGCTCATCAACTAACGCTGCATCAAATTGTGGGAAAGCTTGGGTCATGATGCTTTCGCCATTAGTTGTAAACGTTGATAATGGGCTAACGCGCTGCCAAATTGTCTCAGTAATGTAAGGCATAATTGGATGCATTAATCGCAACAAACCTTCTAGAACGTTTAAAAGCGTATGACGTGTACCACGCTGCTCAGCTTCGTCGCCTTTAAACAATACCGGTTTTGTTAATTCTAGGTACCAGTCACAGAACTGGTTCCATGTGAACTCGTAAAGTGCTTGTGAAGCTAAGTCGAAACGGAACGTTCTGAATGCTTCGTGCACAGCACTTACAGTTTGCTGGAATTGGCTCATGATCCAACGGTCTGCTAACGAGTACCTCATCTCGCCTCCGTCTTTACCACAGTCGTGCGCTTGTGTTTTCATTAGCACGTAACGGCTCGCATTCCAGAGTTTGTTACAGAAGTTTCTGTAACCATCTAAACGCTTCATATCCCAGTTAATATCACGACCTGTAGAGGCAAGTGCCGCTAAGGTAAAACGCAGCGCATCAGTACCGTGTGCTTCAATGCCTTCTGGGAATTCTTTCTTTGTTAGCTTGGTAATCTTTTGAGCCAGTTGAGGCTGCATCATATTACCTGTACGTTTAGCTAATAAGTCGTCCAACGAAATACCGTCAATCATGTCTAGCGGGTCAATTACATTACCCTTAGATTTAGACATCTTGTCGCCATTTTCATCGCGAATAAGGCCTGTTACATAAACTTGCTTGAATGGTACTTGCGGCTTGCCTTCGTCATCTTTGACAAAGTGCATTGTCATCATGATCATACGGGCAACCCAGAAGAAGATGATGTCAAAGCCTGTTACTAGCACGTCTGTTGAGTGGAAGTCTTTAAGCTCTGGTGTTTTCTCTGGCCAACCAAGCGTCGAGAATGTCCACAAAGCAGATGAGAACCAAGTGTCGAGTACGTCGTCGTCTTGGCTCAATTTAACATCGTCGGCTAAACCATTTTCTGCGCGTACTTCTGCTTCGTCACGGCCAACATAAACGTTGCCATTGTCGTCATACCAAGCTGGAATACGGTGACCCCACCAAAGTTGACGTGAGATACACCAATCTTGAATATCGCGCATCCAGGCAAAGTACATGTTTTCGTACTGCTTAGGTACAAATTCGATATCACCGTTTTCTACAGCTTCAATCGCTGGTTTCGCTAATGGCGCTACACGCACGTACCATTGGTCTGTTAATAATGGTTCAATAATCACACCAGAGCGGTCGCCGTAAGGTGCAACTAAGTCGTGATCTTTAATACCTTCCAATAACCCCAACGCTTCGAACTTAGCAACGATTGCTTTTCGCGCTTCAAAGCGATCAAGGCCTCCAAATTCAGCAGGTAAAGCTGTATCGAATAATTCAGCTGGCTCACCGTTAGTATCGTAAACTTCTGCTTCGCTTAGTACTGCCGCATCTTTATCAAAGATGTTAATCATGGCTAGGCCACAACGCTTACCAACTTCATTATCGTTAAAGTCATGCGCTGGTGTGATTTTCACACAACCTGTGCCTTTTTCCATGTCGGCATGCTCGTCGCCAACAATTGGAATTAAGCGGTTAACTAATGGTAGTAAAACGTGCTTACCGATGAGGTCTTTATAACGAGGGTCTTCAGGGTTAACAGCAACACCTGTATCACCTAGCATGGTCTCAGGACGAGTTGTTGCTACGACTAAGTGGTCCTTACCTTCTGACGTGGTTGCGCCATCAGCTAACGGATAGCGTAGGTGCCACATGTGGCCTTTTTTGTCTTTGTTTTCAACTTCTAAGTCTGAGATCGCGGTGTGTAATTTCGGGTCCCAGTTAACTAGACGCTTACCGCGATAGATTAGATCATCTTTGTATAAACGAACGAAAACTTCTTTAACGGCTTCAGAAAGACCATCGTCCATAGTGAAGCGTTCACGCGTCCAATCAATTGAGTTACCTAGGCGGCGCATTTGTTGTCCGATGTTGCCACCAGACTCTGCTTTCCATTCCCAGATTTTTTCAATAAACGCATCTCGGCCATAATCGTGACGTGTTTTCTCTTCTTCCGCCGCGATTTTGCGCTCAACTACCATTTGTGTCGCAATACCCGCATGGTCAGTACCAGACTGCCATAAGGTTTTCTTACCTTGCATACGCTGGTAGCGAATCAAAGTATCCATGATCGTTTGCTGGAACGCGTGCCCCATGTGCAGGCTACCGGTTACGTTTGGTGGTGGTATAGCAATGCTGTAGCCATCGCCTTCACCAGTTGGGCTGAAATAGCCTTGTTCTTCCCAGCTTTGGTAAAGCTTTTGTTCGATATCAGAAGGATTAAATGTTTTTTCCATCTTAGGTATTCGCTAGTTTAATTCGTTAAATAGTTGATTAGATCAGGCGCTAACATTGACAGTGTCAACTTGGAAGCCCATTTGACGGCAGCTTTTGAAGCGCTCCCGTGCTTGTTGTTTGTCTGCTTCAGCAACGGGAACAAAATCCAGTACTTGTGCAAATTGTCCTGCAAATGCAGGCATATTGGCAGATAAATTAATCAGTACCGGACGCTTACCCTTTGGCGCAGAGAAGCCAATTTCTACCGGGGCGCCATATGTAGGGCCTTCGCCGACTAAATTGTGTGGTACGAAGCTATCAGGTTCAAATGACCAGAGTACCTCGTCTACTTCATGGGCTTGTTGTTGGCTATCGGTAAAGATAAACACTTTTTGTTGCTGGCGATAACAATTTGCTGCAAGCACACAGGCATAACGCAATGTTGCGCTATCGCCTGCTTGCTCTGGCATAATGTGAAAAAGCGCCTGAGTTGACATAACTAACCGTTATTCGCCTTGTTCTGCGCCGCTTCGATTTAGTAAAAACTGCGTTAGCATATTAACAGGACGCCCTGTTGAGCCTTTGTCTTTACCGCCGCTGCGCCATGCCGTACCAGCGATATCTAAATGCGCCCAGTTATACTTCTTAGTGAACTTAGATAAGAAACACGCCGCTGTAATAGTACCTGCTGCACGGCCACCCAAGTTAGTGAAGTCAGCGAACGGACTTTCTAGTTGCTCGTGGTAATCATCCCACAGTGGTAAACGCCAAGCGCGGTCTCCACTTTGCTCCGAAGCATTTAACAACTCGTGCGCAAGAGGGTTATGAGAACTCATTAAGCCCGTCGCGTGCTTACCAAGCGCAACAATACAAGCACCAGTCAATGTTGCAACGTCTATAACCGCTTCTGGCTCGAATCGCTCTACATAAGTTAACGCATCACATAGTACAAGTCGGCCTTCAGCATCAGTATTTAGTACTTCAACTGTTTGACCTGACATTGTCGTTAGGATATCACCTGGACGGTAAGCGTTCGCATCTGGCATGTTTTCACAGCCGGCTAATACGCCAATCACATTGATAGGCAAGTCTAACTCTGCAAGTGAATGCATTGCACCTAATACAGCCGCAGCGCCACCCATGTCATATTTCATTTCATCCATGCCTTCGCCTGGCTTAATTGAAATACCGCCTGAGTCGAACGTTAACCCTTTCCCCACAAGTACGATAGGTGCTTGGTCAGCTTCGCCACCTTGATAGTTAATGACACTCATCATAGATTCATTAACTGAACCGCGACCAACGGCAAGGTATGAACTCATACCAAGCTCTTCCATCTCTTTTTCGTCAACGATGTGTGTGCTAACTTTTTCGTATTCGTTTTCAAGAATCTTAGCTTGCTCGGCTAAATACGCAGGGTTACAGATATTCGGTGGCATGTTAGCTACGTTCTTACACGTACTAATACCTTCTGAAACACCTAAACCATGAGCAATCGCACGTTCACCAATTGGTAATTCACGGCGTGTTGGTACGTTAAATACAATTTTACGCAGTGGGCGACGAGGCTCTTCTTTACGCGTTTTTAAGCTATTGAAACTGTATAGGCAGTCTTGCGTTGCTTCTACTGCTTGGCGTACTTTCCAATATGTGTCGCGACCTTTAACGTGAAGTTCTGAAAGGAAACATACTGCTTCCATTGAACCTGTTTCGTTTAAGGTATTAATTGTTTTGCTGATGATTTGGCGGTATTGGCGTTCATCTAATTCTCGTTCTTTACCACAACCTACCAATAACACGCGCTCGCTTAGAATGTTCGGGACATGATGAAGTAACAACATTTGTCCTGACTTACCTTCTAAGTCACCACGACGCAATAAGTTACTGATGTAACCTTCACTTATTTCGTCTAATTGTTCAGCAATAGCAGATAATCGTCTCGGCTCAAATACGCCAACAACGATACAAGCACTACGTTGTTTTTCTGGACTACCACTTTTTACACTAAATTCCATGAATTCTCCTACTGGCTACTTGCGTGTAATCGTTTTCAAAAAAGCGAGCAACCTAAGTTCGCCTATTTTTGACTCGCGTTTTTTTCCATGACCGATATAGCATTGGCCATTTTTCTACGCGATTTATGGTTATCAATGGCTTACAGCTTACCGAAATTTCCGTAAGAACCAAACACCTTGAGTTAACCTTAATTTACCTGCTTAAAATGTAAACTTGAAAGCTTAAACGCAGGTTAACTTGCTAAAATCTCTAATTAACAGATATGCTTACTAGGAATTCAATAGCGCTAAAGGCTATAATTATAGCCGCATTGCTGGTGTAAGCTATCAGCAAGTTAATTTACTTATGTATAAAAATAGTAATTTTACTTAAAAATTGCGCAAATGTCAGAAAAAAACTAAGTTTTTGCTAATGGTTGTCAGTTTGAGGTTTAAGTGATTGTATTTCGTTATCTGTTAAAGGTAGTTGCTAAAACACAGTTAGCGGTTTTCTTTGTGTTGATGACCATTTTTATCAGCCAAAAATTTGTACGCGTGCTTGATGATGCGTCCGAAGGCGGCATTCCAGGTCATCTAGTGATGATATTTATTGGGCTTAAAATGCCTGACCTTGCCGGTATGTTGTTACCACTCAGTTTGTTCCTTGGTGTATTGCTCGCTTATGGGCGTGTCTATGCTGATAGTGAAATGACAGTGCTGCATGCCTGTGGTGTTAGTGAATGGTATGTGGTGCGTGTAACGCTTGTCTTGAGCTTTATTACCGCAATATTTACGGGTTTATTCACACTTTACCTCGCGCCAATGGCTTCAGAGTATGAATATCAAGTGAAAGAGCAATTAGCGGCAGACTCTGGCTTAAGTGCCCTAGTTGCGGGGCGCTTCCAGAAAACGGGTAACCAAAAAGCGGTTGTATTTATTCAAGACAAAGCACGTGAAGATAACTCGTTAAACAAAGTATTTGTTGCTCAATTGCCGGACGATACCAGCGATAAGGCTAGTGTCATTAACTCAAGTTTAGTGTACGCGGATAGTGGCCGAGTGGAAGAAGAAGACTCTGGCTCACAACGCCTCATCTTAGAAAACGGTACACGTTATCAAAGCGATCCTCAATCGGGCGAGTTCAGAGATGTTGCGTTCGACAAATACTATATACAGATTCAAGATCAGAAGGTTGAGCACAAGCGACGTAAAATAAGTGCAGTTGCGACGAACCAACTGTTCAATGATGAGACCCCTGACGCGCAAGCAGCAATTCAATGGCGTTTAGCGTTTCCGCTCGCGTGTCTTATTCTTACCTTAGTCGCTGTGCCGCTAAGCGTGGTGAATCCAAGGCAGGGTAAGTTTGCCAAACTATTACCCGCATTAATGCTGTTCTTAGCCTACTTCCTATTGCTAACTGCAATGCGCTCTGGCATCGAAGGCAGTGCTATTCCGCATTTCGTTGGTTTGTGGCCGGTACACCTCTTAGCACTTATTCTTGGTATGAGTTTATTAATGAAGAGCCGCACAAGTGGATTAAAACTGAAAGCCAAACTCCCGAAAGCTCGTAAGGCTAGGGGGGCTCAATAATGCGTATTCTTGATGCTTATATTGGACGCGTAATTGCGTCGACAACATTCATCACCTTGATGGTATTCGTTAGTGTCAGCGGCATTATCAAATTTGTAGAGCAAATGGGTGATGTCGGGCGTGGTGATTATGAATTGGCTCATGCTGCTCTTTACGTGCTTTATGCAATTCCACGTGATGTTGAGATATTCTTTCCAATGGCGGCGCTGATTGGCGGCTTAATTGGTATAGGCATGCTGGCGAGCAACAGTGAATTGGTGGTGATGCAAGCCGCAGGTTTGTCAAAATTGCGTATCATTCAATCGGTGATGAAAACCGCCGTCGTACTTATTGTGGTATCAATGGCAGTTGGTGAATGGTTAGCACCAGCTGGTGAGGCATCAGCCAGAGAACTTAGGGCTCAAGCGATATCCGGTGGTAGCCTGATTTCCTCTAAAAATGGTGTCTGGGCTAAAGATGGCGATTATTTTGTCCACATCACTGAAGTAGAAGATCAGGGGACATTGAATAAAGTCCAGGTTTATCGTTTTAATCAGGCATTAAAACTGGAGAGTTGGTTATCTGCCGACTCAGCAACCTTTGATGGCAACGTCTGGCAATTAGTTAATGTAGTAGATACCAAAGTTACCGATGAGCAAGTAGTTGAGCAAACCTTTAATGTGATGGAATGGGAGTCAAGCCTAACACCAGAAAAGCTTGGTGTGGTAACCGTTAAACCAGAGTCATTGTCATTACAAGGATTAGTGAGTTATCTAGACTATTTATCTCAGAACCACCAAGACCAAAGCCGCTATTTACTGGCATTCTGGCGTAAAATTATGCAGCCATTAACCGTCGCAGTGATGCTGCTTATGGCGTTGTCGTTTATATTCGGGCCACTTCGTTCTGTGTCAATGGGGGCGAGAATTATGATGGGCGTGTTAACAGGGTTATTGTTTCACATTACCAACCAAGTCTTCGGCTCCGTGAGCCTTGTTTACCAATTGCCACCAGTGCTTGGCGCGGTCATGCCAAGTATCTTGTTCGTCACAATTGCTGTTTACTTAATCCGTCGAAAGCCCAGATAGCCCAATTCAATACTACATTCGATACTAGGCGTAGAGTTAATAACTGATAACTTGAGCCAAGTTAAGCGCTTGGCTCCCAGTAAAGTCTATGCCTTATCAGTAATAAGGGCGTTGTCAGAAATGACGCGCTATTAGCAACGAGGATTTAGATTTTCGTCTTTTTGTTTGCGTCTAACGACAGCACAACAACTTCTGTGTTGGTTAGTTTATCTTGCAAACTTTGTTTATTTTTGCGATCGAAAATCACTAGTAAGTTTCCTAAACCTAGCAGTGTTGGCAGGATACGCTTAAGTCCCGTTTTCTTGCTAATTAACGTGCCATCGGGGTTTTGTACTCGGAGCCGCCATGCTTTCATGCCAATGGTTTGACCGCTTCTCGCCCAGAAATAGATAAAGAAGAAAGCGACCCAGCTCAAGTTCCAAAGGTAAATTAGCGCGCTATATAAGATAGAGTTTTGCTGTACATCGATTAAATGCTCGTAAGGACCCATATCCACTAGACCAATATTTGCAGCAAGAGCAAATAACCCGAAACCGACTGCACCAACCACCATATAGACAGCGACGGCGATTAACACATCGTAAACCCAAGAGCCGAAACGTCGGAAGAATCCCGCACGTGGGAATTCCGTGTAGAGTACAAATTCAGTATCAGTTGTCGTTGATTTATCTTTACTAGCCATATGCAGAAAACAATTGGAAAAAACCCCGCTAGTATATCTTGGCAACACTGCTAATAACAAAGGAATTGTCGAGAGAGTGTAATTCGAGACGGCATATCTGGTTGAATATTCGGCAATTAAAGCCGTGAAGAATAAAAGTTATTGCTAAGCAGGTAAGTTTTCGTATAATGCCAATCACTTTCGTTATTAACGAATGCACGTGTTGCCAGAGTGGTGGAATTGGTAGACACGATGGATTCAAAATTTAGAATGTCTAAAGCTAAGTAATTGATGGCTATTAGATAAAGTTAATTTTGAACCTTGCAAAGATTTGCAAAGTTTCTTGGAAGTTTGCAAAATAGCTAACCTAGTTTTAAGGTTGGTTTAGCTTATAAAGAAGTTGATTTTTAGAAACGAAAGTTAACTTCTTTGCAAGCTTAAAACGCTTCTACACCTCTTTGCCGGAGTGGTGGAATTGGTAGACACGACGGATTCAAAATCCGTTGCTTTTGCGAGCGTGACGGTTCAAGTCCGTCCTCCGGTACCATTGATATGAAAGCCCTGTCCTTAATTGGATGGGGCTTTTTTGTTTCTAAAGACTTTGCTAAATTGCTAATTCTTCTGTTGTATGTGTAAAGGATATATACATGATTGATTTATCGGTATTTTTAAAAAATTGCTATGGTATAAATGAAATTAATGAAGTTTTTAACTTTCGTGAAGGTCGCGCCAAGGCTTTCTCGATTTATGCCCCTAACGGGCTTATGAAAACATCTTTTTCTCGTGTTTTTCAGCAATTATCGTTAGGAAAAGAACCCAAGGAGGAAAGGTATAACAGAGCTTCCGAGTGGCAGATTAGTGCTGATGGCGAACCTATTTCAAGTGAATTAATTTATGTATTGAAGTCTGAAATAGATATTGGTGCCGAAACTGATGGAATATCAAATGTACTTGTGAGCCCAGAGCACAAAGAAAGATATGATTCTGTTTTAATTGGGCTTGATAAGCTGAAAATAAAACTTCTGGGTAGCTTACAAAAATCATCTAAGATTCCTAAATCAAAACTTGAACAGCAGTTTTGTGAGGATTTTGCCACAAAAAACTTTTTTGAGGCATTTATAGCTGCTACGTCTATTTCTCATGAAGAAGGGTTTGAATCATTTCGATACGGGATTATTTTTGATGAAAAAACTCAAGCTATATTGAAAAGTAATGAGTTTATTAATAAAGCACAAGAGTTTAGCCAACGCTATCAAGAAGTGTTTACCCAATCAGGCACTATCTATAAAAAAGGTATTTTCAACCCAACTAAGGCTGATGTTTCATTTAATACTTTGAGTAAGCAAGGCTTTTTTAAAACAGGTCATAGAGTTCAATTCGAAGGTGAAGAAGATTCATTAAATGAAGCTGAATTGAAGGAAAAGTTGGACACTATTAATGCCAATATCAATAGTGATGAGGAGCTTATTTCACTTAAAGCTTCGTTAGCTAAGAATGCTCAAACACAGGCGTTTAATGATTTATTTGAACATTTGTCTTCCACTGAAATAGAGTTTTTATTGGAACAGTTAAAAAACGAAAACGTTGAAAACTTTAAAAAGATGCTATGGGCATTTTATATTAAAACATCAGACTCTTATACCAGCCTTTTAGACCTATATTTGAATAGTAAAGCTGAAATAGATTTAATCGAGCAAGAAGCTGTTGCTTTAGTTCCAAGATGGACAGCGGCCATAAACCAGTTCAATGATCGATTTGTTGATATGCCATTTTCTTTAGATATAGAAAATAAACCTGAAGCTACTTTAGGTAAAGAAAAAGCCAAATTGATCTTTACATTTAAAGATGGGGAAGATGAAGTTCAACTGAAAAGAGGTGAGATTAAAACCTTGAGTCAAGGTGAAAAGCGCGCATTATATTTGCTTAATTTTATTTTTGATGTAGAAGAAAGAAGGCTAAACCAGACCAAAACTCTTTTTATTGTTGATGATGTAGCAGATTCATTTGACTATAAGAATAAGCATGCGATAGTTCAGTACTTAAAAGACCTCTCAAATGAAGAAATATTTTATCAAATAATTTTGACACACAACTTCGACTTTTTTAGGACTTTATCCCAAAATTTTGTTCATAGGGAAATGTGTCTAATGGCTAACAGGAACGAAGGTTCTATAAAATTAGCACAGGCTGAGGGCGTAAATAATTACTTTATAGGGAAGTGGAAGAATAATATCCTCGATAACTCAACCATTATGTGTGCGACGATACCTTTCACACGGAACCTAATAGAATATACCAAGGGAACTAGAGATCAGGACTACTTAAAATTAACTTACTTATTACATTGGAAAGAGCAGACCGAAGGAGTAACAGTAGGTCAGTATATTGATATTTATAATCGATTATTCGGTTTTGAATATGATTCCTCAAACGCTGATTGTTTTTACACTTTAATTCTCAATCTTGCTGACGGTATTTCAACGGCACCTGTAGTTGACGGCCTTTGCTTAGAAGATAAGGTTTTACTATCGATAGCAATTCGATTGAAAGCAGAAATGTTCCTAATTGATAAGATTAGGAGGTTGAGTGGGAACCCTGATTATTGGTGTGACAAAGGTAATCAATTTGGCTATCTCATGAAACAACTAAGTACTCTAGAACCAAATTCATCGTGCTTAGCTACTCTCGAAAAGGTTAGTATTACCGTTAGTTCAAATATTCATCTTAACTCGTTTATGTATGAACCTATTTTAGATTTAACCATTGAACATTTATCAAAGTTATATATAGAAATAAGTAATCTGTGATATTAAGCCCCAGTTCAAGGCTGGGGCGTTAGCTTCGTTAGTATAAAATTATTTCTTTGAAAGGTTGATTGATACTTTTTCCAACAAAGGATCTAATTCGCCAGCTAGAGTAGCATCAATGACGGTGCGAATAACCGAGGTTAAATTTCCTTGATCACCAACTTCAATGGCATGGCTATTTTTACTTAATTCAAGTGCCTTGTTTGCATAACGTACTTCGAAAAAATACTGGTTGTTTCGTTTGTAAAACCATTTCGCTACGTTCTTCGGGATTCTCACTTTTTCCTGTAGACCCGTTTCAGGATTTTTCTGCCACTTTTCACGGTAGGCGGTATAAGTTTCGCCAGCAATGTGGGCGTCAGCCATTGCCAGTTGTTGGTCTAGCTTGGCAAGTAGCTTTTCTCTACGCTTAAGTACTGGATTGTCTGAAGTTTTTTCTGGACGAGCAGTAACCTTGAGCGAACTCAATAATGATTTAGTCATGTTGTTTCTCCTTTAAGGGTAGGTTGTTGGGTGAAGCAGATGCTTCGGTTAAAAAATTGCGTGGTTTAATTTACAAAGCCGATAGCTTTACTTTGGTGTTTACGGTTGTTTTCGGTGGTTAAAACGTCGAGGATTTTACTATCACTAAGTGGCTTTTTACTCATACGGTTTCGCCTTGAAGCAATGGCAAAGTCCCCTGGTGTTAAACTATTTAACGTGGCAAGTTTGTTTTTAATGGTGGATGAACATTTGCCGAAGTTTTCTTCATACAATGTGAGTACTTGCTTAGTTGTTAAGTATTCAAAATTAAGTTTGAAATCGAAACGGCGTAGGATCGCGCCATCAAGATTCTTAGAGTAGTTAGTTGCCGCAAAGACTGTCTGTTCACTTCGGTCTAATTGAAGTAGGATTTCGTTTACTAGGACGCACTCATGCGCTTGTGATAATTCACTTCGTGATGTCATCACAGAATCTATTTCGTCTAGAAAAATAATCGCATAACTGTCTCTTGCTTGTTTAAAAAGTTTTGCAATATTTTGCTCGGCTTCTCCCACAT
Organism: Thalassotalea sp.; assembly: GCA_022448425.1. Lineage (GTDB taxonomy): Bacteria > Pseudomonadota > Gammaproteobacteria > Enterobacterales > Alteromonadaceae > Thalassotalea_F. The sequence continues at coordinate 76,615 of JAKVCY010000005.1, read as the reverse complement.
ATTTTGAAAGTACATCGCTGGGCTTTATGGTAATTAATTCTTGCTCTAACATGTTGGCAACGTGGTGAACTAATGCACTTTTACCTGTACCAGCACTACCAAGTAATAAACACCTAGCGCCTGTGAAGTTGGTTACCGTATCAATCACATGTTCTATTTTGGTATGAGAGCCACTTAAGTTAATAAACTGTGGGTCGAAATCCATTTCAGGCTTATAACTCGTTACTGTTTTTTGTAGCCCACAGGCTAATAGGCATTGGTCAATATGATGGTCGATACATTCTTCGGCATTCTTGCCTGTTAAATGAAGTGCCTTAGCAATGTTGCTGGCGTTAACCACATGTGCTGGTGCCAAATCAGGCATGTTGGCTAATTCGTTTTTATACTCTTGTGATAACCTTAAACCAACGAGAGGTTTTGATAAGACTTCCGCTTTAATGTGTTTTGGTGGCGAAGGTACTTGGAGTACGTAACTCATTCTACGAATAACAGAATCAGGCAATATTTCTATATGGTTTGTTATCCAGAAACAAGGGGTAGTATTAGCCTCTAAAATAGCGTTGATTCTGTCCTTACTCACTCTCGTGCCGTCAAGGTATTCAACAAAGACATCTTCGATTTCATCGAGTAACAAACAGTTAAATTTGTTTGGTTTAAACAAGCTTTGCATTAGTTGGTAATGCTGTAAGCGAAGATGAGCAACATGTCTATCCGAATTTATTTCATCTGCTGGGCGAAACTTATTACCTCCTGATGCTTTAACGGCAATTAAGTTAGCTTTGGCATATTTACTCAGTACTTTAGTTAACTCAGTTTTTCCAGTACCGCTTTCACCATAAAGTAATATATTGACTCCAACAGCATTGGTTTTTACCGCATGTTTTAAATATTCACTAACATATTGAAGTTCGAGGTGTGGATAGTCATTAAGATTTAGTTTTGTTGGTGTTGGCTTGTAATATAGACCTTCTAAGAAATCAGAGTAAGTTTTTGCTGGTTTCTCAATTAAGTTCACCGCAAGCGCATAGGGCATAATGAGCAAATAAAATAAGGTTGGCTCATTTTGCTTAAACAATGATGTGTTTGCTATTAACTGAACAGCATCAAGTAACTTATCTACCGAAATATGAAGCGCATCAGCAACCATGATTTCAATATCACTTACCCAGTGCTGAATATGTTCGTCGAATAGCCTGTAAAGTCCGTCATTTAATGTGGTTAATACGCATAATCTAAGTAGTGGCTTATTCGCTGCAAATTTATTAAAGAGCAAGGGTTCTGACTACCTGTTAGAAAACCCCAAACAAATCTTTGCCGATGCTGGATATCAGAATATAAAACCTAGACCGCTAAATAAATTGGGCTTTGCTCTGATGAACGAAGGCGAGTATAAAAATGCTTTGACCGTTTTCATAACAAATACAAAACTCTTTCCAAATGAACCAAATACTTTCGATAGTTTGGCCTTTGCATATGAAAAAACAGGAGGCAAAGCTAAGGCAATCGCAAACTATAAAGTCGCGTTGTCTCTTGATTCAAAATTCAAATCAGCGTCAGAGGGCCTTGCTAGGCTTAAAATTAAGTGAAAATTTCAAATGGAATATTGAGCACCTCAATTGATCGCAGTAATTGCAAACTATTTTGTTTGTAATCTCGACTTAACAATTAATTCAGAACTAACATTCAAAAATTATAAGGAAACATATAATGAAACACGTTGGCTTTATATCAATTTTAATCTTGTTGAGTGCTATTACCACTTTTAAGGTAATTGCCAATCAAGGTTCGAATTCCACCGCAAATGGACCGCAATTTATTTTTGTGCCTAATGAAATGGCTGATTTCAATATCGAACAAAAAAAACGTATTGAAGAAATTACTTTAAAAGTGATCAAAGAAGCACAGAAATCTTTCCCATCCCTATCCAAAAATATTACTTTTAATTTTCTAATGGTAAACCGCGACTTAGCTCTGGTTAACGGTATCACTGGTCGAGCGGACCGCGCTAATTCTATAGAAATAACAATTTCATCTATTTATCAAGGGGGTGTGAGTAAAGCAATCGAAGATTCGCTTGAAGTAACGTTATTCCATGAAATACACCATATTGTTCGCGGCTGGCTAGTCCTAGAGAATAGGTTTGGTCACGGTATTGATATTGCCGCCATTAACGAGGGTTTAGCAGAAGTCTACTCTGAACAAGAAGCTGGGCATCCTCATGCGATATACAAAGGTAGTCCCGACTTTGACTCATGGACTAAGGAGATCCTAGCTCTGCCTGTCAGTGCTCACGGCAAATACGCTGAGTGGATGTTTCAGCATCCTGACGGGCGTCAAGCCGTTGGTTACCGCACTGGTAAATGGATAGTAAAAAAAGCGATGGCAGCTTCCGGTAAAAGCATTATAGAGCTCACAAAGATGTCGGTAAGAAACATTTACGCTTTAGCTGGATACAAGTTTAGAAATCAGGACTAATTGATAAAATGCTATAAATTCAAAAATGGATGTAAACATGATGGAAAACTTTAAAACCTTATTAGTAATCGCCAGTTTGATGTTATTTACGTTCTGGCAGAGGTTACGGAAGTGACCAGATCACTATATCACTGATTAGAGTATTCGGCACTTGGGCATCGATTTGGCAACGCTAGATAGATGCTTTTGTTTATAAATTGTTAATACATTGTTGCAAAATGTTGCGGGTACCGTTACGCTACTTTTTTAATCAATTTTCGTGCACTTACTGTAGTTCGAGAATCAATACTGATTTTGAGTTGTTTTCAGTGTTTCTAATAATAATTAATTATCTTTATGGAAGAGAAAGGTATGTTTAAGAAACTATTAACCGGCTTAACTTTTGCTGCTGCTTGTTCTAGTGCTTTTGCCGGAACCATTCGTCATGATTTAGATGACTCAATTTATACTGATTTTGGTAACCTCTCAATTTTTGACTCGGTTGGTGCAATTTTGTTTGATACTGCTGGCGGTGGTTTTATTTGTAGCGGTACTGTTATTGATAGCCATTGGGTACTGACAGCAGCTCATTGTGTAGATGAGTCTACCAAAATGACTTTTTATCAAAAAGAAGCGGACGGTAGTCATACAGCTTATGAAGCGACTCGTTGGTTCGCACATGAAAACTGGGACCCTACAGATACACTATTTGCTGGCTGGGATATAGGCCTAATGTATATAAAGGATGCGTTAACTGTGACTCCTGCGGAAATTTATCGTGGTGATGATGAGTTTTTACAGTTAGCAAACCATGTGGGTTACGGAGCTACTGGAACGGGACTTACAGGCGCAAATGAGCCAGCTGGGTCGAGACGCGGGGGCCAGAACATTATTGATGAGCGCTTCTCACTTGGTGGTGATGGCGCACAAATACTGTTCTCAGATTTTGATCACCCAACAGACCCTAGCTATAACGCTTTCGATTTCGCTGGTGTTGATTTTGATGACTTAGCTATTGAGAGAGAATACTCTATTGCTAGTGGCGATTCCGGTGGTGGCTTGTTTATCGAAGAAGACAATCAATTGTTCTTAGCTGGTGTTCACTCGTTCGGTGTTGATGCAAATAATAATAATATTCGATCTGACTATGGCGACTTTTATGGTTCAACACGTGTAAGCTCTTTCGCTAGCTGGATTGATAGTGTCGTGGTGCCAGAACCGAGTGCGTTCATTTTTACGCTTGCTGGTTTCGGTGCATTATTCATGCGCAGAAGAACACACCAGAAGGACTAATATAGATTTTTTTGCTGCTAGCTTAGGTGTAGCAGTTGAAATTAAAAAGCCAGCATTTATGCTGGCTTTTTCTTTCATTGATCTTCAGAAATTAGGCGATGAGCTATTGCTTATGAGCTCTTCACTGATTTAACAAAGCTATCTACTGAAAGGCCGTTACACTTTAAAGAGTTTCTGCGGTGGCCTACAGCGTTCACACCCTCTTTTACAGCTTTCATACAAAGCTGGCTTTCCATAGAGTTGTTGCCACTGATGACTTTCATGTTGACTGCTTTGGCAGGAGCTTTAGTCGTGAATGACTTAGCAAATACTTTAATGTCTTTGCCATTACATTTAGTTGATGCAAGTTTACCATTATTTGCTTTTATCTCGGCTGATACAGCGTCGTAGCCATGTTGCGCTGCGGTTAAGCATAAGTTGGTTTCAACAGATGTGTTTTTTCCGATTAACTCTAAATTTGCATTTGAAGCATTAGCGTTTGCTGCTGCAATAACAAGAGCGATAACTGACATATACTTTTTCATTACTACCTCGATATGAAAATATTGTGATTTGCGGCTGCAAAATCGGCGGCAATTATACGAATGTAATTGGGTTAGTAAAGTTTCATTCGATCAAAAAAATACTGTTAATGCGTTTGGAACGAAGACTTTGTAAACTAATGTGAACGTTGGTTCCGCCTTTTATCATAAGACGTTGAAAAACATATTACGGTTCAATAACCTATAAATTTGTGTTTAAAAGCGAACAGTCACTCTGTTTTTTGGCTAATAGCATCTTTGTAATTTTTGATTTCTGATTGAGTGACAATTTAGCAACATTTTGATAACACAAAAAGGCCTAGCATTCTCTACTGAGTGTCTAGGCCAATTCTTTGTCATATCAGAGTTAATAATTAACTTCAGTTGTTAACTGGCAAGTAAGTTAGCCGCATGGAAGTTTAAGTGATCATCAATAAAACTAGATATGAAATAATAGCTATGGTCATAGCCTGGCTGCATTCTTAACTCAAAGCTTCCATCGTAGCTATCTGCAGCATCAATTAAGGTTTCAGGCTTTAGTTGCTCTGCCAAGAATGTATCGGCATCACCTTGATCGACCAAAATACTAATTGCAGCACTGCTTTTTCTGAGTAGCTCACTCGCATCGTATGCCAGCCAATCTTGCTGATTATCACCTAGGTAAGACGTAAACGCCTTTTGCCCCCACGGACAATTAACTGGATTACCGATAGGAGCAAACGCAGAGATCGCGCGGTAAGTATCGGGATTCTTTAAACCTATAGTTAAAGCACCATGTCCCCCCATACTATGGCCTGAGATGGATTTGATTGAGCTTACCGGGAAATTACTTTCAATTAACTTGGGTAGTTCATCAACAACGTAATCATACATTTGATAGTGAGCTGCCCAAGGTTGTTGAGTTGCGTTTAGGTAAAAGCCTGCACCTTTACCCATATCGTAACCTTCATCGTCTGCCACGTCATCACCACGCGGGCTCGTATCGGGGGCGACTATCGCGATGCCAAGCTCAGCCGCGCGTTTGAATGCACCTGCTTTTTGCATAAAGTTTTCATCAGTGCAGGTTAAGCCTGATAGCCAATAGAGCACAGGTACTTTGCTACTCTCGCTCGCTTGGGGCGGCAGGAAAATAGCAAAGCGCATCGTGCAATTCAATGTCTCAGCAGAGTGGTTGAACTGTTGGTGTAGCCCACCGCATACCTTAGTTTGACTTACTAGTTCTATGGGCATGAATTAACTTCTCCGTTTGTGAATTAAATAAGAAAGTACTAGCGGTTCATATGAACTACGCTACGAATACTCTTACCTTCATGCATTAGATCGAATGCTTCATTTACTTTGGCAAGTGACATGGTATGAGTAATAAACTCTTGTAGGCCAAACTCTCCTGCTAAGTATTGCTCAACAATTTGTGGTAATTCACTGCGGCCTTTTACACCACCGAATGCAGAGCCTCGCCATACGCGGCCAGTAACCAATTGGAATGGACGGGTTGAAATCTCCTGGCCTGCGCCTGCAACGCCAATAATCACAGATTCTCCCCAACCTTTATGACAGCACTCTAATGCTTGTCGCATCACATTTACGTTGCCGATACACTCGAACGAGAAATCAACACCGCCGTCAGTCATCTCTACAATCACTTCTTGGATTGGTTTATCGAACTCGTTTGGGTTAATAACATCTGTTGCGCCTAGTTGCTTGGCGAGATCGAATTTACTATCGTTAATATCGATGCCAATAATACGTCTTGCACCAGCCATTTTCGCACCGATAATTGCCGAAAGCCCAATACCACCTAAGCCAAAAATAGCGACCGTGTCTCCTGCTTGCACTTTCGCGGTATTAAGCACAGCGCCCATGCCAGTAGTCACACCACACCCCAATAAACAGACTTCTTCTAACGGTGCCGCTTTATTAACCTTAGCTAATGAAATTTCTGGTAATACGGTGTATTCAGAGAATGTAGAGCAGCCCATGTAGTGATAAATTGGCTCGCCATTAATAGAAAAGCGTGATGTGCCATCAGGCATTAAGCCTTTACCTTGAGTTTCCCTTACTGCTTGGCATAAGTTGGTTTTACCTGATTTGCAGAACTTACATTCTCCACACTCTGCTGTATATAGTGGGATTACGTGGTCGCCGACTTCAACGCTAGTAACGCCTTCGCCAACCATTTCAACGATACCGCCACCTTCATGGCCTAAAATTGAAGGGAAAATACCTTCAGGATCATCACCTGATAATGTAAAAGCATCAGTGTGGCAAACACCTGTCGCGACGATGCGAACAAGTACTTCACCTGCCTTTGGAAGTTCAACATCCACTTCTTCCATTTTTAGCGGTTCACCTGCTGCCCAAGCAACCGCTGCTTTAGACTTAATGGAGGTTTGGTTTGGGGCAATAGTTAGTGCCATGAGAATGCTCCTACAAATACAGAAAATAGATATATGAATTAGTGTCTTAAGGTGTCTTGTGCTTTTATAAGCGCACCGTACAGCTTAGACATTACGAATAACTCCCAATTCTAGCCCAATTATTTGTGAATTGAGCAATAATTTTCATAAGTTTGCTAAGGATTTAGCGTGAAAGACCTATAAATGTTTAAGCAAAGCTATCAGCAATTGCTTCTAAGCAAATCGCGACTCGTTTCGGCCTAGCACTTAACTGCGGGTAAATAAGATAGCGTTGGCGGAAGTCGCCTTGAATATTAGGGAACAAATTGATCAATTGCCCAGACGCTAACTCCTTGTTCACCATATAGTCGGGTAATCGTGCGATACCTAACCCGTTCAAACAGGCCTCTTTTAATAGGTCATTGTCTGAGGCGACAAACCGGCTGTTAGGTTTCAACTTAAGTAATTCACCGTTTAAGGTGAAACTCCACTCGTTCCAGTGAGATAGAGCTAAGCAAGGACTCAGAGTTAACAGTAAGGGCTACAGATACTTGGCATTTTGCTGATAAACGCTGGCGATGCACAGCAAATGTAGTTTACCTGAGTTAGGTGTTTGGCAATCATATCTTGTGGCGGGGTATTAGTCAGTCGCACCGCAAAATCGAAATCATCAGCTACTAGGTTATGGGTTGTATTACCAGAATCAACGGTAATGGCGATGTCCGCTTGGGTTTGCATCATATTATTGAATATTGGCCACAAAGAGTAACGTGCCACACCTATTGGTGCAGTGCATTTTACGATACCTGATAGCTCGCCTTCGAGGCTTTAAGTAATGCTTGTGTTTGCTGCCAGAAGTTAGTTAGTTGCAGCGCTTGCTGATAGACAATTTCTCCCGCTGACGTCAGTCGCATCACTCGTGTATTCCGAACAAGAAGCTGAGTACTTAATTGTGTTTCGAGCTGTCTGACTTGCTTCGACAAATAACCTATGGACACCCCTAAACATTCGGCTGCACGAGTATAACTGCCTTGTTTAACGACTTCGGCAAAAAGTCGCATTGATTCAATTCTTGCATCCAAAATAAACGCTTAGAAACTTTGGTGTTAACTGTTTCCAAGTGTAAACAGTGATTTTACGGTTAGGCAATTGTTCAGTGCGCAAATATGGTGACAATGTCATTAATCCTGTTCATTCTGAAGGCAATTTATGACCATTTCAAAAACTTTACTGGCTGCAGGACTTGCGTCTATGCTTGCGCTAACAGGCTGCCAATCGACCACGACTGATACACAAGTGTCTTCAGTAAACGATAAAGCAACGTCTTATCAACCAACCCCTTATGTTGAGCTTACACATCCAGAGTGGAGCAAAAACGCCACGATTTATGAAGTTAACATTCATCAATACACTAAAGAGGGTACATTTAACGCTTTTTATGAGCACCTTCTACGTTTAAAAGAGTTAGGGGTAGATATCCTTTGGTTGATGCCAATCCATCCGATAGGTGAGAAAAACCGTAAAGGCGGACGTGGTAGCTATTATGCAGTGAAAGATTATCGTTCGGTAAATCCAGAGTTTGGCACGTTAGAGGATTTAAAGGCGTTAGTGAACAAAGCTCATGATATGGGAATGTATGTCATCCTTGATTGGGTGGCTAATCATTCTGCATGGGATAACCCATTAACGGAAACTAATCCTGAGTGGTACACCAAAGACCACAATGGCAACTTTCAGCCAACGCCATGGTGGGATTGGTCTGACATCATCGATTTTGACTATAACAATCCAGAAATGCGTAAGTACATGACAGAAGCATTAAAGTACTGGGTAGAAGAAGCTGATATTGATGGCTACCGAGCTGATGTAGCTGGCTTCATACCTACTGATTTCTGGGACAATGCGCGTGCAGAATCAGACCAAATCAAGCCTGTATTCATGCTAGCTGAATGGGATGCACGCGATCTGCACAAGAAAGCCTTCGACATGACATACAACTGGGCGCTTCACGATAATATGCATGAAGTCGCTATGGGCAAAAAATCAGGTGGTGCGATCTACAACCGTTTTGCGCACTCACTGTCTGCTTGGCCAGAAAATGCCATTACAATGAACTTTGTTGATAACCATGATAAAAATTCGTGGGAAAAACTATGTTTGATCGCTTTGGCCCATACTTAGATACGAGCATTGTGTTAACAGCGACTGCAAAAGGCATGTCGCTAATTTACAGTGGCCAAGAAGCGGGTTTAAACAAAGTACTGGCCTTCTTTGAAAAAGATGAGATTGAATGGAAAGAGCATCCAATTGCTGACCTATACAAGTGTTTGTTTGATCTTAAGCATCAAAACCAAGCCCTATGGAATGGAAACTGGGGCGGCAAAATGGTGCCAGTACCAAATTCAGCACCTGATGCAGTCTTCTCATTTGTTCGTAAAAAAGCTGATGAAAAAGTATTCGTTGTCATTAATTACTCGGCAAATGAGCAAACAGTTACATTAAATGAAAACATTCATTGGGGTGACTATACCGAGTGGTTCAACGGCACAAAACAAAGCTTTAGCGGAGATTCGTCGTTTACTATTGAGCCTTATGGTTATCGTGTTTTTGTAAAGTAATTTGCAAGGGTTACATGATAAAAAAGCTGTCTAAATGACAGCTTTTTACTTGTGAAGTTTTAACTCATGTAAGCTAGTAAGAGGGTAAATTCGGTCAGGCAAACATCTTAGTCTATCGGATCAAGCTGGTGTTCTTTAGCGAGTAATAATAGTTGCTTTCTTATCAATGCTTGCACATTAATTTGTACATCCGAGCCAATCCAAGAGCTCGTTCGCTCTTTATCAGGTTGCACGCTGGTGTAGGATTCATTGATGGCAAAGATAATATGTTGTTTTTCAGCAAGCGTGACTAACTTTCTCGCGCTTTTCTCTTCTAGATTTACTTGCCATTCGGGCAGTGTCAGTGATGCAAATTTACTGTTAAAGATTTCATCAGAGACTAACGTGATTTGGCAGCGCACATGTAGATCTTCATCTTCATACCAGCTAGCTTTCATGGTTTCGAAGTTAGCCCAAGCCTCAATGCGCTCAAGCGCTTGCTTGGAAAGCTCCAATGCTTCGCTTACTGCTTTTTCGGCAGAAATAGTGATAGGTAGATTTAATGACATAATGATGTGTCTTTGAGTAAAAGTGTTATTTATATGCTAAGCGCCTAGCGCGCCAACTGTCTTCACTATAACACTGACAGGGTAGATAGCGACAATCTTTGACTGACGCTAATCACTACTCACCGAACCCTAACTAACCTGAACTCGGGTTAAGAAGTTAGCCAAAACATTTTAAATATTAACAATATTAATAAGTTTATATTTCTAGCGAGAAATTTATTCTTAGTACAAGGCAAATTTACGCCTCAATAGTTATTCTATTGTGAGTGAATTTAACGCAGTAATCAGGATAAATATCCGTTAGAAAGCAAATTGTTATTCCGAGTTCAGGTTAACTAAACTAAAGCTTAGTTTTAAGCTGGTACAGCAAGTCGTGTGCTTGCTTCGGCGTTAAATCGTCAAGCTCTAGCTGTTTTAGCTCTTCGACAACTGGGTGGTCGACATCCATCAACGGCAGCTGTTCAAATACTGGTGTGGCTTGCAATACTGTCGGCGCTTGCTGTGATTCTAATTCAGATAAACGCTGTTTCGCCCGGCTTATAACGTGCTTTGGAATTCCTGCGAGTTGGGCCACTTGTAATCCAAAACTTTTGCTGGCTGCGCCTTCTTGTACTGCGTGCATAAAGATAATGTTGTCGTCATGCTCTACGGCATCAAGGTGGACATTTGCTAATGTGGCAATTTGCTCCGCCAATAGAGTGAGCTCGAAATAGTGACTTGCGAATAAAGTAAATGCTTTCGTTTTTAGCGCGAGCATTTCAGCTACCGCCCATGCAAGCGATAAGCCGTCGTATGTGCTGGTGCCGCGGCCAATTTCGTCCAGTAAGATTAGGCTGCGATCTGTGGCATTGTGCAAGATGTTAGCAGTTTCTGTCATCTCAACCATAAAGGTCGAACGTCCGCTGGCGAGATCGTCAGAAGCGCCAATTCGAGTAAATATGCGGTCAACCACTCCGATTTTCGCGCTATCTGCAGGCACGAAACATCCAACATGAGCAAGTAGCACAATAAGAGCTGTTTGACGCATGTAAGTTGACTTACCACCCATATTAGGGCCTGTAATGATCAACATTTCTCGGCTGTTGTCTAAAAGCACAGGGTTGGCGATGAAAGCTTCTGTTGTCATTTGTTCCACTACGGGGTGGCGGCCCTGTTCAATGGCAATGCCTTTTTCTTGAACGAGCGTTGGCTTCACGTAATTTAAGGTATCAGCACGTTCGGCAAAAGTAGTAAGCACATCTAGTTCTGCTATTGCTTCTGCTAGTGTTTGTAGCATAGCAATTTTCGGCATAACTTTATCGAACAGTTCGTCGTATAAACGTTTTTCAAGTGCTAAGAAGCGGCTTTGTGCAGTGAGCACTGTTTCTTCATGTGCCTTTAACTCTTCAGTAATATAGCGTTCGTTATTTTTAAGTGTTTGGCGACGAATGTACTCTGCTGGTACTTGTCCTGAAGAGGCTTTACTAACTTCAATAAAGAAGCCGTGAACCTTGTTATAGCCGACTTTTAAGGTTTGAATACCTGTGCGTTCTTTTTCTCTTTGCTCAATCTCAGCAAGGAAGTTAGTCGCGCCTTGGCTAAGGTCACGCAAGGTGTCTAGTTCTTGATGGTAACCAGGGGCAATTACGCCACCATCGCGAATAAGTACTGGTGGGTTATCGATAACGGCGTGTGATAGCAGTTCATGGATATCTTCCATTAGCGGTATGCCCGAGACGATATTTTGTAGCGATTCGCTGCTACTTTCAGCTAAAACGTCGTGTATTTCTGGCAACTGACCTAATGCATTTCTCAGGCGAGCAAAGTCTCTAGGGCGGGCGCTGCGAAGTGCAATGCGCGCAACAATGCGCTCTACATCGCCGATTTGCTTTAGCACGGGCTGTAACGCGGGCTGTAACTCGTCATCAATAATTGCGGCTACCGATGTTTGACGTGCAGTCAATACAGCAATATCGCGTAGTGGGAAATGTAACCAACGTTTAAGTAAACGAGAGCCCATAGGTGTTGAAGATTTATCAAGTACAGACGCTAGTGTGCTCTCAGTGCCACCCTGTAAATTTTGGGTTAGTTCTAAGTTGCGTCGTGTCGCCGCATCTAAAATAACACCGCTCTGGCTGGATTCAGCGATAATCGAACGAATATGGGGTAATGCAGTTCGTTGACTATCTTGCACATAACTTAATAAACAGCCTGCCGCCGCTAATCCACGATCGTGGCCCTCGACGCCAAAACCTGTCAATTCCTTGGTTTGAAACTGCTTTGTCAGTAGTGTATTAGCAGTATCTAAGTCGTAGTCCCATTCTGGTCTGCGTCTTAAGCCTTTGTAGCTATCGAGTAGCTCTGGTTTTGAAAAATGTTCAGGGTATAGCAATTCAGCAGGAGACAAGCGTTGTAATTCTGCTTGTAGTTGCTCCGTCGTTCTAGGTTCATTAATAACAAAGCGACCACTAGTCATGTCTAAATATGCTAAACCAAAGCCAGACTTTGTCTCGGCAATGGCGACGATAAGGTTATCTTGTCTGTCTGTTAATAACGCCTCGTCACTTACCGTGCCTGGTGTGACGATTTTCACCACTTTACGTTCAACAGGACCTTTACTAGTAGCAGGATCGCCAACCTGCTCACAAATAGCGACCGACTCGCCTAGCTGAACTAATTTGGCTAAATAGGTTTCAACCGCATGATAAGGAACGCCAGCCATAGGAATAGCGTTTCCACCTGACTTGCCGCGTGCCGTTAATGAAATATCCATTAAATCAGCAGCGCGCTTGGCATCATCATAAAATAACTCGTAAAAGTCGCCCATGCGATAGAACACTAAGATATTCGGAAACTCCGCTTTAATCTTTAGGTATTGGCGCATCATTGGCGTGTGAGAAGCATGATCTGGATTAGCTGATGTCATAGCGGGATACTATTATTGTTTAAACAAAACTCAACGCGCATTATGCCAAAAACTGGGATTGAAAGCTGTAAAAAAATTACTGTAAAAGTACTGAACAAATCACTGTGTATTGCCTGTTAAAATTATGATGAGAAAAAATAGTTAAAAATATAAATGTAATATTTAGTGTTTATAAACAGATGCTTAAAAGTTAAAAAAGATTTTAATAAGTAATAATTAAAAAAAATACTTGATACTGTATGAATGGACAGTATACTTGTTTGCAACTTAACAAGATTAGTCAAAAGTTTCTCGGAGCGATAAATGGACCAGAATAAAGAAAAAGCACTCTCTGCTGCATTAAGCCAAATTGAACGCCAGTTCGGTAAAGGTTCAATCATGAAGTTGGGTGAAAACCGCAGCATGGATGTCGAAACAATTTCAACAGGCTCTTTGGGCTTAGATATCGCATTGGGTGCAGGCGGTTTACCAATGGGACGTGTTGTTGAAATTTACGGCCCTGAATCAAGTGGTAAAACAACTTTAACGCTTGAGGTTATTGCCGAAGCGCAGCGTAATGGTAAAGTTTGTGCTTTCGTTGATGCTGAGCACGCGTTAGACCCAATCTACGCTGAGAAGCTTGGTGTTAATATTAACGATTTACTTGTTTCACAGCCGGATACAGGTGAGCAAGCATTAGAGATTTGTGACATGTTAACGCGCTCTGGAGCAGTTGACGTTATCGTTGTTGACTCAGTAGCAGCATTAACACCTAAAGCTGAAATTGAAGGTGACATGGGGGATTCTCATATGGGTCTTCAAGCACGTATGTTATCTCAAGCAATGCGTAAGCTAACAGCTAACTTGAAGCAATCAAATACAATGATGATCTTCATTAACCAAATTCGTATGAAGATTGGTGTAATGTTTGGTAATCCTGAAACGACTACAGGTGGTAACGCACTTAAGTTCTATGCCTCTGTACGTTTAGACATTCGTCGTATCGGTGCGGTTAAAAACGGTGATGAAATTGTCGGTAACGAAACTCGCGTGAAAGTGGTTAAAAATAAGATTGCTCCTCCGTTTAAACAAGTAGAATTCCAAATTTTATATGGAGAAGGTATCAATAACCTAGGTGAATTGATTGACCTTGGCGTACAAAACAAGATGGTTGAGAAAGCGGGTGCTTGGTATAGCTACAATGGCGACAAGATTGGCCAAGGTAAAGCAAATGCTGTTAAGTTCTTAAAAGAGAATCCAGAAATTGCCACCGAAATTGATACGCGTTTACGTGAGATTTTCTTATCTCGTCCTACCGAAGCAGCTGCTGAAGAGGTGACAGAGTAATAGCTTCTTTAGAAATTTAAATACAAAAGACTTGATAAAAAATCCCGCCAAGTGCGGGATTTTTTATTTCCGTTTATTCAAAAACTAACTTTGTGCTTAATGAATTCATAGTTTCGAAAGGTCAACTGGTAGAGAATCATATGAACTGCCGCACAAATAAAAATTTTATATGAGTGTTGTTGGTACAAACTGCTAATTGGTGAAAAATCGAAAACGATATTTATTGCCAATAATGAAATAAGTCCGATGACACAAAAGTATTGAAACTTAGTTTTTAGATAGCCGACAAGAATTCCAGACAGTGCAATAACCGTAAGAATCATAATTAGACATTCCTTGTGTAGTTATGATGAATAGGGACATCTATATTCTTCCTTAGTTACGACACTCTTTCAATAAATTGCTCTGGATTAGTCAATTAATTACCTGAAAAGTATAAAGTTTTCGATATCTAAACACCCTGTAAACATAATATTTACATCATCCATCTTTAGTTGATAGCTAAATGTTTAAGTTGAATGATTAGATGAGATGTTCTCTGTACTGGTACAATTGACTTCCAGAAACAAAAAAATCCTGCAATCGCGGGATTTTTCTATCAATAGTATTTGCTCAACCATTCATGTCATTGGTATTCAAATGCTTTAACTACGCGGTTAACACCGCCGATATTGCGAGTAATCTCTACCGCAGTATCAGCTTGGTTACGACTCACCAATCCCATTAGGAATACTTCCGCATTCTCAGTAACCACTTTGATGTTGGTTGCGTCTAACTTATCACTTTTAAAAAGTGCTGCTTTAACTTTAGACGTTAGCCACACATCGTTACTTTTCGTTGCAATAGATACCTTGTTTCCAAGACGAATTTGATTATGTATTTGGTCTACACCGTCAATTGCTTTGATAATCTTTATTGCTTCATCACGCAGGTAAGTATTTGGTGCTTGCCCAACAACCAGTACCGAACCATTCATGCTGGTAATTTGTAGGTTGGCATTATCACTTAAACCTTGGTGTTCTGATAGCTTCGCGTAGGCATCCAATTCTATACGTTGATCGTCCAACTGGGTGCCAACGCTGCGCTTATCGGCTATGACAGTGGCACCACCAGCGACTCCAACAACGGCTGCTGCAACGCACCCTTGAAGGACTGCGACTGTTACGGCTATGGCAGCAAGTTTTACGACTTTCACAAATTAACCCTCGGTTTGTGGGAATAACGTAGTGTCAATAATTTCACATAGACAGTGGATGACTAGCAAGTGCACTTCCTGAATTCGTGCAGTCCTTGCAGACGGCACGCGAATCTCTACATCGTTATCACCTAGTAAGCCTGCGATATCGCCACCATCGCGCCCTGTTAAAGCAATAATAGGCATGTCACGAGCAACAGCTGCTTCAATCGCTTTGATGACGTTTTTAGAGTTACCGCTTGTTGAGATAGCCAGTAAGATATCGCCGTTGTTACCTAGTGCTCGAATCTGCTTTGAGAAAATTTCATCGTAATGATAGTCGTTAGCGATTGAAGTTAATGTCGATGTATCAGTAGTCAGCGCTACGGCAGGAAGGCTTGGACGCTCAGTTTCATATCTGTTTAATAGCTCAGAAGAAAAGTGCTGGGCATCACCCGCTGAACCACCGTTACCGCAGCTTAAGATTTTTTTTCCGTTAAGTAAGGCTTGCACCATTACCATACCTGCTTGTTCAATTGGGCCTGCTAGGGCCTCGCTCGCAGCAATTTTTGTTTGAATGCTTTCGGTAAAGTTACTTTTTATCCGCTCTAACATAAGCGTATTAGCTCCTTAAAAGGCGTTTTTCAGCCAAGTTATTTGTGGTTGGGTAAGGTCACCCTGTAATGCCACCACATCGAAACGACACGAGGTATTATATTCATTAATACCCTTTAGTTGGAGATAAAAAGAGGCACAATGTTTCAGTTTTTGTTGCTTCGCAGTTGATATTGTTGAAATGGCGCCACCATAAGCAGCACTCCGTCGATATTTCACTTCAACAAAGACCCACGTTTGTCCGTCCTGACAAATAAGGTCGATCTCGCCATATTTGCTTGAATAGTTTTGAGTGGCTAATGTTAGCCCCTGTGCCTTTAAGTAGTTGGCAGCAAGAGCTTCTGTACTATCACCAATGGCTTTTGTCGTAAGTTTCTTAATCCATTGCAACTTCAGTCACACTCTCTTTTTGGTATCGGCCCCAAAGCAGACTGCGGGTGAGTATATTGCTCTGATTTAGCTGCAATACGCCGACTTGGCCATAGTGGCGGATATAGCTGTGCTGTTGCATTAAGTTGACTTTATTGACTAACCCCAAGGCATCGTAACCCATGGCAAATATTCGCTGCAGGCTATCGCTGCGCTGAGGAAATAGTGACTTTGATTGACTAACAAGGGATTTATTCTGCTGTTTACTTTCAAGCAGCCATGGCATTTCGGTAAAGCGTAAGCCTGCTAAATCTCGAGTGCCGCCCTCATCAATTTTAATGCTGTGACTGCGGCTACTGGCAAACATCGGAATAGCATCAGCAAATGGGCTAATACTAACATCAACATAAGGCTTTAAAACCCGGGTTTGTGTTGGTGAGCCAACAATGTAAATCATGTCGACATCACGTCGGTTACGAACATCTGACTTAATGGTGTACTTAATACGACGATTAAGATCCTTGATGCGTTCTTCACTTTGTTCGACACCAAGTGCAGTTTTCAACATGGTTTGCATTTTTTTGCCTTTAGAAAAAGGCATCAACCTAGGCGCTTCTCCAGTAATACTATGCCATTCTTGAATAAACGTATTGGCAATGCGCTCACTAACAGGGTCTTGATGCATCAAGATAATTGGCATCTCGAAGTCTTTCTTAGCCAAGGTTGAGGCCGCTTGAACAGCTTCATCTTCAGGACGCATTGAAATGGCAAACTGGTGAGGTAACAAAGGCTGACTATGCGGCAAATTTAGTAACAACGTCGGAGTGGTAAGTTGCTCAAGTGCTAAATAGCTATCGACATGTTTGCGCAGAAGCGGGCCAACAACAAAGTCTATAGATAATTCTGACAATGTTTCTTCAAGCGTTGACCAGTCTAACGTTTCAGCGTCGAAAAAATGCAGCTTACTTGTTTTATCATTGCCATATGCTGCCAAAATACCTTGCTGTGCAGCATTACCTGCCGCGGTTTGTTTGCCACTTAATGGCAGAATTACGGCAATGTTTTGGTAGTTAAATACTTGGCTATCAATGGTGCTTTGTATATTTGGTAAGAGCAGATGAGCGGGATGCGTTGGAAATAGCCGTTGCCATTGGCTTAAAGAGCGTTTGAATCTGTCGTTGTTATCGCCAAATTGATTTGCAAATTGAGTTAACCTAACCCAACCATTAGCAAAAGGAAGTTCTTCTGACGTTAATTGCGATAATTGCCAAGGCGTTAATGATTGAAATTGAGCCCAGATAGACGCTAAGCTTTGTTCTTCATTTTCATTGAGCAGAGGGAACTCCTGAAGCCTCGCTGCTAATGAAAGCACTGGGAAATTCCTAGCTTCGTGTACAGCTGCTAAAGTTCGGTAATACGCTGAAGTTTTGGCAATGTTTAATTCGTTAATTTGTTCTAGCTTAGCTAATGACAGGAGAGTTTTGTCTAACGCAAATAGTGCTTGTGCCTGCACGAGGTAAATTCGATAAAGTGTGTGGGCATTTTCCTCAACCCCTGCCGAGAAAACGGGCTCTATTTGGTTGGCTAACCATAATCCAGAGACAAAGTCTTCTTCTAACAAATAGCGCTCACTCGCACTTATTAAGCTTTCACTCGCTTGAGTACCGCGCTGATTTTTACTCAAGGCTATGAAATCAAGTGCCGTTTCTGCTGGTTTTACAGTGGGTAAAACCTCTTTATTCGCTTGCGTTTGCTGACTCACTTGAGGAGAAGAACAGCTAGCGAGTAGGGCGATGAAAAGGCCTGAGCATGATGCTTGGCAAAGTTGACGTTTCAGCTTTTCTGACAACACTTATGAGAAATCCGTGCGTTAAGGGTTGGGTTTATAATAAACTTCATCCCATAGACACTCAACTGTTAAGCCTAAATGACTGAATTTCAAGTAGCCCCAAGCACCTTATACGTAGTTTCAACACCGATAGGAAACTTAGCCGACATTACTCAAAGAGCCTTAGATGTGCTTGCTGGTGTCGATCTTATTGCTTGCGAGGACACTCGTCATACCCAAAAACTGTTAACGGCATTTAGCATTAAGGCAAAGACGTTTTCATTGCATGACCACAATGAACGCCAACGACAAGAGCAAATTAGCGACTGGTTGAAAGAAGGTAAGAGCATTGCGTTAGTTTCAGATGCTGGAACCCCTTTGATTAGTGACCCTGGCTTTCATATCGTAAAATTTTTGAAACAAAATGATTTAGCCGTCGTTCCTGTTCCAGGAGCGTGTGCCGCTATCACTGCGCTTTCGGTTGCTGGTTTACCTACAGACAGGTTTGCTTTTGAGGGCTTTTTACCAAGTAAATCAGGGGCACGACAGTCGGTATTGAGGGCATTAGAGAATGAATCTCGTACTATGGTCTTTTACGATGCGCCGAGACGTGCTATTGATACGGTTAAAGATATTGTCGAAGTACTAGGTGCAGATCGTCAAATTGTTATCGCACGTGAATTAACGAAAACGTTTGAGACTATCAGAACGGATAGTGCTGCGGGGTTTGTCACTTGGTTAAGCAAGGATGCGAACCAGCTGAAAGGTGAGATGGTACTGATTATTGAAGGCAAGCGAATCGACCCTAATGCCATCTCTCCTGAAATCGTCAATACACTGAAAATTTTATTAGAAGAGCTGCCACCGAAGAAAGCTTGCGCGGTAGCTGCTAAAATATATGGTGTAAAGAAGAATACATTGTATGATTTTGCGCTCTCTTTAAAGTAAGAGGAACTATATTAAGGAGTACTATGATTTCTCATGGTGAATTTAGTGTCGTAATCACCGGCAGTATTATTGAAAGTAAGTTAGCGGGCAGTTTCAACGAGTTGGGCTGTAGTGGCTACATAAACGCTGTAAAAGACAAGTTAAATATACTCGCTGGTAAGCCATTTGCCATGTTAATAGACGATCTTGAGTTAGAAGGGGGGACCCCAGAAGCTTATCAGTTACTGAATGAATATAATCAGTGGATGTCTAAAAAACCCATTGTTGCCAAAGCGTTTATTATTAGTTCACAAGTACAAAAAGATATTATTCTGCAGCGCTCGCCATCGCTCTTACAGCAAAATATAGAGTTTTTCACCGACAGGGAACATGCAATGCTGTGGCTTCATGGAGAGATAGCCAGCATTTCCTAATATCATTGGGCTGCATTGTTATTCTCAACTATAACCAACCTTTCTGACGAGCAATTCTCGCAGCATCAACTCGGTTAGTGGCATTAAGTTTTGCAATAGCTTCTGACAAGTAGTTGCGAATAGTACCTTGAGATAAAAACAGTTGCTCTGCGATTTCCGCCGTTTTCAGACCATCACTTGCCAGTTTCAATGCCTTTCGTTCTTTTTCGCTCAATGGGTCATTGTCATCCAGAGCTGTTAATGCAAGCTCGGCGTTAAAGACTTTTTTTCCTTCACTGACATTTTTCACGGCTTCGACTAGTTCTTCGGAATCGGCCTCTTTCAAAATAAAACCCATTACGCCGCATTTTAATGCGCGCTTAATATAACCAGCGCGTGAAAACGTCGTCATAATCATGGTTTTTAATTCAGGCTTGGTTGTTGATAGTTTTTCGGCTAACTCAATGCCTGTCATCAGTGGCATTTCGATATCAGTTAAGACGATATCGACATCAATTTGTTCTGTTAGGGCAAGAGCTTCCTGTCCATTCGCAGCCTCAGCGACTACTTCAATATCGTCTTCAAGACTTAATAGTGCCGATAGCGCACCGCGCACCATGGCCTGATCTTCAGCAATTAGTATTTTTGTCATTCCCTAACTTCCTACTGCAATTTCGGCGTTGAAGCCGTTTCGGTAAGTGGCGGTAAATTGAGCATTGATCTCTAGGCAACGCTCCTTAATGCCTGAGAGGCCATTGCCCCATTCAAAGGTTTTCTTTTTGCCATTATCAGAGATTGATACAATAAACTTTTCACTATCTTTTGGCTCTGATAAGATAGAAATTTTTACTGCATCACCATCACTGTGGCGCATGATATTGGTCACTAGTTCAGTGCAAATAAGTTGCAGAGAAGACTCAACTTGTGGAGCCATGTTGGGTATCTCAATTGATGTTGTGACATCAAATCCTTGGTTTTTTAACTCATCAATGAGTTTATTGAGTTGCTCAGACAAATTGTATTTCTTGAGGCCTGATACCGCTTCTCTTACCCGCGACAAAATATCTCTTGAAAGCTCAGCGACTTCATGAATTTCATTCGATGCTTTGTCGTATTGGGCTTTATCAATGAGCTTTTCTGCTAGATTGGCCTTAAGGGCGATAGAAGAGAGGGAATGGCCGACAAGGTCATGTAAGTCTCTAGCGATTCGTTCGCGTTCAGCAACCGCTGCATATTGTTCTACTTTCTGTTGGCTAACTTCTTCTTTTGCTTTGTGAATACGGTCTTTACGTTCAGCTCGGCCACAGAAAAACAAACCGATAGAAACAATTAACGCTGGCGCTAAGAAAAATGCATCCATATAAGAGAATAAGTATGCCGATAATATAACCGCTAAAAGTATGCCGATTAACCCTTGAATCGCTTTGGTAAACCTAAAATTAAAACCACAAAAATAGGCAACATAGCCAAATAAAGCTTGGGTTCCTGGTGTAACATACGTGCCCGCAATGCAAAGTATAATTAGCGATAATACAGGTACTAGTGCCTCCTCACCTCGAGCGTAAATCGCTTTTTTGTAAAGCATCAAAAAGGTAAGATAAATGACAGCGATACCAATGATTCTGATGCCGATAAAATATTCTAGATTGAAGATTAATGGCAAAAAGTAAAAGATAGAAAGTGCGAGTGGTCCCCATAGCCAATATGGGTTTCTGTTGTCCACCAATGCATGTTTGAAAGAATCAGTCACATTAACCTCCGTTTTCTCTAAGGTATCGATTTTTTACGAATTTGCCACAGGTGTAGCAAGTAATGCATGAACTTTTTTATGTCGTAAATAAAGTTGCACTAAGCTAATCGCGTAAACGAATACGATGATAAATGGGATAGTCACGAAACGATTCTCAGGGAAAGCGAACCAAGCAATCACTATTAGTAGAGTACGTAGAGTCGTATGCACAATGCCAACGTTGTGTTGAATCGTCCAAGATATAGGCAGCCACATTAAGCCTGTTAAGATACCAATAGTCATTGGTAGTGACGTGTAGTCTTGAAGGCCAAATGGAATAGCCATTGAGAAGCAGAATAACGACATTACCATGGTATATAAGAACAGTTTATCGAATGGGTTCATCTCTGCGCTTTTGACTAACAATTTCTCACCAGTGAATTTTGAAAGAAATAAGGCAAGGTAAAAGATGGAACCTGTGCCTATGTATAGCGGCAATACCATTTTTTCTTGCGGCAGTACCAAGGCCATGCAACCTAAAATAAACCATACGATGGTGCCTGCTAATGGCATTGTCATCAATTTTTTTTGTTTAAATTCTTCGCGGTATTGTTCAAGTGTTTTCATGTTCTTATTCCTTTAATCTTGGTATGAGTTGTATGAATAATAACCCCACCAAACTTAAATGATTTCGGTAAAGTGAGACTCCAAGCACAATACTCGAATAGTCTACAGGGTCTCGAACCCGCATTACGCAAGTTAGGGTTAGCTTATTATGAAAAACATAATCAATCAAAGCATTAACGTCGGTGTTGATACAGGTAAATACCAATTGGATATTTTTCTTCGACCTCTCGACATTTACTTTACCGTATCAGACGATGAAAAAGGTATTAGTGAAGCCATTAAAATCATCTGTGAACATGCTATTGAGCGGATAGTTATCGAAGCAACAGGTCGATTAGAAATGCCATTCATTATGGCTTGTGCTAAAGCCAAGTTGCCGTTTGTTATTGCCAATCCTATCCATATAAAACGCTTTGCTGGAGCCATTGGGCAACGAGCAAAAAAACGATAAGCTCGATGCCCAGCTAATAGCCCATTATGGTTAAGTCATTAAACCTAAACTCTCTCAGCTAAAGCTAGGAACCATGCAAGCCATGAGTGATTTAGTGGCAAGAAGAAATCAGCTACTTGTGATGCTAACGATGGAGAAGAATCGTCTTCAATCACTTCCCAAAAGTCTATCTATGACAATAAAGCCAATACTCACCGCCTTTAAAAATCAGATAATCAAAATTGAGAAAAAGCTCGTTGAACTCATTGAGTCTTGCCCGGAATACCAAGCTAAAAATGCCATACTACAAAGCATGACAGGTATCGGAAAAATAGCTTCAGCTTCCATCATTAGTAACTTACCTGAGCTTGGTTATATGACAAGTAAACAAGCCAGCGCATTAGTTGGTGTAGCACCGATGAATCGAGAAAGCGGCCGCTTCAAAGGGCAAAGAAAAATACAAGGAGGACGACATCAAGTGCGCACCGTTTTATACATGGCAATGATGTCAGCGATACAGAGTAATCCCGTATTTAAAGAAACCTATCAGCGACTAGTCGCTGCTGGAAAACCTAAAAAAGTAGCGATAATTGCCTGTATTAGAAAAATGGTAGTAATCTTAAATTCGATGCTAAGAGACGGTGTAATGTGTGAAGCGCCAAAGGTTAAAATCTAACTATTGACGCCATAGTCTCTTGTTAGGTTTTATTGAATTACTACGTTTGATTTCACTGTAATTAGCAACGTACCTAGGCCAATCAAGGCAATTCCTGCGTAAGCAAACCCATCAAATTTTTGTTGCCACAAATAAACTGAAGCAATACAAACCAATGCGATGCCGACACCCGACCAAATAGCGTAGGTAATGCCTACGCTCATGGACTTTAATGTGAATGATAAAAATACACCTGCAACGGTATACAGGCCGATGGATGCCATGCCATACCCCGTATGCTGCCAACCGTTGGAGGCTTTTAACGACAGTGTTGCAGCGACTTCGCTAAAAATAGCCAATACTAAAAATAAATATGCCATGTTATTTTCCCTCTGCTTGGAGTGTTGAGTGCTCTTGAAAATGATAGAAATTACGTTGCCCACTTCACTGTTTATGAGAGTAAGTGGGCATGATGCGGTGAATGTCAGAAGTGTTGGCCATTACTTATTTTGACTAATCAAAAACTTGGGCCAACCGTAGTCAGGTTCAAGTTCAATTGCTTGTTCAAAGTCGGCAATAGCAGCGTCGTCTTCGTTTAAGCTCAATTTTGCTAAACCACGCCATACATAGGCTTCAGCATGTCCCCATTGAGTGCCGCTTGCACTGTCGCTAACGAATAATTCAATTGCCTTGTCTAATGATGCAACTGCTGCTTTTTTGCTGCCACCAAACATGGCTGGTGAGTTGTACTCGCTGACCGCCTTAACAAGATGAACGCGAGGGTTGTTGGGTGCTAAGTTATACGCTTTCGATAAAGCTTCGCCTGACTTAGGTCCGTAGTAAACGGCTTTCATTGGTGAGAAGCTAATTTTGTAACCATAAACTTGCGCCAATAATGCCCATGCCTCTGCATTTTCAGGGTCTTGTTCAGTCATAACTTCAAGCGTCTCCATTGCGTCATCTAGAGAGCTCTCAGCTGCACTTGTATTGGCATTTAAGTTCTGAGCAATTGCTAATCTATAGTAAGCCAGCGCCTGATCGTATCCAGAAGTTTGCTCTGTCAGCTGAATCAGCTGCGTTTGATTAAGTTGCATTGATGCTTGTTCAATGGCATCTACCGATGCTTGATCTGCCATTGCCGAACCATTGATTAACACTGCAAGTAAAATTGACTTTTTCATAATAAATATCCTTTTAGAACCTTGTCGAGTAGTCGAGTAGTCGAGTTGTCGAGTTGTCGAGTTGTCGAGTGTTATTGTGCGAAAGCATTCAAAGTTAGATAAGAGACGATTGTCACCAATCGAGTATGACTTTTGTCATGACATTCGATGACAATTGTGAAGTTCATTAATTGGATGGTCAGTAGTAAAGGCGCTGAGATTAAGATAGAATGCGCGCCGAGTTAGCCAGACAATCGCTGCTTTATCGTTGTATTTAATGTTTCGGCATCAGATAGACAGATAAAGGGGAGGAAAGTCCGGGCTCCACAGAGCAGAGTGCCAGATAACGTCTGGGCGGCGTAAGCCGACGACAAGTGCAGCAGAGAGAAGACCGCCTAAGCACATTTGTGCCGGTAAGGGTGAAAGGGTGCGGTAAGAGCGCACCGGGCTACTGGTAACAGTTGGCAGCAGGGTAAACTCCACTCGGAGCAAGACCAAATAGGGTTTCGTATGGCGTGGCTCGCGTTGAAACCGGGTAGGTTGCTTGAGCCTTAGAGCGATTTAAGGCCTAGACGAATGATTGTCCCTTTTCTTCGGAAGAGTACAGAACCCGGCTTATAGGCTAACTTAACAAATTTTAGAAGCCGCTTGTTTTTCTCTATGTTAGACAAGCGGTTATCTAAAATCTCTAGTATTTCATATCATTAAATTCAAAAATTGGTACACGGATTGGTACACGGTTTTGATTTTCAACTTTATTTGTTTCTTTTTAAAAATCATCCTCATTTTTGTTTTGGCTAGAGTTTTTGCCTGATAAGATTATTTTGTATTTTTAACTTTGAGCGACAAAAAGTGGTACACGGTTTGATACACGGTGGCCTACTCAACCATATAACGTGAAAGCTGTAGCTGGTAATAAATACTTATACCTTCGCAAACAGTGGTTTTATTTTCGAATGAGACTACCTAAACGGTTAGGTGTTAGGGAAGTGCGCTTCGGTCTACAGACACAAAACCTCATTTCAGCCGCTAAACGTGTTGAGCAATTTAAGCCATGTATTCAGGAACTAAAACAACTTGTTATCAGTTCTAAATCGTTAGACACTAGTGAGGTTAAACCACGGTTACTAATGATAAAGGACGCTATGCTAAAGCAATTACAAGTAGGTGATATTGATGTCTTAATTGCTGAAATGGAGCAAGGGTATTCAAACGGTGCTCATGCATTAAATGTACTTGGGCAAACCGAGTTGCTTAGTGATGACAACCAATTTAAAGAGCAGCTTTCCTACATAGCTCAAGCCTCAGATAACAATACCCGCACCGCACGCCTTAACGAAGTTATTGGTGGTTTGTTTGAAGAAGACAAGTGGCCTTTTATGGAAGCTTTGTCTTCTATGGTTAAAATGTTGGTTGGCTTAACTGATGAAGTTGACAATGCTGGTACACATGAGCTGGCAAGACAACTACTGTTAAATAAAGGATTTGAAACCGATACTTCATCATTGGCGTTTCGAATGTTGGTCAGTAAATTAACCACATCGTTCAAGGTACAACGTGAATTAATGCAATCGATATTTGAAGGTGACGCATTAACCGAGCGTGAAACTCAAACCCTTTTAGCTAATGCTCCGAAAGTCGTTCAAGTCGATACCACCCCATCAGAGCCAGAATCAACGGCATCGCTATTCTCCGAGGTCTATGCCGAATTCTTAGCGCATAAAATTACCAAAGATAAGCTTACCGATAAAATGCAAAAAGATTACCACCGCCGTTATGCGGTTTGGTGTGAAGTCATGGTTGATAAGCCTATCAATGAGTATAAGGCTAAAGATATAGGCCAGTTTATTGATACCTGTTTTGAATTACCGAAGATGCATTTGTCACCGTATAACAAAATCACTATGCCACTACATTATGAATTAATAACACACCAAACTGTGCAATAAATACATACAGGCTATAACGACTTAGGAGAGTAAAAATACCAGCCACGATACTATTTCGGTACTTCAGATCATTGTTACGAGCCAATGCAGTTAAAATACATCGGTTTTCGTTAACGGCAAAACTTCTAATATGAGGCTTGGTGGCCTTAATCTGCATAACTAAGGCAGCCCTGTCAAAGTGTCCCTAGTTATGCCGTGGGCCCAAATTTCATCAAATTAGTGTAAGCTTTGCCATAAAGCCCTTTTGTTACCAAGCTAAGGGTAAGATATTTTTATCTGTATTCTTTATTTTCGCTTTAAGAATTTTCATTTTAATCCAGCTAAAACAGAGTGTGACTAAGCTAGCTAATTACACTGAAATATTAACAGCTAGATCCTTTATAATTAGGCTTATTTTTTAAACGATTTTTTTATTTTTTCCAAAACGTCAGAAAAACTAAAAGGCTTGTAAAAATACCCATCAATTGTGTCTATCCAGATGTCGCAGGTATTTGCAAAGTCAATGTCAATGCCGCCAGTGATGAAGAAAAACTTAGGTTGCTTTAAACTCGTTTTCCCCCTGACTTCGCTTAGTAAGGTAGGTCCATCCATGTGTGGCATCTTAACATCAGAGATAATCAAATCAATGGCATCTGGATCCTCCAAGTATTTGTGTAGCGCTTCCACCCCATTTTCGCAACAAATTACACTAAAGCCTGCCACTTCCAATATATCGCGGAGTAATTCCCTGATAGTTAACTCATCATCTACTAAGATGACACAAAGAGTCTCATTTCGAATAGTTAACTTTTGAGTTTGGTCCTGCAAAGGCTCATCAAGGTCTACAGGCGATTCGCAATAGGCGGGCACTGAAATATCAAAACGACTCCCATCACCGAGCCCTGATTTACTCAATGAGATTCTTCCATTGAATTCATCTGTCACGAATCGGTACACCAAAGATAAGCCGATACCTGTGCCTTTTCCTACCTCTTTAGTTGTGAAAAAGGGATCAAAAATCTTATCTTTAATTTCTTTTGGTACTCCTACACCGTTGTCAAGAATCGACACAATGATATGACCACATCCATTTTGAATTTCACTTTTTATTACTAAGTTTATAACTCTTAATGTCATATCCTCCGTACTGTCTTTGGCGTTAGATATTAGGTTGATTAATATTTGCTCAAACTTTCCTCTTTCTCCCTCTATTGTTGCAGCTTTATTTAATTGTGAATAATCAAATTCTAAACAGATGCGATCATTCGAATAAATCCCCTTGAGCATGTTTTCTATTTCAAACAAGAGTGAGTACAAGTTAAAGCGCTCAATAGCTGTATTCTTCTCAATATGAGCAAAGCTGCGAAGCCCTGATGTTATATTCTTAATACGTTCACTTGCTTTATTTATAATATCTAGGCTTTCCAAAATATCAGCTGATATTGACTTATTTTGCCTAGTCATTTTGGAGATATGTCCTTCTATTATCGTTAATGGGTTATTGATTTCGTGTCCAATACCTGCGGCGAGTTGGCCGATGGCTGCGAGCCTAGAACTTTGATTGACCAATTTTTCCATTGCTCTTATTTCAGTGACATCACGATAAAACCAAATCCGACCTTTGATTATGCCTGCACAAATAAAAGGGGTGGAATATCTCTCAATGACTCTATCATCCTTGAATATTAAAGTATCTTGACTCTCTTGGTGTGGATTTTGGTAGAGGTACTCTACGGTATCTATAAACGTAGCAGAGTTGTCTAGTTGTTTGAGAATATGGCTAACAATTTTACCATCATCATTTGTGTCGACCAAGGCTTGTGGTATTTTCAGCATAGATAAAAATTGGTCGTTGTATGATTGGATTTTTCTCGAGTCATGATCAACAAGCAGTATCCCTTCGCTTGTTGAGTTGAGTATCCCTCGGTTAATCGCTAGTTGATTAGTTAAGTTACTTTCTAAAGATTTCCTCTCTGAAATATCTTTGACCGTTGCATGAAGATATCTTTTATTCCCTTCTATAATTCGATTTAAAAATACATTACATGGGATCTCTTCTCCATCGAGCGATTGATGCAACCATTCAAAGGAACAACTACCTTTTTTTAATGCCTCCTGTACGACAGCTTTTGCTTTTTCTTTAGATAATGTGCCATCTGGTTGGTATTGTGGTGATAAAATCCAGGGTCCAAGTTGAGTAAAATGTTGCTCTGATTCTACCTTAAACAATTTAAGTGCTGCTGGGTTACCCGAGGTAAAGCACCAGTTTGGTGGCTCTAGTGTCATTAGAGGATCTTTAGCCTGTTCAAAAAGTTGTACTAACTTTTTATCGCGCACTGATATTTGTTCAATATAACTGCTACTAGAAAGTTTGCCTTCTATCAAGTCAGAAGCCAATTCAGCAAGGTTAGATAAAGAAGCTTGCTGTGATTGTGTTAATCTTTCCTCATGTTCTTTGTATACACAAATACTGGCGATAGTCTTATTATCTGACGTTTTGAGGTGTATACCAAAATAGTAGTTCAGATTGGGGTGCTGTTGCAGAAAGCTTGAGTGTTTATAGCGCTCTTCGGATCTTAAGTTGTTAATTTCGAGCCCGCGTTCATGTTCAATAGTTTGATAAGAGGGTAACACTTCACACTCATCGAGTTCATCGATAAGATGAAGATAAACAAACTGGGTATTGCATAATGTCTTGGCGAGTGAAATAACGTGTGAAAGCTTTTTATCATTGAGCCTTTTTCTTATCATTTTATGACGTTCCAGTAATTGCTTTTCACTTTATAGTATCTGGTAATCGACAGCTCGACTATATTTTTGGACTCATAGATTATTTAGGCTTATTTTATTCACCCAAGTTACAGTATGAATTGCTCATACGGATTGCAACAGTGTATCTGTCACTATATCAACGAGTTCAGCATTGCTAAACGGTTTCTGTATATGTGTAACATTGTCCAAAATAATTCCTCTTTCACTGATTATATCGTCACTGTATCCTGAAACAAAAACTACCTGACATAAAGGGTATTGCATCAATAACTGATCACTAACTTCTTTACCATTTCTTTTTTCAGACAATATGATATCTGTCAAAAGTAAATCGACTACCAGGTCCTTTTTAGTAATTTCATCGAACATAGCATCGCTACTTTCATAACCAAAGACTTTAAACCCCGCGGTTGTTAACACTGAAACTAATAGATTTCTCACTTGGCTATCATCTTCAAGCACAACAATATTTTTGCTTGAACTATGTGGATAGGATTTTTGATGACCTGTTGAATCGACCAAAAATTCCTCATGATCCTTTGGGATTTTTCCTTGATGTAAAGGCCATTCAATGATGAATTCAGTGCCAACTTCTTTGTCTATGTTCACATTAATACTCCCTCCATACTGAGAAATAAGGGTAAAAACCGTTGCCAGACCAAGCCCTGTTCCGATACATTTTTTTGTAGTGAAAAAAGGCTCGAATATATGTAATTTAGTCTCTTCAGTCATTCCACAACCATTGTCTTCAATACTCAAAGATACAAAATTAGATAAATGACTATTTCGCAAGATAATATCAATTTTTTTCTGTGTTGAGGTGTTAGTGTTGAGCATCGCATCCCGTGCATTGACGACGAGGTTGAGTAAAACTTGATCTATATGACTGGGGTCGGCAAAAACCCAATACTTATCAGCAGCATCCAAAGAGATGATGATATCCTCGTCAATGATTGATGAGTAAGTAGTGAGAGTGTTTGTTATATGGAGTCCGAGTTCAACTAATGCTGGTTTGACGATGTCTTTGCGACTGAAAGTGAGCAGTTTTTCGGTGAGTAGCTTAGACTTATCAGCGGCCGATAATACATGTTTTAAGTAACTCAAGAACTTTGGAGAAAGCTCACTTGATTGCAATCCTCGTTCAAGTAGTTGGGAATACCCTATGATAACGGCTAGCATATTATTGTAGTCATGGGCTATTCCTCCGGCTAAGCGCCCGATAGATTCGACACGTTGACTTTGACTCAGATTATCGGTCAGTATCTTATTTTCTTCTTCTTTTTCTTTCAATTCGGCTAAATTTTCATAGCAACAAATGAGGCCATACAGCTCTTGGTCCGAATTAATCAATGGTCTTATCGTTTGTTTTATTGGCAGTGTAATATTACCAGCTATAGTTACTTCCCTTTCACTAATATGTGAAAGCAATTTTCCTGCAAGAATATCAGACTCTGTAGTCGTATCGATATCAATGTTGAGGTTTTTAAGGTCGACATGCTGTGAACATTTGCCGACAATAATGTCACTTGAGTTTATACCTATATCGCGCAGATACGCACTGTTACACCCCAAGTAACGCCCTTTTATATCTTTCCAATAAATTCGTAGTGGCATTGCCTCAATGACATCTCGAATCATACGTTTAGCTTGATTTTTTAGGGAGGTTTCTCGCTTTAACCAGAGAGTTTGCTGAACAGTAATTTCAGTGAGCAAATCAAAAGATTTAATCAGTTCCTGTGTATTTAATGTGTTTGGTGAAATTGTCAGTGTTTCTAGGCAGGATTGATGAAAGGCAATAACATCCTCAATTGAGCAGTTTTCTATTGCCAATTGTTTACCGAGTTCTGAGCACAGATATAAAACTTCTTCTCCGCCATTGGTTACATACGCGACTATACGACTGCTATATTCTTCTTTGTATCTATCTAAGTATTTATTCATACATGTACTCACAAAAACAACACACATCATCAGTTTCTGACCATGACTCAGAGAGAAATCCAACGATATGTCTTGGTGTCATTTTGCACAATTGAGGTAATATTTGTGTCTTTATTTCGGGAAGTCCATCTGTAAACATCAATAAAGAGGTAGGGGTTTCAATTTTTACTTTTTGTATGTCGTATTTCTGTGCAGGCCTACCCAAAATGCCGGGGGAAGATGGCAGCGAACGAGAGTAAAAGCGAGATAATACGTAGCATCGAATATTGCCAACCCCGTAATAGTGTAACTTGCCAGATTTGGGATAAAATTGGGCAAAAAATATCACCGCACCTCGAGTGTTAATGAGTTCGACTTCACAAGCGGCAATTAAGTTAGGAAGAGATTCTCTCTCTGAATTTTGGATAATATTTTGCGCAATATCTGCTATCTTGTTGGCTATCACTCCATGACCTACCGCATCTATCATCACATAAAGCACACTGTCTGAGCGCCTTTGAATAATACATCTGTCGCCACTCTCGAGTTCCCCATTTTTTTTTCCTTGATAAAGAG
Source organism: Thalassotalea sp. (assembly GCA_022448425.1). Classification (GTDB taxonomy): domain Bacteria; phylum Pseudomonadota; class Gammaproteobacteria; order Enterobacterales; family Alteromonadaceae; genus Thalassotalea_F. Next base: position 45,431 of record JAKVCY010000005.1, on the reverse strand, counting down.
GCATTAGGTACACCACTTAACGCAAGTTATTGATGTACCAGCTTCTGAGCTAAAAATTTGAAAATCGTCCATCAGTCGTTTTACACCCGGTAGCCCACCTCCCAGTCCACCATTTGTCGAGAAACCATCTTCGAGCGCATCAGTGACAGATTTGATGCCTGGTCCATTATCATGACTCGTAATCTTTATCCCTAATACGCCATCAGGGTCTATAATAGACATCTCAATAACCCCCCCCTCTTGGGTATGAAAGAAGAGGTTATATGCAAGTTCAGAAACACATGTAACTACCTCAGTTAAACATATAGTGCTGCAACCGACAGATATCATTAGCTTTTTAGTATCACCTCTTGCTTTTGCTATATGCCATTCTTTTTTAATATTAATAGCCGTTGTTAGGGGAAGCATTTACCCATACACCCTACGTTTAATGATTATTTCAACAATGGTTTTTCCTGGTGTCGAATCGATATTCAACTCATGAACCAACCTTTTTGCACCGGGTAAGCCCAGTCCAAGCCCATGTCCTGTCGAATAGCCATCGCTCATCGCTAATTTAGGATTATCTATACCTGGTCCTTGATCGACGATTTGTGCAATAACCATGTGATACCCGTCTAGGTTGTTTTCGAAAAGGTGACAGTCTCCCTCTGTCGCATAGGTGAGTACGTTTCGTGTAATTTCAGATATTGCTGTGGCAAACCTGGTTTGTTCACTGACTGAAAAACCTGATTTTCGAGCGAGCTCTCTACCTTTTTGTCTAGATATAACAATATCTTGTGTGCATTTTATTGGTACACTATCAATTTCGTTAAGACAATATTTATCCATGATACTGATTGATTTTCACTAGTTGACTATTGATATTTCCTATCGTTTGACGTTAAAAAATTAAAGGCTTTTTCGAGTGATTGAAAGGTATCAATTTTAGTTAACATCATGCCCATGTCGACGAGCGTTGAAGATACTGCCGGTTTGACTCCACACAACAGAAAAGCGCTTCCTTGCAATTTGACCATAGTGGTCAGATCACTAAGTACTTTCGCCATATACGAGTCTATGACATCTAAGGTAGAAACATCTATAATCACGCCTTTAGTCAAAAGATTGTTATTTTTTGTCAGTAATTCTGACTGGAATGATAAGACTTCTTCGTCTGTCAGCTCTGTTTGAATAGATGCTATTAAAATAGAATTTAGATATAAAATGGGGATCTTGTTCATTTAAGATGCTTCTCCAAGGAGCACTGCATCCCTTTCATGAGCATGACTGATTGCGTTCTCTAATGTGTTGAAAGTTTCAACTTGGCTCAAATCTACGCCAAGTTTTACGATAGTCATTGCTGCGTTGGGACTGATCCCTGACAAAATAACTTTAGTCCCCACCATTTTTGCTGCCACGATGGTTTTAAGAATATTATTGGCTACGTGCGTGTCAAACGTGGCGACGGCTGTCATATCGAGAATAGCTGTCTCGGCTTGATTTTCGACCACGGCATCAAGTAAAGACTCAATAATTTTCTGTGCTCGTGCTGTATCAATGATGCCCATCAGAGGCATCAATAGGATACTTCGTGATATTTTCACAATAGGTGTATCGTGCTCTAAGGCATAAGCCTGTGAGGCTATTATTTCTTCTCGAGCATCTGAGAATATTTGAAACGTTAGTACCGCAATATCATCAATAAAATTATTGAAGTCTATAAATTCATCCGCTAATACTTCTCTTGCTGTTTCGCTGACAATTGTATACACCGTTCTCTTTAACTCAAGTAGGTAGTTAGCGGTTTGAGTGGGTGTAAAGTTATTCAAAGCACGAAATGAGGCAAAGGAATGCAGCTCTTTTTCCAGAAGCAAATATTGCTCTGACTTATCGATCTTTTCGTAACCCAGCTCGACACATTTGAATATTAAGTCGAGCAGAACTGAGCAATCATCGGTTTCTCTCGATTTATCGATAGCCGAGCCAGCGGTAACGGCTGTTACCCAGTGAATAATGATATTGTCTCTGTTCTCGTGTATCAGTGTTTTTATTTTTTCATAAGTTTTCACGGTCTGGCCTTATTGAGTACTTTGTTGTTGGAGTAGTTGGTATTCCAATTGGTAATAATCGTTTTAATCTGTGTCGCATTCATAGGCTTACTAAAAAAGTAACCTTGCCCGTAATGGCAGTTCACTCTCCTGACTTCTTGGAGATCTTCATTCGTTTCAATACCCTCAGCGACAATATCTAGCTCTAGTTTTGTTGCAAGATCTACAATAGATTGCACAATAATTTTTGACTTTTCCGTCGAATGCATCGATTGGATAAAAACTTTGTCAATTTTAAGTTCGGTAAATGGTCCATTTTGCAACATATTGACTGAAGAGTAGCCTGAGCCAAAATCATCTATCGACAGCTGAAATCCCATCAAGCGCAATCTTGCGAGGATCTCTAATGAGATTGAATTTTTTTCAAGTAGCACTGTCTCGGTTATTTCCAATGTGATCATATGGGGTGAAAGACCATATTCTGTGACTTTTTCCAATAAAAAGTCGGGCAAATTTTGTTGGCGTAATTCCACGCTAGAAAAATTTATCGACAATCCTAACTCTTTGTTTATTGCTAGAAAATGGGTGAAATGCTTGAGGCTTTTTTCAACTATCTGATTAGTTAACTGACCAATTAAATTGAAGCTTTCCGCCAGGGCTATGAAGTGTTCTGGAGGAACAAAACCACCATCTATTTGCCATCTTGCCAGCGCCTCTAGTCCAGTGATTTCAGATGTTTCAAGATTAATTTTGGGTTGAAAGTAGACATCGACTTCTCTGAGTTTAAGAGCATTACTAAACTTAGTAGCCAGTCTACTGGACAGTTTATTGTTTCTTTTTGCCTCAGTTCTATTGAACGATGAGGATTGTGGGGTATTCAATAGTTTATCTAAATAACTTATATCAAAAGGTTTTTTTAAAATTGTGTGAAAATTTAAGCTATGGAGTTGACAGATCTCTTTTGCCGATTCTAACAGAGGCATTGCCTGTCCAGATGTCACTGAAATATAACCAGCAAAGTCTTTATCCTTGAGAAAGCGAAGAATTTGCAGACCGTCTAGGTTTGGCATTGATAGATCGATAACAATGTGGTCTGTCTTTGCTAGGTTGTAATCCAACACTGCGGTAGGGTCTGTGATAACTTGACAATCAACACCAATGGATGAGACCGCTTCAGAGAAGAAAGAAGAAAAGTCTTTGTCGTCATCAATCAATAATAAGTTCAAGGGTTAGTCTCCGTTGGTGGCTGCTCTTTGATATTGTTGCATCGAGAGAGGATTGGGATTTTCCACTTGGTAAACAATTGCCTCATATTTTTGTGTAATTCAACCTTTGACAAAAAACTACAAGCTCCCAGATTTTTAGCTTCGCTCACGAGGTCTTTTCTGGTATCACCTGAGAACATAACTACACGTTTATCTGGGTATTTATTTTTGAACCAAGCCAGCAACACCAGTCCGCTGGTCTCCTTCAGGTTGATATCGATAAAGATGAGCTGCGCCTCAGCAATTTTCGTTTCTTCGGTAAGATTTTTTAAGGATGTATATGCAACTATATTGTTAAAGCCGAGCTCTCTCAAAATATCGCAGGCCAATTCGGCCATTGAAAGCTCGTCATCTATTATAACAATACCGGATTCTCTAGTGAGGTTTGTTTGCGCATTCATAAATACTAGCGATAGCCGTATGGCGAAATATGTCAATACGAAAAAGTCTATCAATTAAACCTTTAATTTATGTTTCATATTCGGACAAACTAAGTTAAAAAAAAGACAATATAACGTCAGTTCGCTTTCCATACTTGTTGTGCTACCAATATTTTAGTGCCTGACCTCGTGATAAAAATCCGAAATATTGATCGTGGGAAAGTAATCGAAATGTAAAACTACGCTTTTGAGCTTGACATTGATGCTTGGCGAATCCATGTAGATGGGGTGTTTTTCTCGGGGTTGTAAGTCAATCATCCTCAGGTAAAGTTTCACTAGGAGCAATTCATATCAACCAAAGTTTTTAGCTGTTTAGTCTTGGTTTCAAATAGCGTGTCTTTGGGTGTAATTGATGTTGCAAAGTTGATTTTATGTTGAAAGAAAATCACACGGCTTTTGGCGCCAAAAACTCAGTTTTAATGTCGCTGGGACTGTTGATGTATTCTTTTGGTGTTATGCCATAAAATTCTTTAAAACACCGCGAGAAGTAACTTTGTGTACAAAATCCTGCGAGTTCAGCACTTGCTGTCACTGAACGCCCTGACATTAAATAATCTCTAGCGAGGTTTAGACGATATATCTTAATGGCTTTTGCAGGTCCATAGCCAAATGCGTTGTTACATTTTCGCTGAAGTTGCCTTTCACTCGCTGCTAAGGCTTTAGCCAAATCAGTCACTGAAAAATTAGGGTCTTGGTAATGCTTATCGAGTTGTTGGCTGATTCTTTTAGTGAAGGCTAAATGCAACGGTGAAACATAGCCGTTTGTCGCCAAACTTTGATCAGTATCAGCTTGCTGAGACGATATAACATTGATGATGTTTTGAACTTTTTGCAGTAAAAAATGTATATCAAATGGTTTGGTTATATAGTCGATCGCACCGAGTCCCATACCTTCGTTTATTTTAACTTTTTGGTCCTCTGTTGAGATCAATATTACCGGGATACGTCGTGTTTTTTGATTGCCCATAAGTGCTTCTACTAGCTGCAATCCATTTAAATAAGGCATGTAAATATCGGTTATTATTAAATTAGGTTGATGTTCTGTTGCCAAGTTTAAAGCACACTTGCCGTTGTCTGCTTCGATAACACTGTAATGTTCTGCTAATATTTCAACAATGAGCTGTCGCAATAATGCGTTATCTTCTACGATCATTACACGTGAGCGCGGCATAGAATTTGGATAACTTTGGTTATAAACGTGAACTTTTTCCCTGTCTCGCATGATATGCGGCCCTACTCCTGTTAGCTTGTGATGTCTTCTATTTGGTATATTAAACGAAGACCCTTCTGAACATCAGCGTTTGGATAAACACGAGGCGAGCCGCCTCCTGTTCTTGTCACCGCAGTACAACGCTCGCCTCAGGCTAATTAATTTACTTCTGATTATACAGAGTGTAGTTTATATCCTTGAAATCGCAAAATTCAGCAGTATCTAACGAGGTTGATTAGATAGTTTCAGAATTACAATGACACGCGTTATTCTGATAGAAAAGCCCGAGCGACATATCAAAATTGACGTGAGGTGTTCGCTTAAAAAAGTAATTTTTAGATAAATACTGAGTAAAACGGCTACAAAATCTCATTTAATAGACCTTTTATCGAATCAAGCGAAAAGGGTTTGGCAAGTCGCGCGTTGAAGCCATATTTTTCTGGATTTGACATCACTTTCCCCGTCGAATATCCGCTTGTTACTATCGCCTTGATATCCGGTGTTAATCTTGATATCTCTTTGACTAGCTGTTCACCACCATGTCCACCTGGGATAGTTAAGTCCATAATAGCGAGATCAAATGGTTTACCTGTTGTTAATGCGACATTATATTGAGACAGAGCACTGGAATAATCGTGTGTTTTGACCACCTCATGGCCCAATAAACTGAGCATTTCCTCGAGCAAGTCGGCGATGACCTCTTCATCATCCATGATCATTATTTTTGCATTTTTTTTGTTTTTTTTGTCAACGTATTCTTGAACATCGCAGTTGTTATTACCGATATCAGTTGTTGCGGGTAAAAATATGCTGAATGTTGTACCCAAGCCAACAGTTGACTCAATATTAATGTATCCTTTGTGTTTATTTATAATACTGTATGCAGTGGTCAAGCCTAGACCCGTTCCATGTTCTTTGGTGGTAAAATAGGGGTCGAAAACACGTGCCTGCAGTTTTCCATTCATACCAACACCCTCGTCTGTGATATCAATTTTTACCATCGGCTGGTCACTGATTCGGTGTATATTTGATATTGGAGCGTTAGTATTTGTCACCGAAATCGACAACTTTCCACCTGCGGGCATAGATTGCACAGCGTTGATGATGATGTTGGTAAATACCTGAGATATTTGCCCTCTGTCAGCCTTGATTTGACATGGCTGTGAAGCTAACAGTAGAGAATTTTTCACATTAGTTCCACTTAAACATAACGAAGAACATTCTTCTATTATTTCTCTTACGTCGAGTAATTCAAAAAATGGGTCGCCACCTTTGGCGAAGGTTAACAGCTGATTGGTCAGTCTCCTCGCCGCATCAATGGATTTGTGCGCTGTGTTGAGGTGACGTTTTGCTTCTGAATCATCATTGGTCCATTTGTTCTCTGCGAGCTGCAGGTGACCATATATTCCTGTTAGAATGTTGTTAAAGTCATGGGCTATGCCGCCTGCAAGCAGTCCTATAGACTCTAGTTTTCGGGTTTTAAACAGCTCTTCTTCATTCCTTTTCTGCTGCGTTACATCGACAAAAGTCACTGGTACTGCTTCGAATCCATCTAATTCACTGGGTATACGAAATGCCATTATCGCATGAACTTCTCTATCCTTGGCTAAATTCAAGCTGATTTCGGCTCTATAGACATCTTGATGATTCCATATTGCAAGTAGCTTTTCTTTAAGTATTTCTTTATCGCATAACTTGTTAATGAGAACAGAGGCTTCAGACTGCAATTGACTTGTGGTGATGTCAAAGATTTGATGAGCCGCTTGATTCATACTCAACAACTTAACCTCCGATGATAAACCTGTAATTCTGTCGGGATTTTGCTCAAAAAAGGTGTTAAGGTCAGTCACTCCCTCCCGGATTAAGTTATCGAGAAATATCTTCAAACAAGACATATCCTCATGCAATATTGAAATATCTGCGTTGTTAAAAATACTCCGGTATTTGAATTCGCTTGCGCTAACTTCTTTTTCATATTGTCGCTGCAGTGTTATATCTTCAGTTATGCCCATCACACGCTCAATTGAACCGTCACTATTTACGATTGGTGCGAAGCATGATTTCAATATCAATGGCGAGTTGTCGGGAGAGAACTCAAAGTTACTCGATTCGCCAAGAAAAGCTTTTTTCAACAAATCATCAATTTGCTGACGTTGTTTTGAACATACAAAATCAATATATTTTAAGCCACATACCTCGTTTTCATTTTCCATATTCATCATCGACAATCCCGCTTTATTCATGGAGATAATTTGTCCTTGATGGTTAATTTCATGGATACAAAGTGGTGCAGATTCGATTAGGGTTTTTAATCTAACTTCTTTTTTCTTCGCGTTGTCGAGTTCTTGTTTTAACGCCGAAATTTCAGTATTTTTATTGTATTTACCCTGTTGCATCGCACTTCCTGATATCTTGAGTTTTTAACACGCTTTAAAACAACATAAATCAAAACGTTCCGTTGATCAAAACTTGCTGTCGGTCACCAAAAATCTTGTATCAAAGGTTGGATATATCGGGTTGTTGATTTGCAGTTTTTACACTCGAGTTTGCACAGTAAGGTAAACGTAACAAGCCAGTGACAGTTGAATTACTTGTGGCTAGTATTCTGATTTATGGCACGTCTGTTTATTGTCAACTCAGCGGATAATTTACGTTCCATTTGTTGAACAAAACCCTGATGTTTTTGTCTAAATTCAGCTTTGACAGAAAACTGCATGCCCCCAAATTTATTGCTTCACTGACAACCTGTTTTCTCGTGTCACCCGAAAAAATAATAATCCTGGCGGAAGGAACTTTAGTTTTTAACCAAGGTAATATCGTTAGTCCGTTCATTTCGTTCAAATTTACATCTATAAATATAATTTCTGCGTTTTTCAGATCAGGCCAGTGACAGAAATGCTCAGTAGTTTCAAAAGCTACTACATTTTGAAATCCAATCTCTTTTAAAGTCACCAGTGCAAGTTGAGCAAAAGAGTGTTCATCATCTAGTATTGCGATGAGTGAGTGTTTGGTCAAAGGTCTCTTTCTCATTGATCCATTCCTTTTGTGTCGGGCTCAGTTGGTGAAGTTAAAATAAACTGCCAATCACTATGGTGCACAGTACTGCCTATAATTTGTATCTTAATTAGGGCGTAATCGCCGACGCCAAGTCGCTTGGGCTCTTTTGTTTTTGCACGTGTAGTCCTGCGATTACGCTGTTGTTGTTGAATGAAATTGAGATTAGGGCTTCTGGACTACCAGTTGTTGAAATCTGTTTGATGTCGTCCATTAATCAGTACAAGCTCATTCATGATACTCGAACAATTACGACAACAAGGCTAGGGTAGATCACTTTTTAAAATCATAAAAAAATGTTCTTTGATATGTACTTTTGCTAAAAACGAAAAGTCATACATATACTTATATAAATGATTATTTGGACTTGGTGTTTACATGTTATTCAAACATTGGTTGGTTGCCCTGTTCCTGTTTATGTTCGCACCTCCTGTCTTAGCAGACTTTAGTGATAATTTGAGATTTGCAATTGATTCGAGCTTTAGACTCAATATTAATGATATTACCAGCGTAACAAGCCGTAATTATTTTTTGGGGATGGATACTCACAAGGTATTTAACGATGGTAATCGAGATATAGGATATGCTGTTGCTCAGCTCTACTATACTAAGTTATCTGATCAAACACCGTATCCATTCATGTTTTCAAATAAAAACGATGAACAGCTCATCATAAGGGAAGCGCATTACAACATATTAACTAGTCGAAAAAGTTTACTGCCAAACATAAGGTTGGGACATTTCACCTTGCCGTTTGGACTTGAAGACTCGCAAGACACTAATGGGCGACTTTTAGATTATGGGCATGGAAAAAACCTCGGCACCAAGTTAGATTGGGGCATACTTGCAAACAAAGTACACACAAATGTTGAATATAAGGTGAGTTATAGTTTAGGAGGTAAGGACGATCCTAAGTCGAAAGAAGGTTCTTCTGTGTTCACAGCAAGAGTTTCCACATTAAGCCATCTTGACTTTGGCATCGGGCTATCTCTGTACAAAGCGAAGTTGGATCAAAAAAACCGAAAAAGGGTAGCTTTCGACCTAAAATACTACTTGTATAACTGGGGGCTCAAAAGTGAAATTGCCTATGGAAAGGTTGATGATAATAGTGGCTTATATTGGTTATTTGAACTAAATCGCAGAACGGTAAACGAACAATGGAAAGTGTATTGCCACTACATATTTGACGATCAACATCAGCAGAAACAAAGCGAACAAACTTTTATCGCTGGAGCACGTTATACGCCAAACAACAATCTAGATGTTAGTGTTCAATTAAATCATCAGTTACAACACCCCGCAAATAAAAAAGAACTTAGGTTAATGCAGATGCAGTTAAGGCATAGGTTTTAATATGAAGTATGTAGTTCTAGTTTTAGTGTTTTTCTGTAAATGCGGTTTGGCAGATGCATTTTGTTCGTTAAGAGATCCAGTTTCACAGATAAATACATTATTTCCCTCCCATGAAAGACATTTATCACTGGTTAAAAAAATTGATAATCAGACCCGCCAAATCGTTCAGCGTAAGCTACCAAACAATGAGCTCCATTTTGGCGAGTTGGGTCAGCATACTTTGTATGTGGTTTCGGAAAATAGCAAAGTTGTAGGATATGTCCATGTGCGTTCCGAACAAAGTCATTGGGGATTAGTTGAAATAGTCTGGGCGATTGATATTGAATACAAAATTATTGATTTTGTATTTCAGCGTTGCAGGAGCCCGGAAAAAGATAAATTGATCAACAGTAATTTTAAATCGGCCATAGTAGGCAAGAGTTTTGAGCAACTTAAATTGTACCTAGATAAAGATGGGAGGAATGGTAATCAGCAATTATATGATCAAATTAATATTCGTACCGATTTGGTGAATGTTGTTCTTCGTTGTGCCTTAAAAACTTTATTATTAACTGAGGTTGTATGGCAAGCAGAATTGAATAGTCTATACGAGTAATCAAAGTGCGCATTGCGAATTACATTAAAATTATAGCTATAACAGTATTTTTGTTGGGCTTTATTGTCTTCATTCTATTCTGGTCGATGTACCAAAATAGTGAAACTGTTAATAGGGAATATCGTCAAGCACAGATATCTAATAACAACTTTTTACATTTTCATGTATTAGTTCAAGGCTGGTTCACGACACAAGATTTATTTTTTTCTGGTCATCAGTCTTACCTTGCAAATGGCATTAGTGAACAATCAATACAATTAAATAAGTCAATAGTTCAACTAATAGCTGATAATTCAGAACGATCGATAAATCGTGACTTAACTTCCTTGCAAAAGCAGATTTTAGAGACCACTGACATTGTTTTAAAGCTGTCTAAACTCAGTGAACCTAACAAAGATTTGTGGTTGAACAATATAGAAAAATCTGATCGGATAACAACAAACATGGTCATAACCATGAAAAGAATTAAATTTGGTTATCGAGACAATGAATTGCGATTGAGAGAAAAATTAGAACGCACTCGTCAACTTGTTAAAGTTCGCACAATTATATTGGGCGTCTGCTATCTTTCTGTAATCTTCGTTATCGGTGTTTGGTTGGTTAGAAGTCTCGTTCAACCCGTTCAATATCTCATAGCTGTAGCCTCCAATAAATCAAAACCGTCAACTCCTGAGCAATTTGTATTATCGAATGGCCCTTCGGAGATAGTACTTTTAAGCAAAGCCATCCATCAATTTATGGAGCAAATTTATTTTGAAAAACAGATAGCTCAACGCGAAAGGCTTAACACACTTAATACTTCTAATAGACTTTCCTTGATAATGAATACAGTACCACTTGCTATAGTGTTAGTTGATGAGAGTGGCGTTATCAGAGATTTAAACCCAGAAACAGAACTTTTGTTCAGTTGCAAACACGACCTAATTCGCGGGCAAAAAGTTTTTCATTTTGTTCCATCAATGGCCACCGTAGACGGAGACTTCGATGAGGTATATGCGCTGAAATATCATGAGCAAACATTGTTATCAACAAAGTTAAACGCCAGCTATATTGAATTTACAGGGAAATCTTTATCAATAGACGAACAAAATTTTTATTTGTTGTGTATCAGTGATATCGATCAAAAAAAGAAAAATGAAAAAGCACTATTAAATCTCAATAAACAACTCATACATTCCGAAAAAATGGCATCTATCGGACAACTGGCTGCTGGCATAGCTCATGAGATAAATAACCCTATTGGTTTTGTAAATAGTAATGTTGCTACTTTAGAGGAATATTTAGGAAACATTGAACGGTATGTCGATGTAGCGAAAAACAATCAAGAAACGCCAGTATTGAAAGAAACATATGAAAGAGAAAATATCAGTTACATATTTGATGACATTCCAGATTTAATGTCTGCTTCAAAAGACGGGATTGATAGAATAAAAAATATTGTGGCTGGCTTGGGTGGCTATAGCCATTGTGAAAGCTCAGAAAAAACGCTGTCAAATATCGACGATTTGATAGAGCAAAGTTTGACGCTAGTGAGGAATGAATTAAAAAATAAAGCGGATGTGAAAAAACAGCTTGATTGCAAAATCGAGCTCTTAGTCTACCCCCAAAAGTTGCTTCAGGTTTTTGTCAATCTTTTGGTTAACGCTTCGCATGCTATTGGAGAAGAAGGAAAAATTGAAATTAGTACGTATAACGATAAAGAGTTCATTATCATAAAAATAAAAGATAACGGTACAGGGGTTGCTGATGAATATAAATCTAAATTATTTGAGCCTTTTTTTACGACAAAACCTGTAGGCTCGGGCACAGGCTTAGGCCTTCATATCGTTCACAATATTATTGGTGAGCATAATGGTAACATCCGAGTTGAGTCAAAAGTTGGTGTTGGAACAATGTTTACAATCGAGCTGCCTATATCCCACCAAAAAATTTAACTTTAAAGATCTTCGCTAGCTTTTATTTGCAGCAGTTAAAAGCTAATGTCTTCCGGAAGGAGTTCTGTCTTACAGGTTTTGCAGTTAACTGAGAGCCTCAGCTCCGCGCCGCATGTTACATGTTTAAGCAATTCTGGGATTGGGTGAAAATCAATTGCCCACTGCCTTAAGATCATAACAAGAGGAAATAGCGCCTTCGACTTGTCGGTTAATAGGTATTCGTGGCGCGGTGGGTTTTGCTGATATTCTGTTTTTTCAAATAATTGCTCATCGCACAACATAGTCAGTCGCTGACTTAGAATATTACTGGCGATATTCAGATACTGAGCAAATTCACGGTTTCGCTTGGCCCCCATAAAAGCAGCGATAAGAATAAGCAGCGTCCATCGATCTCCGATAAGATCACTTATCCCAGCCATACTGCCGTCTAATGCTTGAGTCTGACTATTGCGTACTCTTCGCATTTTATTGGCGCTTTGTATCACTTCAAATTGCTGCTTAAATGAATCGCTCGAGACATCCCATTTTACTTCATCAAAAGCGACTTGCTCACCACAATGAGCACACACAGTTTCCGGGACGATAGGCTGTCCACATGATTTATGCAGTAATATCCTAGGTAGTGTTTCTGATGATTCAGTTTTCAGCCAGCGATTTTCCCACTGCCATGCCAATGCCGACGCGCCAAATAACTTAAGACCTTTGCTTGTCAATAAATAGTCAAAATGTTTATTGCTTGGATTTAACTGACGGCGTTTGACCACATCTGCCTGAATCAATGTTTCCAATCGTCGACTCAAGGTCGCTTTACTTGCACCTGTGTGAGTGCGCAATGCTTCAAATCTAGTTCGACCTAAAAACAAGTCTCTCAAAATTAAAAGTGTCCAGCGGTCACCGATAACATCTAAATCGCTGGAAATGGTCGCATTGAGGATAAGAGGAATAGAGGACACATCTGTCATGCAGCAAGTATATCTTTTTTAAGTACTTTGACAATCTTTGTCAATTTAAAAGTCATCACAAAATCTATGGTTGTTCATTATGCACTAAAGCGCTGTACAAAAAAAGAGCTTGTCTTCTAATGCAAGTTAGTATCATAATGAAAGTTACTTTGATGAATAGAGTGTAAAAATATTATGAAGACTAAACTTGAGCCCAAATTAAAAACTACTATCAAGCCTTCGTTACACCCATATTTGCGGGGTGCATGGAAGCCAAACAAGAAAGAATACACCGCCACCGAAATGGAAGTCATCGGCACAATTCCCAGAGATATTGATGGGGTTTACATACGCAATACAGAAAACCCAGCCCATCAAGCCATAGGCTTGTACCACCCATTTGATGGCGACGGTATGTTGCATAGCGTGAGCTTTAAAGATGGCAAAGCGGAGTATCGAAATCGTTTTGTAAAAACAGATGGATTTAAGGCTGAGCAAGAAGCAGGCAAGGCACTGTGGCAGGGTATTGCCAACAAGATAACGCCGGGTACTAGAAAAGGCTGGGGTGCGCAAGGTTATATCAAAGACTCTTCTAGCACTGATGTTGTAGTGCATGCTGGTAAAGTTATGTCGACGTTCTGGCAATGCGGTGAAGGGTACTTACTTGACCCATACACTCTTGAGCCGCAAGGCAAACAGGAGTGGGCACCTGAAGATGGAATTTCAGCACATCCCAAAGTTGACTTAAATACCGGTGAAATGCTGTTTTTTAACTACTCGACCGAGCCTCCTTATCAACACTACGGTGTGATTAATGAACACAACGAACTTGTGCATTACACGCCTGTGCCATTACCAGGGCCTCGCTTACCGCATGATATGGCGTTCTCAAAGAACTTTTCGATATTGGCCGATTTCCCGCTGTTTTGGATCCCTGAAATCATTCCTGAGAAAAAGTATCTACCTAAGTATCACCGCAACATGCCTGCGCGTTTCGCTATTTTGCCGAGATACGGTAAGGAAGAAGACATCAAGTGGTTTGAGGCGAGCCCAACCTATGTGTTGCATTGGATGAATGCTTATGAAGATGGTGATGAAGTTGTATTAGATGGTTATTATCAGGACCGGCCTAACCCGAAGCCGTTGAAATGGTGGCCGCGAATTCCCGGTAAGATCATGGCCGGACTTGACTTACAGTCACTGCAAACGCGTTTACATCGCTGGCGTTTCAATATGAAAACCGGTGAAGTGAAAGAAGGACATCTTGACGATGAAATCTTAGAGTTTGGCACCTTCAATCAACATTATGCGGGAATCAAAAATCGCTACTACTACAGTGTGTGGAATAAGCCGGGACGTTTTCTATTTTCTGGTTTAGTAAAACATGACTTAGAAACTGGTAAAAAAACACGGTATGAATTCGGCGAAGATAGATACGGCTCTGAAGCGCCATTTGTGCCGAGAATTGGTTCAAAAGATGAAGATGATGGCTACATTGTTACTTTTATCACTGATACCAAAGCAAAGCGCTCAGAGTGTGTCTTGCTAGACGCAAAGGATATTGCAGCTGGGCCCGTCTGTCGCATTATTTTGCCTCACCAAATTAGCAGTGGTACGCATGCCTGCTGGGCAAGCGGTGATGAAATTCGACAGTATGCACATAAGTAATAACACAATAACAATGGATGCATTTGCGTCTAACGATAGAAAAGATGGAGAGTGACAATGCAACAAGCATGTATTGTAGATGCCGTTAGATTACCACGAGCACGGATTGGTAAAACAGGTAGCAAATACAGTGAGCTAAGGCCTGTTGATATGCTAAAGCCGTTATTCAAAGCGCTAACCTCAAGACAGCCTTTAGAAACATCATTAGTTGATGATGTCATTCTTGGTTGTAACACCCAAGTAGATGGGCAAGGTGCCAATGTAGCCAAAACTGCTGCACTTTATGCTGGCTGGTCAGACAGTGTATCTGGCGCAACGGTTAATCGATTTTGTTGCTCTGGCTTGGATGCAATCAATATTGCTGCCAGCAAAATTAAGTCAGGTATGAGTGATATTGTAGTCGCTGGCGGGGTCGAACAAATTAGCCAAGTCCCGATGTTTAAAGATAAAGGCGATTGGTTTAGCAACCCGAAAGTGATGAGAGCAACGCGCTTTATGCACATGGGTTTATCAGCAGATTTAATTGCCTGTCACCTTGGTTTTTCGCGAGAGCAGCTTGATGCTTATGCACTTCGCTCACATCAACGTGCGACAAATGCCGCTGAGCTGAACTATTTCAGCAAGAGCTTAGTGCCGATTGAAGGGAACACACTAGCTATTGATAACGCCATAAGACCAGAAGCAACATCAGCTCAATTTGAGGCATTGCCTGTAGCTTTTGCTGAAGCGCTAGAACAAGCCAAACCAGCATTAGCAGCGGCAGGGTTAGAAGGCATAGAATGCAGGCATAGCGCAGGTAGCTCACCAGCATTAGTTGATGGTGCTAGTTTAGTGTTACTAGCAAGCGAAAAAGCGTGCCGCGAGCAGCAGCTACCCATTCGCGCAAAAGTTACGCAAGCTAAAGATGCTAGCGCCGACCCTGTCATTATGTTAACAGGGCACATTAAGGCAACTGAAAAGCTATTGTCGTCAGCGGGCTTAAGCGAAAGTGATATTGACCTGTGGGAAATTAACGAGTCATTTGCTGCCAGTGTGCTAAATTTCCAGCGTCATTTTGCGATCGCTGATGACATATTTAATGTTAATGGCGGAGCGATTGCTATGGGGCATCCGTTAGGTGCTACTGGCGGGATTCTAGTGTCTACTGTATTGGACGAGCTGGAGCGTAGAGATTTAAAGCGTGCATTAATTGCAATTCCTGGCGGTGCAGGTGTCGGCGTTGCCACGTTAATCGAGCGTTAGTACTGACTACTTCAGCATTGAAATAAGCCTCGACATGTTCGGGGTTTTTTATTGCCGCTAAGCAATTGCGATTAAGTTATTGCAGCTAAGTAGTTGTCGTTAAATTATGAAATTATCTATAGCAGGTGAGCGTCGGGGCAGGTGAGCTTTGAGGAGAGAAAGCTAAAAACTAGGCTGCTCAATGGGGAGATCGAGCAGCCTAAAAAGAGGCCTAAAAGTTGTAGTAGCCTCTTAAGCTCCAAATGGAAGGCGGTGCGACAAAGCCATAAATAGTATCTGCACCGAACGTTCCTGATAATGGCGAGTTGTTGGCGTAGGTGACAAACTCTTCATCAGTAATGTTTCTACCCAAAATCTCGATGCCCCAGTCCTCAAACTCAAATGCAATGTTCAGGTCAACGCGTCCAACAGAATCAACTTCAAACGTAGGATCTAAGTTTTGGTGAACATTCTGTGAGCCTGTGTAGCTGTAGTTCAGATTAATATGCAAATCCATATACTCTGTAAGTGCTACAAAGTAATCTGCATTGAGGTTACCACTGAATTCTGGGGTGTATTGACCGCTTAACCCCGTGTAATCACATAAGTTAGTGGTCGGGTCAAAGCGCGCTGCGAAATCCGGGTTTTCCGTATCAAATTGCTGCGCATAATAACAATTGCCATTTGTGTAGTCGGTATATTCGTGATCGAGGTAAGCTGCTGAATATGAGAGTGTTAAATCTTCAGTAACAGCAATAGAGCCATCGAGTTCGAGGCCGCTTATTTCCGCATCAGCGTTACCAACGATGAAACCTAATCGGCCGTCAAACTGACCAACTTGAAGCTTTTCGTAATCGGTATAGTAGGCAGCGGCGTTTAATCTTGCGCGACCATCCCAGAAAGTGCTCTTGAAGCCGGCTTCAAAAGCAGATGCTTCTTCACCTTCAAACTCAAATGAGCTGACAATATTCGAACGCGTGTCATAGCCACCTGATTTCGAACCTTTTGACCAACTTGCATAAAGCATTAAGTCATCGTTTACGAAATATTGCAGCTTAATGTTTGGATCAAGCGAGTTTTCTGAACGGTCGCCTTTGAGGTTGTGTCCTGTTGTTTGCTCACTTTCAATCGCAAATACGCTATTAAGTACTGCACCACCAAGGAAGGATGGCTGACCTGTATCAATGTCGCTAACTACCATTGAACGTGTGGCTTCTTTATCTTCTGTTACCCAGCGAGCACCAACAGATACCATCATCTGCTCGGTAATTTTCCAATCACCTTGCGCAAAAACTGAGAAAGAGTCGGAGTCTTGAGTGTAGTTACGCTCGGCTATAACACCGGAAATGGCATTACCAAGAGCAATATCTTGTGTTAATGAAAACACCGTTGTTGGCAGTATTGATAAATCAGGACGACCAACAGGGCCCTCTGGAATGGTAATTGAGTCTACATAATCCATGTCACTGGTTTGATAGAACGCACCTGCTTGCCAAGTGAACGACTGGTTAGCTGGTGAGGCTATGCGAAATTCTTGACTGAATTGGTCATATTCTTCATATAAAGGTGCTTCGATAATGTTTGCAGCGATAAAGTCACAGTCGCAGAGCTCGTCTAGCTCATACGTTAAAAAAGCGCTGGTTGATTCAAACGTTAGGTCCCCAATCATACCGTTGACGGTAAATACATATGAATCTGTTTGGTTGTGGCTAGTGTCACCGTTTGAGTCTCGCTCATAGTTAAGCTCGGTATCGGTAATAGCGTCTGTTACGCCAAACAATCCAGCTAAGGTTGCGCCAAATGGAGCGCCAGGATTACCTTGGTCTTGAATGATTTCGATCTGACGGCCAACGGTATCAAACTCGTTGCGCTCGTACTTTAAATTAAGGTTCCAGTCATTGTTAATGATGTACTTTAGCTTAGCGCGAATAGTTAGGTCTTCGCGTTGAGGTTCGTCTCTATCTAAGGTTTTGTTATACACATAGCCGTCGTCTTCAAAGCTTCGAATCGAGAGGCGTCCGAAAAGCTTAGAGTCAACTAGCTCTCGGTTGATAATACCCTGAAACTCGGTGGTACCGTACTCGCCAAACTGAGCGAATACTCTGCCAGTGTTTTCTTCTTCAACACTCGCTGTGCTGATATTTAATGCACCACCAATCGCATTTTTCCCAAACAGAATACTCTGTGGGCCTCGCAATACCTCAACGCGCTCTAAATCAAAAAATGGTGCGCGACTAAGTTGTTGTCTGGCATGAGATACACCATCGACAAATTGTACAACCGATTGTTCAAAACCTTGGTTGTTACCAGTACCAATACCGCGAATGTATGTTTGTGTCGATAGACCGGTCTCGGTCATTGAAAGGTTAGGCACGTAAAGCTGTAAATCATCGATTTTATCGATAGAAACGCGCTCTAGTTCTTTTGCTGAAAGTGCAGCCACAGAGATTGGAACATCTTGAATATTCTCTACTCTGCGCTGGGAAGTCACTTCAATGATTTCTAACGTGACTTTTTCCCCTTCTTCACTGTTTTCGTTTGCTTGTGCTAGCGCACTAGAAACTCCCACAGCACATAATGATAATAAAAACCTCGAAACAACGCCTGTCTTCATTAGTTTACCTCCCCCTTTGGGCTATACTTTTTGTTGTAATTTATTGTTCTAATTAATATTTATTGTTCTAATTAATACTTATTGTTTTAATTAATATTTATTATTTTATTGTTAGTTTTGTGTTGTTTTGGCTTATCAACCTGTCAGTAATACGCCTGAATACTGTTGAACTACTGGGCATTTAAACGGCAGACCATAAACAAAGTGTTTTTTCTTTCCTTTTACTTCGCTTCTTCAAAGAATTTTTTGGACTTTATATCCGGAAAAGTCAGTGATAATTTCGGTGACACTAACGTGTCCACACCACCTTGTCGCGGTACGTGTCAGTAATCACACTGGCAAACTTTTCTTCAATCGTGTGCCTTTTGACTTTTAACGTAGGTGTTAGCAGGTCGTTATCTACCGACCACTGTTCAGAAAACACAATAAGTCGGTCGAGCTTCTGGTGGCTTTCCAATGTTAGGTTTACCGCTTCTAATGTTTGTAGAAGGCTTGCACTGATAGCGCTGTTACTTTCCTTTTTAGCTTCTTCAGAGAGAACGAGCAGCCCTACCGGTTGCGCTAAGTTGTTACCAGTCACGCAAACTTGTTCAACAATTTCGTTTTCCATGATTTTGGCTTCAATAGGAGCTGGCGTGACATATTTGCCTTTAGCGGTTTTGAAAATATCTTTCAGTCGGCCAGTGATGGTGAAGTAACCTTCGCTATCAACAACACCTTTGTCACCGGTTCGCAAATAACCGTCATTAGTAAAAACGCCCGAGGTTTTCTCTTGATCTTTGTAGTAACCGATCATGACACACGGGGCTTTTACCTGAATCTCACCATCTTCTGCGACACGCATGTCGACACCGTTATACGCTTTGCCAATGGAGCCTATTTTGTCTTCTCTAAACGGCACACAGCAAGTGCCATAAGCAGAGTTTTCAGTCATGCCCCATGCTTCAGAGATATTGATACCAAGCTTGGTAAACCATTTAATTGTTGCAGGAGCCAGCGGTGCCGATCCAGAGGCATAATATCGGGCCGAGTCTAAGCCAAGCTGCTTGCGAATCTGGGCCGCGATTTTCTTACCGATTATTGGTAGGTGAAGTAGGAAACTTAGTTTCTTTTGCGAAACTTTAGACAATATTCCCATTTGGAATTTAGTCCACAAGCGCGGCACCGAAACAAAAAGGGTAGGAGCACAGTACTTCACATCACGCGTAAACGTATCTAGTGACTCAACAAAAAACAACCGCATGCCAGAGTAGTAACTAGAGAGTTGGACCAGCGCTCGCTCGGTAATATGTGCCAGTGGCAGGTAGCTCATTATCCTATCTTGATCGGTGACGTCGAGCGTATGGATAGAGTGACTCGCGGCCCAGCTGAGCGTTCTAAAGGTGTGAACAACTCCTTTAGGCTGTCCTGTACTTCCTGATGTATAGATGATGCTATAAATGTCATCCATATCTGGAATCGGATTGTCAGTAATTGGCGCAATATTAGTAAATTCATCCCAGGAAACAGGTACATCAGCACCTTTGTAGGGGAAAGCTACTTGTTCAATATTTCCAGGTAAATAACTAATTGAAGCTTCAGGCTCATCTAGCTTACCGACGAAAACTAGCGGACATTCAGCGTGCTCAAGTACATATTCTATAGTGCCTTTGCCAGCGGTAGCGAAAATTGGTACTGATACATGGCCTGCCATGCCGATACCCATATCAGCGATTATCCAGTGAGCACAATTTTTTGAAAGAATCGCGATACGACTTCCCTTAGGATAATTTCTACTGCGCAGCGCGGCAGCAACTTTTCTGGCCTGCACAAGCGTCTCTTGCCAAGTAAATTCTATGTATCGGCCGTCGATGGGCTGGGTCATATAAACCGTGTCAGCGTGTTCTTTTTCCCAAAAGTAAAGCCTTGAAATAGGTGACTCTACCTCACTGCTTACCGCTCTTTCATTGTTATCTCGCGACATATCCACTCCACTCTCTTTCAACGTACTTAACTTTTTGTATTAACTTTTTGCTTTAGCTTCTTAAATACTGCATACCAAATCACTAGCGTTTAAATTTCCTTTAAAAACAATGTCTTTTAGGTTCCGGTACTAATTAAGTAACTTTGACTTTGTTATCACTTGGCTGCAATTCGGGTCTAGTTAAACGAGGCACAAGTATAGGAGTATTTGCCTTATATGCTTCATATAGGCTGTCGCCGGAATAGCGTTTGTCTGCTGTTTTCTCTAGCGCAGGTAGACCGCTTACGCGGGTCAGCAATAAAAAGACAAAGACAGGGGAGATTAAGGTAGCGTGAGCCCAGCCTGATAAAACTGGCAGTGCAACTAGGCTAACTCCAATCCACAATACGATTTCCCCAAAGTAATTTGGATGACGTGAGTAAGCCCATAAACCCGTGTGTATAAACTTATCCCCAGTTAGTTCTCTAGTGGCTCTAAATACACGTTTTTGATGATCAGCTACAGCTTCAAGAGTAAAGCCGATTATCCAAAGTGCTATGCCGAACATGCCTATCATGCCTAAGGGTTGCTTGTTATCGGACAACATTGCTACAAAAGCCGCGGAAGCTGTTACGGTTACCCATAACCCTTGGATGGTCCAGGCGGCGAAAAAGCGGAACGGGTTTGGTTTGATCTCATCAAAGCGGTTATCTGAGCCATCTTTTGAAATGCGTATAAACAAGAAAGTACCTAAACGCGCCGCCCATATAGCTACCATGGTCGCTAAAGCTATACTTCGGATGTCGAGTTGGTCAAACGTGATAACGCAAATGAAAGCGGTAATAGATAAATAGGTAACACTGCCTGTTAAATCATAAAAGTGTTCAGTTTGTTTGAGGTAAGAAGGTATGAAAACCAACCATTGAATAACAAATGCAATGGTAATGCACAAACCAAACATGGGCACGTCCTGCCAAATTACGCTTACTTGATTACCCGCCTTAGCCATTAAGGCGCCTAGTATCAAAGACACGGTAATCATCACTAATGCTCTTATTGGCATTTATCACTCCCCAGTATTTATCTAGATGAATTGGTTTCTGAACATGAATTAACACGAAGAAATAGTTAAATTCTGTACAGGTTGCTTTCGTTATGAGACTATCATTACCGAAAAATCGTCAAGGTGTCAAACGATGTTAACTAGTTGTTTTGTCATTTATTTGAAAGAAATTTTGTTTTGTTGTGTAGGAGGGGGTGTTTTTAAAGTGTTCAAGAAAGCGCCTAAAAATACACGGTTAAGTCAGAAGAAATAAGCCTTTAAAGGCTAGAGCATTATGAAGCAAATACGGTAAGTCAACCGTTGTTGAAATTGATTCATTGCCATAAAAAAAGAACAAGAAGATAGGGAGAAAGTGATGCTAGAAAACAAAGTATATATTCTCGGTGGTGCGCAGACAGACTTTTCACGCAACTGGCACAGAGAAGGAAAAACGCTTTTTGATATGTTTAAAGAGGTGTTAGATGATGCCTTTGCCAGCACTGGAATTGAACCTGAACAAGTCGACGTTGGGCATGTCGGTAACTTCGTCGGTGAATTGTTCGTTGGACAAGGGTTGTTAGGCGGATTTTTCGGTCAAGCCTATCCAGAACTCGCTAATATTCCCACTTCTCGCCATGAGGCGGCGTGTGCTTCTGGTTCGATGGCAGCGTTGGCGGCAATGTCAGATATTCAAGCTGGCCACTATGGTTTGGCTTGCGTCGTTGGCTTGGAGCTAATGCGTAACGTCGATGGCAAAGTTGGAAGCGATTACCTAGGAGCTGCCACCTACAGAGGAAACGAAGCGACGGATTGTAATTACCCTTGGCCTTATATGTTTGATTTATTGGCACAAGAATACGATAAGCGTTACGGCCTCAACTACGACAGTCTAAAGACGATCGCTCGTATTAATTACGACAATGCTCGAACAAATCCTTTTGCACAGTCTAAAGCATGGCATTTTGATGAGCAGAGTTTTATCAACGATGACGCATTGAACCCTGTTATCGAAGGGAAAATGCGAAAGATGGATTGTGGGCAAATAACAGACGGCGCCGCCTGTATTTTTTTAGCAAATGAAAAAATTGCGCGAGAATATGCAGCTAAACGAGGCATTTCGCTAAGTGAACTTCCCTACATTAAAGGTTGGGGGCACCGCAGTGCACCGATACTTTTTGAAGAAAAGATGCGTATCAGTAAAGACAGCCCGTTAATTTTCCCACATGCTAATCAAATGGTAAATGAGACATTGCAGCGCGCAGGTATGTTGAGTGCGACCGAGCTTGACGGACTAGAAACGCACGACTGTTTTACCATTACTGAATATATGGCAATTGATCATTGGGGGCTAACTGCGCCTGGTGAAAGTTACAAAGCGATTAAGGCTGGTCGTATTAATAAAGATGGTGATTTCCCCATTAACCCTAGCGGTGGCTTGATTGGTTTAGGACACCCTGTTGGCGCAACCGGCGTGCGCATGATGTTAGATTGTTTTAAACAAGTAACGGGCCAAGCGGGCGCGTGTCAGCTGCCAAATGCCAACAATATGGGGACTTTTAACTTAGGCGGCAGCGCGACAACTTGTGCAAGTTTTATCATAGGGAAGTAGCTGATCTTTTGAGATTTTCTAAAGTGGAGACTAGTATGGCTAACAAGCAAGACTTTTCGATTGATACTATCAAGTTGGCGCAATATTTAATGCAACACATTGATGGCTTTGAGGGACCGGTTAGCGAAGAGAAATTCGCAGGCGGTCAATCTAATCCAACGTATTTGTTAACGGCTAAAAGTGGTAACTATGTGCTTCGCCGAAAGCCATTGGGCAACTTATTAAAGTCAGCACATGCGGTAGACCGAGAATATAGAGTGATTTCTGCCTTAGCGAATACACAGGTGCCGGTCGCAAAGGTCTATCACCTTTGTGAAGACAATAGTGTTATTGGCAGTATGTTTTATGTCATGGAATTCATTGATGGCAGAGTATTTTGGGACCCTAAATTACCCGAGCTATCTAAAGCCCAAAGAAAAAACGTTTACAGCGAGATGAATCGCATTATGGCGGCATTGCATTCTGTAGACCTCGAAGCGACAGGATTAAGTGACTTTGGCCGTCCTGGAAACTATTTTCAGCGGCAGATAGAGCGTTGGACTCAGCAATACAGAGCAGCGGAAACTGAAGTCATAAATGATATGGAGCTCTTAATTGCATGGCTACCTGAAAACTTACCGGAAGATGACGGCAAACTCACTTTGGTACATGGCGATTTCAGACTAGATAACATGATGTTTTCGAAAGATACAGAGCGTGTTTTGGCATTAGCTGATTGGGAGCTTTCTACCTTAGGTCACCCCTATGCCGACCTAGCTTATCAATGTATGCAGTTGAGAATGCGTAGCGATAGTATGTTATCTGGTTTAGGAGACGTTAATAGAGCAGCGCTAGGCATTCCCAGTGAACAAGCGTATGTCGCTGAATATTGCAATCGGATGGGGATAGCCGAAATACCCAATTGGAATTTCTACTTGGCGTTTAGTTTCTTTAGGCTAGCCGCTATTTTGCAAGGGGTGAAAAAGCGCTCTTTGGCAGGGAATTCTTCTAACAAAAATGCGGCGCAAATGGGGGAGGAAATAAGACCTCTATTGAAGTTAGCTGCGCAAATTATTTCATAAGCGTAATGCCGGGGAACAATATGACCAAGCAATCGATTAACTCGCGATACAAAGGAAGTATGCAGAATAAAGTTGCGCTAGTGACAGGAGCCTCAAGTGGCTTAGGCGCGCATTTCGCCAAAGTTATGGCAAATGCAGGGGCTAAAGTAATTGTTACAGCAAGACGAGAGCAGAAGCTAAAGCAACTCGTTGAAGAAATTAGCGCTACAGGCGGTGAAGCAAGTGCTTTAACCCTTGATGTTACAAATGCTGAAGCTGTTGAAGGCGTTATTAAAAATGCGGTAATGCTATATGGCTCGATAGATTGCCTTGTTAATAATGCCGGAGTAGCAGACCCTAAACGCTTCGTTAATGTTGAAGAAACTGACTGGCAGTTTGTCCTAGAAACAAACCTTTCTGGTGCTTGGCGTGTTGCCAAAGCCGTTGCCACGCACATGATTAACAGCAACACAAAAGGAAGCATTGTTAATATCGCCTCCATTTTGGGCCTGCGTGTTGGTTTTGGTGACAGTACTTATGCCATTTCAAAGGCTGGCGTCATTCAAATGACTAAAGCAATGTGCTTGGAGCTTGCTAGCAAGAACATTAGGGTGAATGCTTTGTGCCCAGGCTATTTTGAGACTGAGATGAATACTGATTATTTCAATACAGAAAAGGGCCAAGCTTACCTGCAGACAACTACTGCTACAAGACTCGGTCAATTAGATGAATTAACCGCTCCGTTGATGTTGCTGTGCTCTGATGAAGGCTCATTTATTAATGGCATTGCGCTGCCCGTGGACGGTGGTCACCTCAATACATCGCTGTAGCTACAGCTTTCTCAGTAAGTGCGTGGCTCACTTTTCTTGCTTACTGATGGTATTGTTAACTACTGGCAGAAATGATTTAGCAATTATCGACAATTATTGAAATTACGCTAATGAGTGCACACTTCAAAATACTGATAAATGCATTGAAAATATAGAGTAAATACACTTGTTACAGTGCAGTTTTGCTTAGTTCTCAGTCAATTCTGCTCTTACCCGCTAGGATAATCTGCAATTGTCTTGACAAATACCCAGTCTAGTCAATTGAGGGCGAAGCAACGTCAGCGATGCATGCCATGGAGTTATTGTTTCAATATGCGATGCCGCTAACGCAGGAGTATAAGTTCTTGAGTGATCTAGAGCACTTTATTGAAATTAACCCTGATCTTAAGCAAATTGACGCAGAGCATAAAGCGGAAATGCTCGAGCTAATCGATGAGATTCGAAAAGAGGTAAAGCCGGATCAGAAGCTATCGAGTGCTTGGTTAAATCATTATGTTGACGGGCTCTTTTATGCTGGTTGGCTGCAGCAAACAGAAGAGGGTGTAACATCGCAGCAAGCGGCTGAGTTGGCTTATTTTTGTTTTGAGAAAACGGTAAGTGCTAAAGCCTGATATTAATGTGTGTAATATCAATTACATTAAATATTTAATCTATTCAGAGCTGTTTCTGAGAAGTTAAAACAAAGCCCGACGATCTCGTCGGGCTTTGTTGTTTATACTTTGGCTGTTGGTATTAAGCCTGGCTAAGTGCCATTAGCTCGTTTTTGGCCAAGTAGTTATCCATCATCGAGCGCAGTAATTTATACAAAAGAATAGACCCATCAATTTCTTCTTTGCGGTTGGTTAAACTCTCAATATTTAAGCCCAATGGCAGATTGTAAGGAATAACCGCGTCTAAGATCTGCTGCAAGCTATTGGCGCAAATTCGAATTGATTCATAAAGCGGCTTGTCAGCGTTTAATATGCGCAAGCTTGTTGCTTCTGGCACACTCACACCCAACCATTCGATGAACTCTAATGTCTTTTGGCTACCACAGGGTGAAAAGGTCAAGATGATCCTTTGTGGTTTTAAGCCTGAATTTTTACATTCAATGGCATAACGAGTTAGTTGATCGATCGTCGCTTGCGGGTTGTAGATGGCTTGTGAAATAAAGAAATTGCAGCCTTGCTCATATTTCTCAATTAAGCGTTGGTGTTCATTGCCTTTGGTCGCATGGCGTTCAGCAATTGTAATACCGCCAGTAAAAAAGTCATTTTCATTGTCTTGGAGTGCTGAATAAGCCTCATTCAACGACAATGAAACTTGATTCTTGTGAGACGGACTGCCTACCAGCACGAGATCTCTCACGTTGTAGTCATGCCAAGCTTCATCGGCCCATTGGTGAAATTCTTCAATACTCGATTGACCAACGCTTTTGTAGGTGATGACAGGGCGAGTCGATTTCTTATTAAGTAATGACGAATATAAACGTGGGTCATGAGTACATTTGAAAGGGAATGGTCTCGGATCATTCGTTCTAGAGCCTTCATCTTGAATGTCGTAAACAATAAAACCATCGACATCAATATCACTGACTCGCTCAAGTAACTTTTGAACAATGTTATCTACTTGCTCAATCGGGGTATCACTTTTAGGTGGCGTTGTGCCAATGAAGTACACACCTCGGTTGTTATCGTTATATCGAGCTTTTAACTCTGAGCCGCTATTCAAAATCGTACCTTAACTAGTTCCACTTAGATTCTAAATGGAATTATGGACGTTTAGCCGTCTAAAATAAAGTGTATTTTTCGATTAATTAATAGCCATGCTTGTTCATACATAACAATATGTGGCTTTGCTTCACTCGAATCATGTCTTTGGTAAGCCCCAGCTTGACGAAAAAGAGCAGTTCTATTGCTAGCAAATGATTTAGGGTAATAGCAAACGAGACGGTCCGTCAGATACATCGTTTGCTATGGGGTTGGAAGTATTTAAACTGATTCACAGTACTTTTTCTATACCGTGAACTCCACTTGGAAGTGCTTTTAGTCCCATGAATTAAAAAGAGTATCTCAGTATAATCCGAGTCGGAATACTTAACGTGCTCAGCACCTACAGACAATGCATTAAAGGTGTATATTGAACTTAGGTGATACGCTTTTTGGTCAGGTGCGTCTTTTAAGTTCTGATATTCTAATCCTGCATAAAGGTTAACATTATCTAAAACGTTATAATGAACAAACCCACTTCCGCTGTAATAATTGGTATCGAAATCGGCACTGCCATATTCGTTACTTAGCTCGGCTTCAATGTTTCCATGGTTAGCACGAATATCAAAATGTAGGCTTTTTGAATAATACGCAACGTAACCTAGGCTAGCACTCCAGCGGTCTTCCTCAAGCTTTATCCCCTCGTGTTTATCGCTGACGTCGCGGTAACGAAGCTCCCCAAAAACGTTACGCCATCGTTTACTTGCGCGCACTTCTATACCTGTTAATCCAAACTGGTCAATATCAGAATACTCTGACTTTACGATTCCGCGTAATTCTAAGTCATCATAATCTTGAGATGCTTGTGCTGTACTGAAAACTATTGGCAAACTCAAAATAGCAAGACGGCTTAAAATGTTTTTCATGTTAGTTGCTTGTGCGTTCGCTGTAACGAACAACAAGAATAAAGCTTGGACTAAGGCTTTCATATTATACCTATAATTTACGCGAGGTATTTTTAAAAAAGGATATCAACGAAATATGGATGAATTGTGGAGTAGAAAGAGATAGTTGGACAAATTTAGAATAAAAAAAGCGGCACCAAAGCCGCTTTTTTACGTTTGAATATTTACGTGAACCAGGGAGTAGCTCATGTAAATCTCTTTAAAACTAAGGATTGTAAGTAACCGTTAAATCCATGCCACTTGATGCGCGATATCCATAGATACCAATGTGCCAAGTACCCGCTGCTGGGTTAGTAAACGAACATGTTTCATTGTTACCACTCTCGTATGGGCGACAATCGTATTGTGACAATGTTGGTTGTGAACCCTGACGGATGTGTAAGTCTGCGTCACCTGTACCGCCACTCATTACGAAGTCTAATGTCGACATACCTGCTGGAATATCGATAGTGTAGTACAGCCATTGACTGCGAGAAATACTAATATCTGATACTGAAGCGCTACCACCTGTCGCACCGCCGCCGTTACCTGGCGCTGTGTAAGAACCGGTTAACGATACGCCGCTAAATGCAGAGTAAGCATCAATTGTCACATAGTAAGTACCTGCTTGTACGTTAGAAATAGCACAACTTTCATTATTACCACTCTCATAAGGACGACAATCGTAAGTGCTTGAGGTTGGTACTGAGCCAAATCTCACGTATAAGTCGGCGTCACCAGTACCGCCGCTCATATTGAATGAAAGGTCAGTCGCGCCTGCAGGCACTTCCATCGTAAATGTCAGCTCAGTACTAGAACTTAAGTTAGACTGTGCAACACCATTTTCTAGTACAACACCTGAAGATGGTGGCGTAGTACCTGTACATGAAGATGCCAGTGAGTCTGACGCTGCTTTAGCTTGAACAAGGCCATAACCCGTTCTGTTATCACGGCCTGCAACATCAATATCTAATGCTGTGTTTTTCAATGCTGAACGAACTTGCTCTGCAGTACAGTTAATGTTGTTGCTCCATACTAAAGCAGCTACACCAGCTACGTGAGGCGTTGCCATTGATGTACCGTTGTAATATGCATAGTCTTGAGAACCGTTAACGGTAACTGTCGTGCTAGAACCTAGTTGCCCCATCAACTGCAGACCTAGTGCTCGGTCAACAGATACTGTTGGAACAGTTACATCGCCATTTGCGTCAACTAAGAATGGGTTTTGAAGGCCCGGACGATCAGTATCACCATATACGATAACGGCAGAAGCACCGGCATCAGTACATGCTTTTGCTGGGTTAATTTCAGGGTAATTACTACCTACTTGGTTGTCATTACGCTCTGCTAAACAAATATTACCGCTCACGCCGCTACAGCTGTAGCTGTTTCCTGAAACTGTACACGCAGCTAGGGTTCCGCTAGCGCTGCCGTTGATATTTGAAACTGAGAAGCTGCTGCCACTTTGAACGTAGCGGGTTTGAGGAACAACCGAGTCATTACCATACGTCGTTGAACCAATAGAGATGTAACCTAAGCGGCCATCACCAGCTACTGTCGATAGTACCGCTTCACCCGGTGCTGAGATTTCAACTTGGCTTGTGTACTGTGAAAATTCAGCGTGTTGGTTGTTGCTATCTAAAGCGCCAACGGCCATTACTGAGTCATAAGACGCTGGGTAAGATAATGTCGAATTACCGTCATTACCCGATGCAGCAATTAGCAATACATCTTGGTTTGCAGCAGCTTGTAAAGCGTTGCGCTCAGCGTTCGATGAACCTGAACCACCTAAACTCATATTAACAACTTTAGCGCCATTGTTAACACAAGTGTCTACTGCGTCAGTTAGGTCACTAGAGTAAGCCCAACCACTTGCGTTGAATACTTTAATAATGTGAAGGTTTACATTGGTATTCGGCAAAACACCTACTATACCTTCGCTATTGTTTACACCCGCAATAGTACCCGCAACGTGTGTACCGTGCGAACCACCTGCTTGGTACCAGTTGCCTGTGCCTGAGTCATTTGTACCTGATGCATTATTAGCAGCTAAATCAGGGTTAGACTGTTCGTAACCTGAGTCAATAATACATACAGTCATATTGCTTGCGTTGGCATCAGATAATTGGTCTGACTGTGTTTGAGAAATACCCCAAGGTTGATCTTGAGACATTAAAAAGCGCTTATAGTCTGGCTCAACAGAAACTACTGATGAATCTCTGCGGATACGCTCAACCAAGACGTTAATATCTTTGATTGATTTAGCTTCATCAAGCTGAATTACTTGGCTTTTGTTTTTTAGGGTTTTAACGTGTTTTAGGTTCACACCTAGCTTTTTCGCTAAGCTTGGTGTTTGCCCCATACCTTGCCCCTTACTTCTGAAGGCCGGCTGATATTTATCTTTGTAAGTAATGATTAATCTATCGGTGTAATCACGCTGGCTTAGTTTTTCTTGTGCTCGCCATTCAGCGAAACTTTGAACTGCGCTAGTGCCTTTGGCTACTTGCTTAATTTCTGGCTGCGACGCTGAATGTGCCGTAGTGCTAGCGAGTGCAATAGAAACCGCTAATGCACTTAGCACTATCTTTTTGTTATTTCTCATCTGACAGTAACTCCATGGTTATTTTGTTGTGTGTTTTTGAGTGCTCAATTGACGCCAAAGCACCACACTTATAATTTTTTTGATTTGAATAATTGTTGATTAATCAACGCACATCAGTATCGGATCTAGCTGACACTTCTTCATAGCAAAATTAGGACGTCTTATGGTGAAATAACGACTTGGTGATTTTGGATTGTATCCTTTAACTATTTGAAATTTATATTTGTTTTTTGTTTTTGTCGGGATTGTTCGAAAATTTGTCGGTAAATTGCTAGAGGGGGATTTAGCAACTGTTAGTATCAAACGAAAGCGAGACTGAGGCCAAAAAACGCATCGCTTCAGCCTTCACTCTACTAACAAAACATGTCAGAAATTTGAAAGGGAAAAACGTAAGCGCATTTTTTTCCACTTCATAATTTCTCGCAACATGCCAAACATTTAGGTAACACTGTTTTGTTATTGATGTTGAAGAAAGTAGTTGAAGTCTAGCCAATTGAATATTGATGTCGTTATCAAAAGCGCTATTGAATCCAGCCTACTATGTGGGCTGGATGTTTTGTTTTAGGGGCTCAAGGTTTGGTGCAGTAAGAAAACTGTTGAGCTGGGAAAGGGATTAGTTTATGTTTTCATTCATGCGAATTGTTACAAAATATTAACACGTAGTTCGTTAATAACAGCATAACACGCGAATGAAAGCTTATATCCCTGGTTTAAATAAAGAATAAATGATTATTTTTTAATGAAGTTTTGGGCATAGGGGATTAAAAATGAAAAATAAAACTATATTGAAACGGATTAGTTTCGTTTCGTTCGTCGCCATGGCTGCTTCGCTGTTAAGGCTTACGTCAGCTCCTGAGGAACTGACCATTGAGCAACAAACACGTTCTTACATTGTGAAGTCAAATGACAGCCGTGTATTAGCGTCATTAGTCAAAGAGATGTCTTTATCTCCGACACACGAATTGTCGATAATTAACGCCATTGCGGTGCCGTTGACGCCTGAGCAGTATTCGAAAATAAAGTCTAACAGTGCTTTTACTATCACTGAGAACTATAAAGTTGAACTGTCCGGTTTTAATAGTTGGATTAAAAGAAGATGGCAGCCTCTTGCTGTAATCCCAGACTATATTGATGCCGATTATGCCCATTACTATGGTAATTATGGTGACGATGTCACTATCGGTTTCCTTGATACCGGCATTGATTCTATTTCGACTTCCCTTAGTGGTTTAGGTCTATCTACAGATTTGTATGGCAGAGACAAGTTCTGGGGTACATACGACGCGATCACCAACACAATTAGTAACTACAGCAATGAAGAAAATGGTCACGGAACCCATATCGCGAGTGTTGCTACTAACGCTGACTACGATGTTTATGGCCAAGTATATGGTGTAGCGCCGAATGCTGCCATTGTAGGTATTAGAGCGTTTGATACTGAAGGTAAAGCGACGTACGCTGATGTTATTCGTGGTATTGACTGGGCACTTCAAGTAAAAGACCAGATCAATTTGCGCGTATTAAACCTATCTTTTGGTGGTAAGCAGCGCTCTTACTACTGGGAAGATCCATTGAATCAAGCGGTAATGAAGGCATGGAAAGAGGGTATCGTTGTTGTTGCATCAGCTGGTAACAGTGGTCCAGATCCAATGACGATAGGTGTGCCAGGCAATGTACCTTACATTATTACCGTTGGCGCAATGACCGACAATTACACTGAGTTTGTAACCGGTGACGACAAAATAGCCTCTTTCAGTGCTGCTGGCCCAACCCCCGCGGGTTTTGTTAAGCCAGACCTTGTTGCGCCTGGTGGGCATGTTGCTGGCTTAATGTCGTTTGATACACAAATCGCAACTAAGCACCCTGAATATCACGACGGTGGCAGTTATTTTGAAATGTCAGGTACGTCACAAGCTGCGGCTGTGGTCTCAGGTGTCGCTGCGTTGATGATTTCTCAAGATCCAAGTCTAACGCCTGATGATGTTAAGTGTCGTTTAATCGACAGCGCTCATACTGCACGAAATAGTGATGGCAAGATAGCTTACAGTGTTTTCCAGCAGGGTTCTGGTGTGGTTAATGCAAGAGACGCACTATTTAGTACTGCAATGGGTTGCGCGAATCAATCGCTAGACATTGCGAAAGACCTATCTGGTGAAGAGCACTTCTACGGACCTGCTAACATTAATGAA
This sequence comes from Thalassotalea sp., assembly GCA_022448425.1. GTDB lineage: Bacteria > Pseudomonadota > Gammaproteobacteria > Enterobacterales > Alteromonadaceae > Thalassotalea_F. Next base: position 13,220 of record JAKVCY010000005.1, on the reverse strand, counting down.
GACGGCAACTTCTATGTCGAAGGGCTCGGCGACGAATATGTTTGGAAAACTGAAGAGAATGCCCTGTCTAATGATGCTGTATTATGGCGTTTGAACCATAATGAAAATCCAAAAGATTGGAAAAATATGGCGTCGACTGATGCGGTGCTTTGGCGACTAGATTTTGAAACGGATGCCGTTCTATGGCGTCTAAATTTTGAGACTGGTGCTGTGCTCTGGCGCTTAAATGTAGATGATTATGAGTCTACTACGATTAATATCAACCATTGGGTTGAACCTCAGTAAAATTAGTACCTAAAGCCATTGTTTAAGACAATGGCTTTTCTTTTAAGAGGTTATTAGCAAGTTTTGTTGTTATAGTCATCTCACTATGTATCGCTTTTACTCTTACTTAATCTTCGCTCTATATTTACTATGCTGGTCAGCAACTCTAGTGGCGCAAGAAATAAAACAATTCAAAGATTTTGGCATTGATAACCCTATGTCTTATAGCTTTGTTCGGACAATTGCACAGGACAAAGAAGGTTTCATATGGTTTGGCTCTTCAGAAGGGTTAGATCGTTTTGACGGCCATCAGACAGTCAGTTTTTATCACGATAATAACCTACCTAACTCGTTAACATCAGACGTTATTAGCCGTTTACTCGTCGATCGTGAAGAAAGGTTATGGGTGGGAACCTTTGGTGGTGGCTTAAACCTTTACCGCGAACAAACGAACGACTTTCTCCACTTTACGTCTAAGAGCGAAAATCGCGTATTAAGCAATGACACAGTTAACGCACTATTTGAAGATGTTAACGGCAACATCTGGGTAGGTACAGCTGACGGCTTAAACATACTTACTTTCGACGGTGATGAATGGCAGGTTAAGCAGATAAGGCAGCAGCTAGGTAACCCAAATAGCTTAACCCACAATACGATTCAAGCGATCACTCAAACCTTCGAAGATGAAATATGGGTTGGCACAAATGGCGGGGGTATTTCTGTTTTTGACTTAAATGGAAGGTTTGTCAAAGCAATTAAATATGGCGATAGCACAAAGAGCCAATATGCCAATAAGTTTGTTAGTGCATTGTTTGCTGATGAGCAAGGACAAGTTTGGATAGGCACTGAAGATAAGGGGTTGCTGCGTTATAGCGTGACGACAGGAGAGTTTGTTCACTATCAGCATCAGGAGAGTGGTACCTCAGATCTACCGAGCAACACAATTAACCACATATATCAAGATACTAATAACAATATTTGGATAGCAACAGACAATGGCCTTTCCATTTATCAGTTTAACGAAAGGTTATTTAACCATCATAAACATTCTCCCCAGAACCCTTATAGCTTGAGTAATGACTACATCTTAACGATCTTTGAAGATAAAAATCAGATGATGTGGGTAGGTACCCTCACCGGCGTCAATCGCTGGGATCCGAATATTGCAACATTTAGTCAGTTTTCATCGCATACAACGCCTATTATCAGCAACAACAATATAACCAGTTTTGCTCAACTGACCGACGATACGATCGTTTTTAGTACTTATGCGGGTGGTATTTATACTCTGTCCAGTCAGGATCAACACATCGAGAAAATTAACCTAGATGGTTATTTCGATTCACTTCGTGTCATGAGCTTGTATGTTCAAGATGATGTGTTGTGGGTAGGTACTAGAGCTTCGGGGTTGCATGCTGTTACTTTGTCAACGGGCAAAATAATTCGCTATGTCAATGACGATAAGAATCCACAGTCACTATCGGCAAACAGCGTGACAGATATTATTAGTGACCGCTATGGCAATATTTGGGTATCTACCTTCCATCTAGGGTTTAACAGACTCAATGATGACGGTAGCTTTAGCCGTTTTATTAAAAATGAAAATGCACCGGAGTTAGGGCCTTCAATTAACCATATTCTGCAACTTGCGGAAGACGATCAAGGGTATATCTGGGCTGCAACTTTTGGTGGCGGCTTAAGCCGTTTCTCTCCTCAATCAGAAACCTTTATGCATTTGCGTCATGATGATACTAAGCCAGAAAGCCTCTCTGATGATTTCACTTGGATCATGCTGTTTGATGATGAAGATAAGCTCTGGGTTGGTACTCAAACCACTGGTTTAAATATTTTATCAAGAGAGCGTAGATACAATAATGATTTTAGTTTTGAACGCTTAGACTCAAATGACGGGATGAAAAGTAAGACCATCTACGGCATTCTACAAGACGTTAATAGCGACCTTTGGTTTACCACCAGTAAAGGTATCTCTCGATATTCACAGCGCAGTAAAAGCTTTAAACACTTTGGCCTTAATCATGGCCTCGTTGACTTAGAGTTTACCCATGGCTCTGCATTTAAAAGTAAAGACAACAGGCTGTTCTTTGGGGCGGGTAAGGGCTTTAACAGTATAGAGCCAGAAAATATTGATTCTTTTGTTACGCCACCAGAAGTTAGACTGACCAACATCTTGAAGCTCAATGAAGCAATGTCATTACCTGTTCCTTTATCTGAGCTAAAAGAACTCACGTTAACCTACACCGACCCCATCGTTTCTTTTGAATATGTTGGTCTTAATTATGCTGCTCCCGAGGCAACACGTTATAAGTATCGCTTAAAAGGGTTTGATGAGGAATGGATTGACGCAGGTAAGTCGCGACGCGCCACTTATACCAATTTACCGTCTGGGCATTATCAATTGGAAATCATTGCGGGCGCGAATGAAAATTCTTGGAGTGAGCCAGGTTTATCTTTAAAAATTCACGTATTACCTGCGCCTTGGCACACTTGGTGGGCCTATTTGTTATATGCACTGATTGTTGCCATCAGTTTGTTATCTTACTCGCGATTTTTAAATAGAAAACTCTTAGTTGAACAACAACAAAAAGAATATTTGAAACAGCAAGTCAAAGAAAAAACACAAGAGTTTATGTCGAAGAATGTTGAATTGGAGCAGGCTAATCAATTGCTCGAAGATGCTGCGACGATAGACAAGGTGACAGGGGTTAAAAGTCGACGTTACCTAGATATATACATTGAGCAGGCGACACAATTAATGTCGCAGATACATGAGAATTTACTGCCTGTTCAACGCCATATTTTACCTCGTCTTTATCTCTTGATGGTTAAGGTGTCGAGCAAATCGTGTGACTCAGAAATTACAAATAGTCAATTGGTCAATCTGTCGGATTTTCTATTGTATAGTCGCCACAATGACGACCTTGTTATTCGTTGGGCGGATGATACCTTCGTCATTATCGGTTTCGAGAAAGAGAACAATGCGAGAGAATTGGCCGAACGCTTAACGATAAGATGTGAACAAGTCATAGGAAAAGAGCTACGAGCAGATGTTGCCTTTTCGTTTTATCCATTTAATTTTGAGCAACCAATGGCGCTTAGTTGGGATCAGGTGAGTGCAATGACAGAGCATGCCTTGGTGTTATCTAATAAAGAGCAATGTCAGTGGCTAGGGCTGTATGGTCCTAAAGTGCAACCATTCAACTACTTAGATGTGATAAAGCAAGATAGCATTCAAGAGCTCTTTAACATAGTTAGCGTTAAACAAGGTGAAAGCTAAGTACTTTCGGTTGTATATGCCCTAGTCATCCGCACATTGTTTGCTAGCTTGCTGGAACTGTTTTGGTGTTTGTCCCGTGCTTTCTTTGAAACATCGGCCAAAATAAGTTTGAGATGAGAAACCAACATCTAATGCAATGCGGCCAACTTGATAGCCGTTTGCCAAAAGCTCTTTTGCTTTGTTGATGCGGAACTCTTTAATAAAGCTGTTTGGTGTCGTGCCAAGGATGACCTTTATTTTTCTTTGTAGCTGTCGTTCACTCATTGCCATATTTGCCGCTAACGATGAAATATCGAGATCTTGGTCAGCATAATGCGCTGCGATTAACGATTCGAGCTTAACTAAGAACTTTTCTTCTATGGTATCGGCCTCGGTTGATTGCTCAGTCATTGAGTTCGCTTTCTGTTGACTCGCTATTTTTCTCTCTGCCTTCTGGCCGTCGATGTATTTTTCAACGTAGCGCTTCTGCAATCGAATACGGTTGTCTATTAAGCCTTGTATCCTGGTTAATAGCTCATGTTGATTAAATGGCTTACTCAGATATTCATCTGCATTTAAATTTAGCCCCTGTAAGCGACTTTCTAAGTCCGATCTTGCCGTTAAAAGAATAACGGGGATATGGGCTGTAATATCGTTGTCTTTCAACTCAGAAAGCACTTCAAAACCATCTATGCCAGTCAGCATCAAGTCACATACGATAAGGTCTGGTACATAGGCTTGTGCCAACTCAAGGCCAAGTTCTCCACTTCCAGCTAGAATGCAATGATGGTTCTGCTCAATGATTTGTTTGATATGGCCTTGCATATCAAGGTTGTCTTCAATAACAAGCACGACTTGCTGTGAGTGGTCTACTTGGGCGCTAGTTGCTGAGCGTTGTTCAGTTAATAGCGAATTCACTTCATTTTCAGAAAGGCTGAAACCTAGGCCTGCCTCTTCTTCAACTGGCATGGCTACAGGAATGGATAGGGTAAATTTGCTGCCATGCCCATACTCACTGGCTAAACTAATGCGCCAGTCGTGCGCTTTAACCAGTTCGTGTACCAAAGAAAGACCAATGCCAACACCAAAAGTAGACTGGTTTTTAACGTCATCTGCGCGTTGAAAACGCTCAAATATTGTCGCTTGAGAGCTTTTATTAATGCCGATACCGGAATCAATAATATCGAGGAATATAGTATCGTTTTCGCAGTAAGCTTGAACTTGCACGTTGCCGCCTTTGGGCGTGTACTTAATCGCGTTAGCTAATAAGTTGAAGATGATTTTCTCGAATGCTTGTGCATCACATTCAAGCCACAAGTTATCTGGAATATTGTATTCAAAAGTTAAATTACTTTGGTTTGCTAGCTGGCTGAATGAATCGATAGGCATGGTCATAAGTGTGTTCAATCGAAAAGTATTGAAGCTGAATTCTGGGTTGTCACTCAACCGGGAAAGTTCAAGCAGCTGCTCAACCATTCTGACCAGACGTAAGCCGTTTCTTTTTGCTGTTGTCAGATCTTCGTTCGCATTATTGGTATCGTGGTCGGTAATATACCGGTCGATAACCCCGTTAATAATAGTCAGAGGAGTTCTAAACTCATGAGATATATTCGCGATGAATTTGTCTTTCGACTCTAATGCCAGCTTTTCAGCATGCTTACGGGCAGATAGGTTGATAAATGTTATCACGATGAGTGGTGTATCAACGCGATCAGCCCATTGCAGTTCAGCTTGAGCTGGGAACTCAGTGCCGTCTGAGCGCAACGAGGTACATTCAACCGAAATCCCGAGCTCTTTTCTTTGCAGTGAATACACATTACTTTTGAAGTCAAAGAAGTAATGCATTTCATCTTTTTCTGCAAACAAGCGACTGACTTGGGTGTTACAAAGCTCTTGCTCTAAGCTCTGGAACATTTGTACTGCAGCCGGATTAGCCGACAAAATGGTGCCATCAATAGATGTAGTTAAAATGGCATTATTCGAGGCATTAACAATCGCTTTAAATTCACTGTTGATCAGTGATTCCTGCAGGTTCTTTTTCGCAGATGTTAAATCATCTGTGGCACGATTTAGCTCATTTATTTTTCGCCGACTTGCTCGAGCACTGTTTCGACGAGATAGGGTATTAATGACAATAAGCATGGAGCCCGCAACAGCCCATGACAGCACAATTATGGTTTGTAGTTTGGCGTTAACAATATAAAACAGCCCTTGCTCAGTACCCAGTAGATGAATCGAAAGAGGAAGAAGCATTAACAACAATATATAAGGCTCAGCGACAATGTCTTTTGCAGTTGTTTTTTGCTGTTTACCCTTTCGCAACGCAATCAAGCTTGTGATGGCTAAGAATACATAAGGAAATAAACCTAGTAACTGGCACCAATAGGTTTGCTCTTCACCGACTCTACTGACAAGGCGATAGAAGGTATTGATATTTGACGCAAACAGTACCACTGAAGCGCATAACAGACTAACAAACAGGTAGCGCCAATAACTAAGTTTGCTATCGATAATGTTGAGCACAATACGGTAGGTAATTAAGCCGCTGACTAGCAGGTTAAAGAGAGCAGAGCTTTGACCTGATAAATAAAGTTCTGGAGTGAACTGCGCTGAAAGTAGAACAAAGTAGCAAAAACAAATTAGGGTAAAAAATATAGATGGAATACGGCCGTTGATGTATTTTTTATCGGGTATTTTGGTCAAATGCAGCGCGCTTTCTATCGCCAAGATAATAAAAAAGTAGGCAAATAAAGAGGCAAAATCCCGAATTAACGACTGATTTAGTCCTTCACTCATTAATTCACTGGTGTTACCTATAACGACAGTGGCTATGGTTAGAAGTAAATACTGCCAGAATAGCTTAAATGCCCGCGAATCTGTTTGTTGATAACAGCGCCAGAGCAAATGCAAATTTACACTCTGTATGGCGATAAGTGCGAACAAAGAAACCGTTGAAACAGGTTTGTTGATGTATTGGGCTAAAACAGCGTGAGGGAAAAATACGAATAGGCATATTGCTGCTAGCACCGAGATTATTATTTTTATTGGCAAGCGACTTCCTACTTCTTAGTTTTTTACTTTTTGTGAATAAATAACGGACCTTCATAGTCAAATGAAATAGCGTGTAGCGCATAATCTATAATAGCAAAAATTTACAATCAAGCTCGAAAGCCTCTGCTTAATTTTTCTTCGGTAGTAAAGACTTTATTACGCGTTAATCTTTAGCCACTATTTGTTATTAAGGAGCTACTCGCTTATCGAGTAAATTCAGAATGTTGCCTGAAAAAAGATAATAATGAACAAAGGCAATGCTGTAGAAAGTCAAAAGGTGCATCACTGCTTTTTATATTAAGAATTAGGAAAACACCAAATCAATGGCTGTTATTTGGTGAAGAGACAAACTTCTGAATCAGTTAACAGTCTGCTTTGCCCAGAGGAAAGTTCAGTATTTAGCACTAAGTCGCCAATTTGGCTGCGATGAAGGGCAATGACAGGATTGCGGAATCGCCCGAACATACGTTTAATTTGGTGATATTTACCTTCCCGCAATTTTACTTCCGCAACGTGAGTGTCGAGTATCCTTAATTTTGCGGGTAGGGTGGTGACGTTCTCGTACCCGAAATACATTCCTTCGGCGAAAGCCTTTATGTAACTCTCATCAATTGGGTTTTGCAGTGTCACCTGATAGGTTTTTTCGATTTTCTGACTCGGCTGGGTAATCGCTTCCGACCAGCGACTGTCGTTGGTAAGCAATACTAAACCGCTGGTGTTTAAATCGAGCCGGCCAACGATGTGGAGTTGCTCTTTAAAATCATATGGCAGCAGGTCGATAACTGTGGAGTGCTTATCGTCTTTTGTCGCACAAACGCCGCCAACGGGTTTATGCAGCATGACATAATAAGCGGGGTTATTTTGGATAACTTCCTCATCCAATGCGATAAGAGAAAACTTATTAACCTGTTGTTCTATATTAGCAGCGAGCTGCCCATCAACTAGTACACGTTTTTGAGCCAGCATAAGGCGGACATTTCGTTTTGAGATGCCGCAGTGTTTTGCTAGAAAGCTATCTAGACGCTGGGTAGCCAAGCTCATTTGTTTGTCACTTAACTAAACCATAACTAAAGGATAACTAAACGATAAATAACGATAAGCATAATTCGTAGTTCACCGAATAGCTTAGCGTGTGATTTTGCGCACCCGGAAAGTACGTCCTTTCATTTTACCTTCGCTAATCGTTTTTAACGCTTGCTTAGCAATCGCTTTATCAACAGCAACAAAGGCGGCAGTAGCTTGCACTTTTATTTTACCTATTTGGTCACCCTTAATTGCCGAGTTTGATGTTAAGCCACCTAAAATATCACCGGGTCTAAGTTTGTTTTTCTTACCGCCATCAATTTGCAGCGTAACCATGCTTGCTTGCACGATCTTATTGTTAAAGACACTATCGTTAGGTAAGGGCTCTGGCGAGATTGTTTGCTGCAAGTACTCTTCAAGGCGAATAACTTTATGCGCTTCTTTGTGACTTATCAAAGAGCATGCTGCGCCAGATTTTCCTGCTCTACCTGTGCGACCAATGCGGTGCAAATGTACTTCTGGGTCATGAGCAATATGGTAGTTAATCACCAGATCGAGATCGTCAACGTCGATGCCTCTCGCTGCTACGTCGGTAGCAATCAATATAGTAATACTTTTATTGGCAAAGCGGATGAGAGTTCTATCTCTGTCTTTCTGCTCTAAGTCACCATGTAAAGCGCTGCAGTCGAAACCTTGTTGGCTCAAATTATCGCTGAGCGATTGGCATTCAGCTTTGGTGTTACAGAAGATAATTGCCGATGTTGGTTGAAATTGATAAAGCAATCTTTCTAATGCATCGGTACGAGCGCCGTTATTATCTACTTCGTAGAAATGCTGATTTATCGCGCTGTGATCGTGTGTGCTTTTTACTTCGACTCTCACTGGCGCCGTCATCAAATGATTAACAAGTTGCTCTATTTTTTGCGGGTAAGTGGCACTAAACAGGAGATTTTGACGGTCTGTAGGGCAGCTGGCGACAATGCGTTCAAGCGGCTCTTCAAAGCCCATATCGAGCATGCGATCCGCTTCATCTAATACTAAGGTATTGAGTTCTGCGAGAGATAAACGGTTTTTTCTAATGTGCTCTTCAACACGACCAGGCGTGCCAACAATAATATGTGCGCCGTGTTCTAACGAACCTATTTGAGGCCCCATTGGTGCGCCACCACAGAGGGTAAGTACCTTTATGTTATGAATAGCACGGGCCAGCTTTCTTATTTCCACTGCAACTTGGTCAGCAAGTTCGCGAGTGGGGCATAGTACCAACGCTTGAACACGAAAACGCTTAACATTCAAATTGTGTAACAACGCTAAACCGAAGGCTGCAGTCTTTCCAGAGCCAGTTTTGGCTTGTGCTATCACATCTTTACCTTGCAACATCAGAGGTAATGACTGAGCTTGTATCTCTGTCATTTTGTCATATCCCAAGCTTGTTAGGTTTTCGAGTAAAGCTGGCGACAGCTGCGTTGAAGAAAATGCGTTCGACATGAAAATGCTCTTTAGTTGGCAATTGGGGCGTGATAAATATCACAAGGAATGGTTCAGGTTGTGATTATATCAGTAATTGCCACAGAAAAATAAATACGCTTTACGTAAATCTGGTTTCTCTTCCACTTTGCGAATAGCTTTGAGTCGATTGAGTGAATGTATGAATACGTTAGAAATAAATCGCAAAAATACGACAGGCTAACTTACCCTTGTTGATCTATCGGTAACTTTGCCTTGATAATCAATTGATATTCAACGAATACAAACCACCTTCAACAGACAGAAAAATAACATGATAAAACTATTCAAATTATCTCGTTTTATGATTCCTGCACTTGCTGTCGCAATGCCTACTTACTTGTGGGCGAGCGATACTGTAGGCAATGCCGAAGCAGAAGCTCAATTAAAAACAGCTACGAGTGCTTCAGTAAGTGCAAAACGACCGCTTGAACTTGCTGATATTATGAAGTTCAAATCCATTGTCTCTCCGAAAATAAGTGAAGCGGGCGAGTGGATAGGTTTCGTTGCTAAGCCGGATCGAGGTGATAGTACTTACCACATTAAATCGACAAACTCTGATCTAGAGTACCAAGTCGCTTTGGGCTCAAAAGGTAGCTTTAGCGCTGATGGACGATTTGTTGCAGTAACTGTGAAGCCTGAATTGCTAAAGGTTGAACAAGCAGATAAAAAGGCGAAGAAAAAGTTAAAAGACAAACTGGTTGTCATCGAATTAGCGACAGGTAAGCGCCAAGAGTTTGATGCAGTTGAAAGCTTTGCGTTAAGCGATACTGCAGGTTTTATCGCCTTTTCTCACAAACAAGAAGAGAAAGAGTCCGAAGATAAAAATGCCGATAAAGCGGAAGCGAAAGTTGCTGAAAACAAAACTGCGGAAGAAAAAGCTGCGGATAAAAAGGCTACTGATAAAGCACCAAAGCTCTTCAATAAAAAACGCACCAAATTAGATGTGACGTTGTTCAATTTAATCACTGGTGAGCAGCAAGTATTTAATGACGTTGATAGCTTCTCCTTTTCGCCTGAAAAGCCGCTTTTTGCTTTTAGCACTTCAACTAAAGATGGTGAAGGTAATCAGCTTCAAGTACTTAATTTGGCGAAAGAAGAATTGGAGCTGATTAGCGCGGAAAAAGCCGGAGTCTATAGTCAATTAAGTTGGGACAAAAGAGGGACTCAGCTTGCGTTTTTAAAGGGCAACTTCAGTCAAGATAAAGACGAACGTGCTCACAAAATTACTATTTGGTCGAGTAAAAGCAATAAAGTTACGAACGTAAAACGCGATGAGAGTAAGTGGTTTGTAAGTGACCGGTACGAGTTAACGTGGAGTGAAGATAACAAACGCCTTTTTGTTGGGTTAAAACCTGTTTTGGAAAAAGCGGAAGCGGAATCGAGTAAGCCAGAGAATGAAGCTGACTTATTTGATACGGATAAGCTGGTTGTCGATCGCAAGTTACAGATTTGGCATGGCGACGATGCACTCATTAAAACCAATGAAAAATATCAACTTAAGCAAGATAAGAAACATACGTTCCGTGCTGTTTATCACCTAAAGAGCAAAAAGTTTGTTCAGCTAGCGGATGAAAAGTTAATTGATGTAAAAGCGACCAATAATGCCAAAGCGACTATTGGTCGCTCAGATCTAAACTATCGCAAACTACGCACGTGGGAAGGTTTTTTTAGCGATTTCTACATCGTCGATTTAAAGTCTGGTGAAAAGTCTCTTATCACCGAAAAACTGTCTAGCTATAGCCGTATAAAATTAAGTGAATCAGGTCGTTACGCAGCTTACTACAAAGACGGGCAAATATGGGCTTATGACCGCAAATCAAAAAAGACGATAAATGTATCCGATACGCTGCCAACATCTTTTGCAGATGAAGATAACGATCGCCCAAGTAAACCTTCAGGCTATGGCATTGCGGGTTGGTTAGAAGATGAAAAGGGCGTACTTGTTTATGACAAGTTTGATATTTGGCTACTAACGCTAAAGCAGAAAAATGCGCAGTGTTTGACGTGTGATTTAGGGCGCCCTAACGCTCGTCAGTTCCGCATTATTGACCTAGATAAAACTCAAGACTTCTTTAATAAAGACGAGACCTTATTGCTTTCGAGCTATAACGATGATTTAAAAAATTATGGCTTTTATCAACTGAACCTCAAAACAGGCGAAGTCACTAAGCAACGTGAAGAGAATAAAAAGTTCAAGTTTATCGCCAAGGCTAAATACGCTGATAAACTCTTGTTTACCCGTGAAGATTTCCATGAATTTCCTGATTTATGGGTATCAGATTTAAACACGGCAAATGGTCAGAAGTTTACGCATGTAAACCCACAAAAAGATGAGTTCCTATGGGGTGATGCAGAGCTAGTTGAATGGCGTTCTGCTATGGGGGAGAAACATCAGGGCGTACTCATTAAGCCGGCAAACTATGTTGAAGGGCAGCAATATCCAGTCGTCGTTTATTACTACCGCCGCTTTTCACAGCGTCTGTATGAATTCAATGCGATGAAGGTAAATCACCGCCCTAATTTCCCATACTATACATCAAATGGTTATGCAGTTTTCTTACCTGATGTGCACTTTGAAGTAGGAACACCTGGGCATTCAACTAATAAATCGATTCTACCGGGCATCCAAAAAATCATTGATATGGGCGTAGCGGACGAGAATGCCATTGGTTTACACGGGCATAGCTGGAGTGGTTATCAAACCCTTCATGCGATCACGCAGACCGATGTATTTGCAGCAGCCGTATCAGGTGCGCCAGTGTCGAATATGACTAGTGCTTATTCAGGTATTCGCTTAGGCACTGGCTTAGCTCGTCAGTTCCAGTATGAAATGGGCCAAAGCCGCATTGGTGCGAGTTTGTTTGAACGTCGTGATTTATACATTGAGAACTCTCCTGTGTTTTTCGCCGACCGTATCAATACCCCATTATTGATGCAATTTGGTGATATTGATGATGCTGTTCCTTGGCAACAAGGTATTGAAATGTATTTAGCGATGCGCCGCTTAGATAAAAATGTCATTTTGCTGCAGTACGAAGGTGAACCGCATCACTTGAAAAAGTATCCAAATAAAGTCGATTACACCATTAAAATGAAGCAGTATTTCGACCATTACTTAAAAGGTGAGCCAGCGGCCAAATGGATGGTAGAAGGTGAAGCTTACCGCGAGAAGAAAGAGAAAAAGTAAAATTCTAAGTATGCAGTTTGCATGGAGTGTGGAGAGTGCGCGCTAGCTAATAGCTCCCTCGCCACTTCTACTTCTTATTTTAAAAGAAGTTCAAAAGAAGTTTAAAAGCGACATCAGTGAATCACATTTGTTGATTACAGATGTCGCTTTTGTTTTGCTGGCTCAATCATGGCGACAAGCCCACCGATAACAAAATCTCCGGTTAATGCCGAGGTAACGCTAAATGCACCGTGAAATGTGTCGCTGCAAATGTAATTGTCTTTTTCTTAGCCATGATAAATGCCCTTAACTCGAATAAGTTGAATAAGCGTATTCTGGCGAGAAAATATTCATCAATAAAATTAATTGATGTGATTGCTACATTCGCATAAAGCGATTAAAAAGAGGGGGTAGCCCCCCTTACCTCATACTACTTACTTAAGCTAAATCGCTCCAAGTACATTGGAAATACGCGGTGCCCACATCATAGTGGCTGCAGCAATTACACCTACAATTGTTATTAGTACGCCCAGAGACATGACACCTGTGCTCAACCATACTTTGCCTGATGCTCTTTGTTTTTTCGCCCAAAAATAGAGCTCGGCAAACAACATTGGCAGTAAATAGCAGGCAAAGGATAGGGTGATATCCATTGGACCGTCGATATTCCTTGTATTGCCATTGGGGCCTTGGTTAACCATGTACCAGCCCATTAGGTAAAGCCTAAATGTCCACACACCATTAACGAGAAAAAATGCATGTGTGGCCCAGCGTTTATGTGCTTCGAATCGCTTTTTAATTGCATAGAACCAAGCTAAATAAGCCGCGACCAAAATTAACAGGCCATTTAGCGTGATACCCAACGATGCTGCGGTATTAGTTTCCCAGCCCTTAGACCACTGCAGGTACAAACCACTAAGTGCAGCAGTGATA
>JAKVCY010000049.1 GCA_022448425.1 Thalassotalea sp. | reverse complement strand
AGGTCATGCTTTTTATTGATGTGAGAGCGAGTATCTTTGAGACTATTGAAGTGGGTGATAAATGACATGAGCTAGCCTAAAAAGCTAGATTTGATCACAAATTCTACTAGTTACGCAAGTCAAAGTATGATCTTGCCCTGGCGGGTTTATGGTGTACAACCTGTGACACTTTAACAAGTTGAACACCAATAGGAGCTAGCTTAAAGCCAGCGAATATAATTAGCAAAGGCAGAATTAGCTAACCAGATTGCCCGGTTGAAAAAGGGAAACATCCGCTAGACTAGTTTATCCCCTTTAATTTTACTTGGTGTTGCTTACCTGCAAGTTGTTTACATGCATTCACTAAATCTGAATGTAAGCCTCCTGCTGTTACATCGCGCCCTGCACCTGGCCCCCGAATGATCAATGGGTTGTCCTGATACCAATGACTAACAACTTTGAAAATGTTGTCACACGGAGTTAGCGAAGCAAATGCATCTTGTTGAGCAATGACTTCTAACCCAACGGCTGCTTTCACTTGACCGTTTTGACGTGATAAACGGGCAATATACCGAATACAGCCGTTACTCACTTTGGCATCAGCAAGTCGTTTAGCAAAGTTTTCATCTAATTCTTCCGCCCTAGCTAGAAACTTTTCTAACGGCACATTACATAAGGATGCTGGCACCAAGTTTTGACAATCGATGTCCTCTAGCGACATTTCGATACCCGCTAACCTCGCTAGAATTAGTAATTTTCGTTGAACATCTCGGCCCGATAAATCTTCACGAGGATCAGGCTCAGTTATACCTTCTCCCAAGGCGGTTAAAAGCAATTCAGAAAAAGCCGTCTGGCCATCATACTTTTCGAATAACCAAGAAAGCGTGCCAGAAAATATACCTGAAATCTCGAGAATTTCATCACCACTTTGAATAAGGTCTTCAATGGCATGGTTAATTGGCAAACCAGCACCAACAGTAGTATTACCTAGCCACAAAGCCTTATTATCACCAACCAGCCTTTGCAATTTTTTATAATGCACTAAAGGCGACGAACCTGCCCATTTATTTGCCCCTATCACATGAATACCTTGTTCAAAAAAGCATTCGTATAAGTGGCTGAACGTTTCACTCGGTGTAATATCTACAACAATTAGTTCATCGTATGGATGATTCGACAAAGCAGTCACTAAAGATTCAGGTTCATAGCGTTGAGCTGAACACTCAAATTCTTCAATAGCACGTTCAGGGTCTATACCGTCCGTCTGCAGTAAGAGTTTTCTCGATGAAACAAGACCAACGAGATGAACATTTTCTAACGCCTCGACACGATGCAACTGCTCTGGTAATAGCTCAATAAAGCGCTGACCGATATTGCCCAGCCCGGCAATGACCAGCCCAATATGGCGAGCATCTTTTGTAACCGCATGATGAATGGTATTAAGTGTTTCGCCAGTACAAGCATTAGGTAGAACGGCGACTAAACTATCTTGGTGCAATGTATTAAAGATTGCGATTGGACGCTGCGATCGTAACGCGCGCTTAAACCTTACCTTCACATTGCCGCGCTCAGCAATATTGTGGCCAACAACCGCCATAATAGAAACAGGTGTAAATTTAACTTCTGCATCACTACCAGCTAACCATTCACTAAGTCCTTTTTGTTGGTTTAAGCGAATAACCAGTTGTCCTTTGGTAATGTCACCACTGATGGCTGAGAATTTATGATAAGCCTCTTCTCCTGCATCCCCCTGCAGATCATAAGATTGTGCTAGCAATAAGTCATTCAAATAAGTTACTGATAGTTCTTGTTGTGCTATCTGGCCAAAATCTCCAACTTCTGTACCCAATGTTTCGGGGTCAAAGCTGCTAGCCACGTGAAGGTGCGAGCCCTTTTTATCAAGTGGCTCCAACGTTTTAGCGTGTAGAATTGGGTTGCCTAGTCGGCCTAGCTCTTTTGCTACTGAGCGCGGTACACGGTGTAACTTTCTTGCCAATGGCACAACACGAGGATCGGCACTATAAATACCATCCACATCTGTCCATAATGTAACGGTTTGTGCATGGGATAGCGCCGCCATTATAGTTGCAGAATAATCACTACCATTACGACCCAAAGTACAAGGTGTACCTTGTGAATCGCGCGCAATAAAGCCAGTAATGACTGCTAGAGATCCCTGTTTTAATTGGTTCGAAAATTTCTCTTCGCTCTCAGGGTAGGCAACTTCACGACTAATCTCATTGTCAATCACGAGAAAATTACGGGCATCTAGGGCATAACTTAGACAAACGCGTTCTGACAAAATCGCTGCGAGTAAGCTTGCCGACCAAGACTCTCCAAATGCTAATAGCTCAGCTTTATGCTCGCTAATGTCGAGCTGTAACCATTGTGAAAGTTTCTTAATATCTTGAGTAACAATTTCAAATACGTCACTCGCTTTTTCAGTCGAAAGTAGACTTGCGATAAGGGCTTGCTGCTTCGTTTCCAACTGTTCAATCGCTTGGTGGACTTGTTCGCTATTACTCAGCGCTAGTTCATATATTTCAATTAATTCGTCAGTCGTGTCTCCATTTGCAGAAACCACAACAATATCCTGTAACTGACAGTTGTGCTGAATAATATCAACAACGCGATTAATACATTCCGTAGAAGCTAGCGAGCTACCACCAAACTTGTGAACCTGTACGGCGTGCTTAAACAACTTATTATTCACTTTAGATTACCTTTAATACTTACCAGTTTGCTTTTGCCGAGTTAGGCTGGTTCTATTTGACTAGCTGCTAGACCTTGCGATAGATCCGCAATAATATCTTGTACGTCTTCGATCCCTACCGATAAACGAACTAGGTTTTGTTTTATACCCGCTGCTTCTTGCGCAGCTAAATCCATGCCTGCATGTGTCATGGTCGAAGGGTGACTAATTAGACTCTCTGCGCCACCTAAAGACTGTGCCAAAGTGAAGAGCTTAAGATTATCAAAAAGCACTTTCACAGCTTCAACACCACCTTTAAGTTCAAAACTTAACATCGCGCCGAAGTCTTTCTGTTGTCTCTTCGCAAGTTCATGCTGTGGATGGCTTGTTAAACCTGGGTAGTACACAACCTCTATTGCAGGGTGGCTATCTAAGAACGCCGCCACTTCGTTTGCATTTTCTTGATGTGCGTCCATACGCAGGGGTAATGTTTTTAGACCTCGTAGTGCCAAATAGCTATCAAACGCAGGACCTGTAATACCTATACAGTTAGCCCACCATGCAAGCTCTTCACCTAACGCTTTTCCTTTAGTGACCAACACACCACCGACAACGTCACTATGACCATTGATATATTTCGTGGTTGAATGAAATACAATGTCGGCACCCAGTGATAGAGGTTGCTGAAGTAAAGGTGATAGAAAGGTATTGTCAACAGCGACTAAAGCTCCAACCGCTTTACTCTGTTTAGCGATAGCTGCTATATCTACAATTCTTAATAGTGGGTTACTCGGCGTTTCGATCAACACCAATTTAGGTGCTTGAGCTAATGCCTCAGTTAACGCTTTTTCATCTGACTGATCGACAACAATGACATCAAACTGACCGCGTTTTGCTAAGTGAACGAATAGACGGTAGCTACCGCCATAGCAGTCATGTGGAATAACAATTTTATCACCGACAGAAAGTAGCTGACAGATAAGATGAACTGCGGCCATACCAGTACCTGTGACAATGCCAACCTCTCCACCTTCTAGCTCTGCTATCGCATTAGCTAAAGTAGATCGAGTCGGATTACCTGTTCTTGAGTAATCAAAATCACGTTTCTGGTTGAAGCCTTTTAAAGAATAGGTACTAGATAAATGAATAGGTGCAACAACAGCACCGTGATGTTGATCGGTATTTATACCTGCACGCACTGCAGTCGTTGATGCTTTTTGCTGACTCATTGTTACAACCTTTTTATAGATGTTTAGACGTCTATAAATCTAAATCTTTTACAATAGAGCGTCAAGTACTTTTTGGACGTCTAAACTTCTACACATATAGGTTGACTGAATTACCTCAAATAGTACAATTTGCAGTGAAATCATGTGGGTTTAGCAGTAAATAACAACAAGCAATAAAACGATAAAAAAACCCATATAAAATAAATCGATGAGGTAACTAAATGGCTGATTGGAATGGCGAATATATCAACCCTTATGCAGAGCATGGAAAGAAAAGCGAGCAAGTAAAAAAAATCACCGTTTCCATTCCGTTACGTGTTCTTAAAGTATTAACTGACGAAAGAACTAGACGTCAGGTAAATAATCTTCGCCATGCGACGAATAGCGAGCTTTTGTGCGAAGCTTTTTTACACGCCTTTACAGGGCAACCGCTACCAGATGATAACGATCTCGCAAAAGATAATGAACACAAGCTACCAGCAAGTGTAAGAGAGGCACTGGAAGCAAAAGGAATTACGGATTTTTCTCAATTTGAAGATGACGAAGAGTAGTAAACTACCCAAACATTAAAAAGGCGCTTTTAGCGCCTTTTTTTGTATTTATAACCCGCCATCTGAATACCGCAGTTGAACTGATTCAATGTACTTATAGAGGATTACCTTTCAACTGCAGTACACTATAGGGATTACTTGATTAATTGGCCGCGAGTGTGTCTTATTTTCAAAACCCTAAACGCAAAAAAGGCTACCCTTTCGGATAGCCTTTCTTTTAATTAGGTGCCTAGCAATGATCTACTCTCACATGGGACCTCCCATAGACCATAGACACACGTTGCTTGTCACTTCTGCTTTTCTAAGGTAAGAGCGCATGGGGTCAGGTGGTTTTGCAATATTTTTGCCACTCGTTTAATTCAATAACCTGAACACCAAATTATTTAACACCCCCTAAACGCAAAAAAGGCTACCCTTTCGGATAGCCTTTTTTTTAATTAACCTCAGATCTGTATAAGAATTAAAGCCGAGTCACTTTTATACTCGGCTTTTTAGTCTGAAAAGTGTAGGCAATTAACCCAGCTATTAAATTAACCATAAATGAGATACAGCTACGATGCCTTGTATGATCTATT
>JAKVCY010000048.1 GCA_022448425.1 Thalassotalea sp. | reverse complement strand
ACGCTTTGCGATGAACTTAGCCCGCTTAAGCCCTATTAAAGACAGCATAAAAGGAAAGCTTAAGCAGGCTGCTTGGTGTGATGACGTACGAGAAAAGCTAGTTTTTGGCTAAAAAGCATTCAAGTATGATTTTGCCCTGATAAACCCGCCATATAATGACTTGTATCGTTTGAGTTTTTACTCATTTTCACTTATGTTTAGCCCTAACCGCGTAAACAAACAACTTTGTTACAGACTCATCATCAATGAATAGTAAGCGACACCAATCTTTATTAACCACACAAGTGCACAACTTGCTTGAACGAATGTTTAAGCCGAGCCCAATCAATGATGCGCTAATTGATGGTGCTACGACGTTTTTTGCTAACCAACCTTTAGTCGAGAAGATTGGTAATGAACTTGATGAAAAAGAGCAACATGGAAAAGTGCCAAATGACGTTAAAAGCGAAAGTGGCAAAAGCAAGGAAGTTTCTGAGCGTAGGCAAGCGGAGATTGAAGCTGACAAAGCAAATTTTCAGCAACAAATGCGCTCTGAACGAATCGAGCGCCATGAGCGTTTGACCAAAATTTGCTATGAAATACTTGAGCTAACTGAGGGAGATAACTTCGCGGAGACTAATCGCAAGTCTGCTTCTGTATTGGGTACAATTCAACTGTTAAGCCACACTGAGGGCAGCCAAGTTGCGCGTGTTAATGAACAACATAAGCCTCTTTACAAAGCGGTTTTGGTTCTTCGATTGCTTGATAAATTAATTATCGATGATGCGATTAAAGACTCATATATCCAACACTTTCTCGGTTCGGTGAAAGGTGAAGGTTACAAAGAGTTCAAGTCGAACGATGAAGAGGCTTATAAGGTCTTTGAAAGTGAAGTGAAGGTGGCAGTAATTAAAGCTGCGTTGATTCAAGATATTGGTAATTTTCACCCAGATGCACAAGCCATTTTGATTGGTAAAGACGGAGATAAAGATCCTTACCGAACGCTCGATGTGGAAGAGCGAAAACCGCTGTTACAAATAAACTATCGTGAGACGATTCGTTATTTGGCCGATGGCATTGGCTCTGCTGACTACATGGGGAACTCCAAGAAAGATCGAGATTTATTCAAGCATCAAGAAATTCGTAAGCTGAAGTTCATCAAGGAGTTGTTAAAAGGAGCGATTAATCCAAAGCAAGGGTTAGGCAATTTACTTAAAGTCCCACAAATATATACTTCTATTGTGTTATCGACTAAACCGAGCTATAAGTATAAGTTGATTCCAAAAGTGTACCAAGCACTCAACCAAAATGTAGAGCGCGGCACATGTAGTCAAAAAGTAGTAGATGCTTTGTACGCTATTACTGGTATGTTCCCACAGGGTTTTGGCGTTGTTTACCTTGCGTTAGACGCAGCTGGCAATTCGTTAGAGCGATATGAATATGCTGTTGTTAACCAGTTGTACCCAAATGATCCCGAAGAACCCCATTGCAGAATCGCGACAAGACAGCTTACTTTTATCGGTTACGGCTCTGATATGACGATTAATAAGTCTGAAAACTTGTACTTTGCAGAATCTGCGAAACGCTTAGCGTCAATGAGTCGAAGTCGTTTAGAAGAGATTCTAGAAAAGTTGGTGTCAAATTATCAAGAGCGTATTGAGCTCGATCTTATTCCACGCTGTTGGCACCCTAGAGAGTATTTTTCAGTGCGAGAGAATCAAAAGCTTTGGAATAAGTCTTAATAGTGCTAGATACCCATACGAGAACTTGATTCAAGCTTACCGTTAATACTTTTTGTATCCTTACTAACGGTTTAAAGCACTACTTTGCAAAGTATGTGCTTATTTCAATGTGCATTTTTAGCGCTTAACATATAGTTGTAAGCGTTTTCAGACCTTTTTGTCTTTCTAAGGTTCTCTTCGTTCTACTTACTTCCTTCCATTTTAATCCAACCCCTGTTGAGAGAAGGCTCTCTTGATAATTCGCATGACGGTAACACTCCCTAATTAACCTCAGATCTGTATAAGAATTAAAGCCGAGTCACTTTTATACTCGGCTTTTTAGTCTGAAAAGTGTAGGCAATTAACCCAGCTATTAAATTAACCATAAATGAGATACAGCTACGATGCCTTGTATGATCTATT
>JAKVCY010000047.1 GCA_022448425.1 Thalassotalea sp. | reverse complement strand
TGTGCACTTATTAAACAAGCTGACGATACGTTTGAACTTGCCAAAATGGCGGTGTCTCCCAAAGCTCAAGGCAAAGGGGTAGGGCTGCTGTTAGGTAAAAGTATTGTCGAAAGAGCGAAAATGATGGGGTTAAAGCGGCTTCATTTAGAGAGCAATTCGGTGCTTAAGCCCGCAATACGTTTGTACGAAAAGATAGGGTTTAAGCATATTAAGGGGGCGTCATCGCCTTACGCGAGATGTGATGTGCAGATGGAGCTTTATTTAAATAAGTAATTGTTACCGTGAAGTGCAGCGATAAGTTGTAACAGCTGTTTTTGCAAAAACGCAATATAGTCCTGACGTTCGTTTGTAGCGAAGTATTTCGGACAGTTTTGATCGAACAGCTTAAGACAGTCTTCTAAATGAGAGTTACTATAGTCACAAAATATCAAATTATTTTCAGTTATAATATTCCAAAAATTAACTAGTTATTATTTATCCCACTTGGGAGTGCAGTTAAACGCTCGTTCCCAAACGCGGTCACGTTGGAAAGTTAGATTAACTTTATCACTTATATCATTTTACTTGTTTGCTTTATCTTTGCTTCTACCTTGGCTAACCAAATCAGCGGAATAATAATTAAAGAAGATCCTATAGCCAAGCTCAGGTCCGGTATTTCATCGAACCACAGCACCCCTACAACTACAGCACCTAATAAGCCAGTGTATTCGGCACTGGAAATTTTACTGGCTTCGATTGCTCTATATACCAATACACATATACCAGCATAAATTAGGATAAAAGTGTTGGAGCCTGTTGCCGTTAACATTGGAGTCCAGTCCCAAGGTTTGCCTTCCCATAACGCCAACCCAAGTGCGGCTGGGATACCTACTAGGTTGGTGAGCATTAAAGTTTGGAACACATTATGATGCTGAGGTAATTTACGAACCAATAAATTATTTACAGCCATAGTCAATGCGACGACAAGGGCGGCAATCGCTGCCCAATTAATTTGGGTTGGTTTGACCACGATAAGTACGCCGATAAAGCCCAAAACAGCAGCAGCAATTGAGTGGCTAGTCAGCTTTTCCTGAAACAATATCATGGCTAACGGCAGCATAAGCAAAGGCGCTGTATAGAAAATAGCATTTACGGTAGCTAACGGTAGAGCGCCCAGAGCGAATACCATAAATATTGCCCCTAATAACCAAATGTGGCCACGTATGAAGTGCCATTTGAGGCCAGCGAAGAGGCTTTGTTTATTACTGAGTAGACAAAAAGGAAATAAAATCAGCACTGCGGTCAATTGACGAAATAATACAAATTGGTATGTGGCAGTATCTGCTGGCAGAGTTTTTATCAAAGCGTCAGAAAAAACACCAATTATATTTCCGATGATAAGTAATGTCATCGCGAGTCCAACAGTTATTTTGGGCATTTCATTACTCCTGCTACATTCTAGAAAATGTCAATGGAACTGAATTAACAGAGTTACGTTTGTAAAACAGTTATATGATTAGCGTATTCCATACCTTATATGATGTATAATGTTTAAAATGTTTTTAGTATGAGCTAAATTTATAATGAAGTTGCCTCCTTTACGTGCCCTGCAATGCTTTGAAGTTGTTGCGCGACTTAATAGCTTTTCCAAAGCTGCTGAGCACCTCAATGTGACTCAAAGTGCGGTTAGTCACCAAGTTCGATTACTCGAAGACTATTTGGGTGAAACTCTGTTTAACCGACAGGGGCGTTCTTTTTCCTTGACTAAGGTCGGGGAACGTTACTTTGAAGAAGTGACTAACTCATTAGGTAATCTATCAAATGCCAGTCAAATGATACGTCACGGGAAATCAGGCAATCTTCGTTTGGCTTTATATAGCTCTGTGGCGGTGAACTGGTTGATACCGAAGTTAGAAGATTTTAGAAATCAGCACCCAGAAATAGAAATAACTTTAAATATGGTCGGGGATCAACCGGATTATAATGACCAATTTGCGGATTGTTTTATTACAACGAATCCACCGGAACGTAACTTTGTCAATCAATTCATGTTTACTGAAAAACTTTATCCAGTGTGTGGAAAAAAGCTTTGGCAGCAGTTAAGAAATAAGCCTCTACCTGATTCATTATGGCAACACCCGTTATTATCAGTACAATACTCAGATACAAATGAAAGTCTTGGTGACGACTGGTTACGTTGGTGTATGAGTGGTAAATTTGAATTACCTAAAGATGTCAAAATTAATCAATTTAGTCATGTCTTACTTGCCGCTGAAGCGGCTCGATATAATTTGGGAATTACCCTCATTAATAATTACATGATGGATGATCAGGATCGCCAGCAAAGTCTTGTGCGCATACCTATGCACGAGCTTATTACCGGAGATAACTTCTATTTTGTCTATAAGGAAACACGAGCTAGGCAACCTGATATTATGAAATTAGGTCGTTGGCTTAAACAGCAGTGTTATGAACTGGAATCAGCTTAGCTATTTAAATCAGAGTTGAAGGTGAATACACTTACTCAGATAAGTAGCCACACAACACCACGGTCACTGTTTTGGTTTAACTGGAGGTTCGATACTGTTGCCAAAACGGATAACTCTCGGCTTTCAATATAAAATAATAAAAAGCTGAGACGCATTCAGTCCATTCTTGCCAAAAGACGAGTGTGCGCCTTGTTAACCGCACACTCAAATTTTCACTTAAATATTCACTCAAAAACTCTCAGGCACAGAAAGTATCATTACTTTCTTTGTGAGTAATAATGCTGCTCTC
>JAKVCY010000046.1 GCA_022448425.1 Thalassotalea sp. | reverse complement strand
AAGCGAACACCAAATCGTGGCAATTGGTGATATACACGGCTCCGCAGCACCGACAGAGCTCTTAATCAACGCTCTGTCTGATCGTGATATCTTTGAGAGTGTCGACGTTATTGTGACTGAGTTCGGTAATAGCCATTACCAACCCGAGTTGGATGATTATCTGCTTAATCCCAATACAAAGGTTTCACTGCAAGAATTAGAGCCTTTGTGGCAGGACAGTATTTATTTTATGGCGTGGCAATATGAGCATTACCGCCATTTTGTGCAGACACTAAGATTACTCAATGCATCGTCAAACCATAAAGTGCGCATAGCTCTTGCTGAACCAGAGTTTAAATGGGAAGGATTGAGCAAAGAGCAATGGCAATCTCTCACCAAAACACGCATTGTTAACTATGAAAAAACTGTGAAGCAGATAGCAGAACAAAACGATAAAGCGATTCTTCTGTTTGGCGCAATGCATACATTAAAGCAGCCGGTGTCGTTAAAGCGCGGGGAAGCAATCGATGAGTTTGTGCCCTTTACTTCTAAGCTTAAGGACCTAAATATTGCGACAATATGGCCCCATTTTTCTACATCGACAATACCTGATATTTCTACTCCTACGCTCGTTTTGCTTAACGAAAAGAGTGAATTGAACTCCCCTTTATCCAGCGTTTCAGCACGATTTGCAGACGCCACAAATCAAAAGCTTTCAGACGTTGCTGACGCATACTATTACCCGGGTCCTTTGAACCGTCATGCGCCAGTCCCTTCACATATTAAACAAAACAGCCAGTGGCACTACGAGATGAATCGACGCGCCGCAATAGTTGACGAACGAGTCTCAGCACAAATCGCTAAGCAATTAGCTAAATGGCAAGCCAAAACCGACTAGCAATACGAAATTATGGGGTCAGAGTACTTTTTTAGTAATGTACTGTGCCCCCATTTCTTCGGTGTGTTGTTGGGGCTGACAAATTCCATGTAATGCTGACGGGTCGTCGACGCTGAGATAGAGTGTGTCCATCGGCTCAATAAAAGTCGCTAAACCCGAGTAATACTTTTGTTCTGACACAAAGGTAAGCTTAACGTTTGCGTTGCCTCTACCGACATGGAACTGTTCTTGTGTTGAAGCTGCTGTCCAACTGCCTGTTTCGACTTGTTGAATATTTGAAAGTGGAATAACAGTCATTCCCCACCATGAATTATTCACCATAAGCTTATCTTTTATAAGGTAAACAGAGTAATGCTTGCTGACTCTGTAGTTAGCAATGAACATCACTATGAGGTAAAAAACCAAGGTTGCCACGACAATGGCAACCGTTTCACTCCAAAGTGCAATGGCGAGATAACTTGCATACGTCGTAACTACAAGCGCTACACAAACCAATAACACATGCCACCACTGTGCAGACCATAAACGCAGATTGGCTATGGCGGGAACATGGTTTCTACTAAAACGAGGAATGGCGTAGTACCAACTGGCGGGCTCATGAGCAAACATAAGTGCCAACTCTAACTTCTTTGCTTCTTTTGACCCTTTTTCATAAATGTTATCGCCTTCATATTGTTCCAGCATATGAATTCGCGGGTCGCCAGAGAGCTTTCGAGCCCCCCACAATGCTTTAACTATCGTTACCAGGAGTAGAATTTCTATCACCATCAATACGGCAATAATCGGATATTTAAGATAGGTAATGAATTCAAAGTAATAGGCTAACTGCTCTGGATAGTTATAGCGTGCGACCAAACTACTTAAAGAAAGAACTAACAATAATTTCCACAGAGCCTGATTGCCAATTTGAATGATCCAGAAATAGTAAAGTACAGGCAAAAAGACAAAATATGCCAACGTAACAAGCAAGGTATTTCGCCAATGTGCGTTAGCCCAAATACTTTCAAAGGAGAAGGTTATTTCAGGAAGGGTTTCAGGTAAAAATAACGTTCCTACATAAAAGCAGGCAGCAGCAACTATTAGAAAAGCTATCCGGTATTTAACGGGTTTGCGCATAATTCATCCCTGATGCGTTGAACAAGCTGGCTGAATGCTTAACCAGCGTTACACCTACCATACTGAAAATGCGC
>JAKVCY010000045.1 GCA_022448425.1 Thalassotalea sp. | reverse complement strand
TTTCATTAAGTATGTCGAGAATACGCAAGCACTCGAGCCGAATCAATTCGACATTGGTCCGTAATAAAGGAGAAGCGGCAGACTTTACAACTCATTCACCTTTTTAAAGCCAATGACCTTCATACCACTTTATTTTAATTGAATTGCGTAAAAACGTCCGTTTTATGTTACCTCCCCTTTCATTTATAGTTAATAATAATGATAATCAATTGCAAACAAACCACTCTTTCATATGTATGATGCGCTACCACTCTTTCTCGATTTATTCCTTTTTCGTCATCGCTTTATCTTCGGTGATGCTGCCCTACACTTCACTCGCTAAGCAGGTTTCGCCTTTAACCCACATCGCTACTACTGCGAACAACAAGATAAATCAAACCTTTAAGCATTTATTAAGCGAACATCAAATCGTGGCAATTGGTGATATACACGGCTCCGCAGCACCGACAGAGCTCTTAATCAACGCTCTGTCTGATCGTGATATCTTTGAGAGTGTCGACGTTATTGTGACTGAGTTTGGTAATAGCCATTGCCAAGCTGAGTTGGATGATTATTTGCTTAATCCCAATACAAAGGTTTCACTGCAAGAATTAGAGCCTTTGTGGCAGGACAGTATTTATTTTATGGCGTGGCAATATGAGCATTACCGCCATTTTGTGCAGACACTAAGGTTACTCAATGCACCGTCAAACCATAAAGTTCGCATAGCTCTTGCTGAACCAGAGTTTAAATGGGAAAGATTGAGCAAAGAGCAATGGCAGTCTCTCACCAAAACACGCATTGTGAACTATGAGAAAACTGTGAAGCAGGTAGCTGAACAAAACGATAAAGCGATTCTTCTGTTTGGCGCAATGCATACATTAAAGCAGACTGTATCGTTAAAGCGGGGAGAAGCAATCAATGAGTTTGTGCCCTTTACTTCTAAGCTTAAGGACCTAAATATTGCGACAGTATGGACCCACTTTTCCACATCGACAATACCTGACATTTCCCCTCCTACGCTTGTTTTGCTTAACGAAAAGAGTGAATTGAACTCCCCTTTATCCAGCGTTTCAGCACGATTTGCAGACGGCACGAATCAAAAGCTCTCAGACGTTGCTGACGCATACTATTATCCAGGCCCTTTGGACCGACATGCGCCAGTGCCTTCACATATTAAACAAAACAGCCAGTGGCACCACGAGATGAATCGACGCGCCGCAAT
Source organism: Thalassotalea sp. (assembly GCA_022448425.1). Lineage (GTDB taxonomy): Bacteria > Pseudomonadota > Gammaproteobacteria > Enterobacterales > Alteromonadaceae > Thalassotalea_F. Next base: position 1,257 of record JAKVCY010000045.1, on the reverse strand, counting down.
AGTTGACGAACGAGTCTCAGCACAAATCGCTAAGCAATTAGCTGAATGGCAAGCCGAAACCGACTAGCATTGTGAGATTATGGGGTCAGAGTACTTTTTCAGTAATGTACTCTGACCCCATTTATTCGGTGTGTTGTTGGGGCTGACAAATCCCATGTAATGCTGACGGGTCGTCGACACTGAGATAAAGTGTGTCCATCGGCTCAATAAAAGTCGCTAAACCAGAGTAATACTTTTGTTCTGAAACAAAAGTAAGTTTAACGTTTGCGTTGCCTCTACCGAAATGGAACTGTTCTTTTATTGAAGCAGCCATCCAACTGCCTGTTTCTACTTGTTTAATATTGGAAAGTGGAATAACAGTCATTCCCCACCACGAATTATTCACCATAAGCTTATCTTTTATAAGGTAAACAGAGTAATACTTGCTGACTCTGTAGTTAGCAATAAACATCACTATGAGGTAAAAAACCAAGGTTGCCACCACAATGGCAACCGTTTCACTCCAAAGTGCTATGGCGAGATAACTTGCATACGTCGCAACTACAAGCGCTACACAAACCAGTGACACATGCCACCACTGTGCGGACCATAAACGCAGATTGGCTATGGCGGGAACATGGTTTCTACTAAAACGAGGAATGGCGTAGTACCAACTGGCGGGCTCATGAGCAAACATAAGTGCCAACTCTAACTTCTTTGCTTCCTTTGATCCTTTTTCATAAATGTTATCGCCTTCATATTGTTCCAGCATATGAATTCGCGGGTCGCCAGAGAGCTTTCGAGCCCCCCACAACGCTTTAACTATCGTTACCAGAAGGAGAATTTCTATCACCATCAATACGGCAATAACCGGGTATTTAAGGTAGGTAATGAATTCAAAGTAATAGGCTAACTTCTCTGGATAGTTATAGCGTGCGACCAAACTACTTAAAGAAAAAACTAGCAATAATTTCCACAGAGCCTGATTGCCAATTTGAATAATCCAGAAATAGTAAAGTGCAGGCAAAAAGACAAAATATGCCAACGTAACAAGCAAGGTATTTCGCCACTGTGCGTTAGCCCAAATACCTTCAAAGGAGAGGATTATGTCAGGAAGTGTTTCAGGTAAAAATAACATTCCTACATAAAAGCAGGCAGCAGCAACTATTAGAAAAGCTATCCGGTATTTAACGGGTTTGCGCATAATTCATCCCTGATGCGTTGAACAAGCTGGCTGAATGCTTAACCAGCGTTACACCTACCATACTGAAAATGCGC
>JAKVCY010000044.1 GCA_022448425.1 Thalassotalea sp. | reverse complement strand
ATCTTGGGGTCATGACTTCTCCTATGGACAATCAATTGTATAACAATTTAATGTCTAAAGAAGGCTGGTCGATTCATCTACTTCGTCTTGACAATTCCTCATAAACGCCCAAAACTCAATACTATCTGCTTCATTTACATTAATTAAATAGTCCCTAATATGGTTAAAATCAGGGTCTTCTAATCCAGTGCCAATAAAGACAAATACTTTAGATTGCATGAGGTTTTTAATACACTCAGCGTCAATACTGTTACCATACTTTTCTTCATTATATTGATTGAAATCTAGGACTATTTGTTCAGGTTTTGTAATGCTGTTCTGCACAACTAATTCAGGACACTTTTCTTAAGGAACTTTGCTCATACTCTATTGGCGACAGATCACCATTAGCGGTATGAAGTCGTTCTAAGTTGTAAAAGCGCATATACGCTGTCACATCATTTCTCATATGCTCACGAGTTGGCTGAGGGACTTTCAACAACCAATCATGTTTTAAGCTTCCGAAAAACCTCTCAACCACAGCATTATCCCAACACGCTCCGACATCGCCCATACTGGCTCTCATTTCATAGCCAGCTAGCAATTTACGATAATGCTTACTGGTGTATTGTGAGCCTCTGTCAGAGTGGAACACTAAGCCTTTTGGTGGCTGACGTAAGTTATAAGCTTTCATCATGGCTTTACTAACCAAATCGGTCGTCATACGTTTATCAATATGCCAACCAACGATACGGCGTGAATACAAGTCCATGACAATAGCCAGATACATCCAGCCTTCACCTGTTCTTAAGTAAGTCACATCACCCGCCCACACCTGATTTGGCGCAATAGGATTAAAGTTCTGATTCAACAGGTTGTCAGCCACAGCATCGTTGTGCTTACGCTTGGTGGTTACCTTGTATGCCACTCGTTGAGTTACAACTAAGCCGAGCTTAATCATTAGCTTTTGAACGCCATAATTACTGATTTTAAAGCCCTCTTTGCTTAACCGTTTACGCAGCTCTCGATAACCCAAACTACTTCGGCTTTGCTCGAAGATAGCCTTGGCTCTTCGGTACATCTGTAATTGCTCTGCTGTAATGATTTTAGCTGGCCGCTTGAGCCAAGCGTAATAAGCACTTCGGCTTACGTTCATCATTTGGCAGAGCTTAATCACGGGAAATGCCGAAGATAGCTGCTTAATCGTTTTAAACGTTACTTGCTTTCCTTTAGCAGGAGGGCACTGGCCTTTTTTAAGATTTCTTTTTCCATCCTTAGCTCTTTATTTTCCTTTCTGAGCCTTAACAGCTCGGCTCGTTCATCCGCATTTAAAGTGGCCCCTGATTGCTCAGCTTCAAACTTGGCCTTCCAGTTATAAAGTAACTTGTCTGTGATACCTAAAGACGATGCTGCCTTTGGTACTGAATAACCTTGTTCGGTTATTAATGCGACGGCTTCTTGTTTGAATTCAGCCGTGTAACTTCTATTTGTTCGTTTTGTCATTTAACACCTCAATAATTGGATTATATTCCATTATTAAAATGTCCTGTTTCATTAGAGCAGATCATTCTCAAAACCCCGAAGAACATGGAACAATTAGAGATACGTCAATTCTTCCTGAAATCGACCCAGACTTTCTCGAAGATCACATACATAGGTTGGGAAACCTTACATTTGACCCCGCATCTGCTAATTCATCTAAAGGCAATCGAGCTGTTGACGTCAAGAATTCGAAGTACTTTGCCAAAGCTCCTTACAAAACGGCGTTGCTGATCAAATAATCACTTGAAGCCCTTTACTCATCAAGCTTTCGCGTTACTTTTGAATTTACCACCTTTCAGGCATTCCTAGTCCAATAACCTTGTTTAATGCCTTCACACCAACCAATACTTCAGCGACTTGAGCATCATGACAGCGTAGATTCAGTCGATTGCCAATCAGTGTTTTGTATCTGTACATGGCCGTCTCTGATAATGAGCGCTTATGATAGCCAGACTCTCGTTTCCACTCAGATAGATTGCCTGCTTTTAATGCATCTACAGCTTTATTGCGAATGTGGCCGTTTTCCCAATATCCCACATTTTTTCTTGGTGGGATACTCGCTATAGTCTGCTTTTGCTTTAGCAGTTGATAACAATCCTTAGTGTCATACGCGCCATCGGCACTCACTTGATTTACCTTCCTGCGTAGTGGATTGAGCAAGGCAGGGAGCACCTGATTATCGCCCACGCTTTCTAGGCTCATTTGTGCCGCAATAATATTATGGGTATCACTGTCTACCGCTAAGTGTCACTTGCGCCAACGCCGTCGTTTCTCACGTCCATGCTTGTACGCATGCCACTCACCTTCGCCATAAATTTTCAAGCCCGTTGCATCCACCACAACATGTGCGACCGTACCCGATGAGCGGCGTTTGTAATTCACCTCAACCGTCTTTACCCGCTTACTTAAACAACTGTAACTGGGTGAACGACAAGGCAACTGCATCAAGTCAAAGACCGAATTGAGAAAGCCCTCCGTTGCCCGAAGTGGTAGCGAAAATACCGCTTTTATCATCAAGGCGGTTTCTATCGCAGTGTCAGAAAAATAAAAACCACGACCTCGTTTACCATGGTGTGTGTCGCAATGCCATTGTCGAACCGCTTTATCGTCTATCCAAAATGTCACCGAACCGCGCTTCACTAATGCGCGATTATACGATGACCAGTTTGATATCTTATTTCTAGCCTTTCCCATACATCACCATCACTACTTGTTTGATGATCTGATCATGCAACGTCGGTAAAGTTGAATTTAGGAAACAACGCCATTTTGAGTCATACTGATTACCTAAA
>JAKVCY010000043.1 GCA_022448425.1 Thalassotalea sp. | reverse complement strand
AGAGCTTTTCCCAAGATTCTATTAATGGGGCTGACCAAGAAAGAGGCGACTCAAAAAGCAAAGGGTTTGAGGTGGTTTGGGAAAAACGGAATTTCCGCTCGCTCGCTGAGCAGGATGTTCCCACACACTTAAATATCTTAGGTATCGGCTCACTTGCCTACATACTTGGTTCGGATGAAGAGCGCCAGTTACAAGACTGGCTTTCGAAAATTCGTTACATTTTTGAATCCCTTTCATCGCAATTAAACATTCACAAAGCCAGCTCTTATGAGGGAAGCTCTTCCTATGGAAATAGCGACCAGAACTTATTCCAAGCGTTAATTGATCATTTAGAAACGTTAAATAGTTTCGAGCAGGACGATTTGGAACTGTTGGTGAGGTTGTTGCCACAGTTGCAAAAAGGAATGGGGCGAGGATGTTATCTCAGGGCGTTACCTGTCATTTTTGTGGATACAAAATTCATCGAGAAAAATTTACCAATAATTGAGTCTGTCGTTACTGCATTGGTTGATCGGAGCGTTAAAGATATTGGCTTGATGAGCTGGCTTGATTGTAAAGAAAAACCGAGAGATTGGTTGTTAGTTAAGCCCCTTTGTCAGGAAACCAGGTCACTGTTGGGTGGCCTACCATTGCTTCGCCTATCCTCAGACACTTTGCAAGAATTTGAGTTGCCCGCGAGAAATATCTTGGTGATCGAGAACGAACAGTCCTGTCTGGCACTTAGTGATGTTCACAAAACGATAGCAGTCTCGGGTGGAGGCAAAAATGTTTCATGGATGAAGGCAGGCTGGTTGGCTGATAAGAATGTTGGTTACTGGGGAGATATTGATTCTGAAGGCTTGGCTATTTTAAGTGATGCCAGAAGTAGGCTGAGTAGTATTACTCCACTAATGATGGATGAGCTGACGGTCAAGACTTTTGCGGAGCGTATGGTGCCAGAGCCTGACTCGGTATCTAAAGACCCTGTAGCCTTGACAGAAACAGAGCTAGCTCTATTTAAGGGTTTACGTGCTGATCGGTATGTTGACAAGAGGCTCGAGCAAGAGCGTCTGCCTATGGAGTATGTCGCGCAACATATTGACGCTTGGGTAGTGTGATTTCCTTTCGCCCAACCAATTCACCCAACAAACCTTTTGATTAGTCCGATAATAAGCTACTGAATTTAAAAGATTCTCTGTTCTCTGGTCATGGACTTGGGCTGTTCGAGATGGTGAGAGGTGCAGAGAGTATTCGGCAATTTAGAGAATATTCGCCTTGGATAGTCTGAGGTTAAGAATGGTACGAAGTACGTAAACCCTTGCCACATAAGGCCTGTAGCGCGGGGTGTAGGCATAAAAAAAGGTGAACTGAGATCAGTTCACCTTCTTCAATTGGTGGCAATTATCAATATGAAAAGCCGTTCGAGAGTTGCTCAGTCGGTGCCAAGATGAGAAGCCTCTTGAGCTATTTTAAGTGTCGCTGCGGGTCTTGTCGGCCATGTAGTACGCGGATAATTTCTACCGTATCTGCAGTGACTCTGTAAAACAGAGCATGGCCTTCGATGGGGAGGCTTCTGGCGCCGGGTAGGAGTTCGGGGCGCTCAACGCCCATAAGTGGTTGTTCAGTAAGGGACCAAAAATGGTCTTTTAGATTTTCTAGGTAACTGTCGGATTGGACTTGTCCCCATTGCCGAAGCCCATACTGATAGATTTCTTTAAGGTCGGCTTTGGCTGCCGGAGCTATAACAAGTTGATGTGCAGGCATGCGGCTTAAGCTTTAATGTCGTCGAACAGTGAATCTAGGGCAGATTTTGATTCGATGGCAATGCCTTCTCCTTTATCTAGCTGGTCAGTACCCGCTTTCAGTTGTTCGCGCAGGCGGGCCAATTTCACTTCGTGGACCCAATCCTCGTGTGTATCCATAAAGCGCAGTGCTTCGCGGATCACTTCGCTGGCATTGTTGTACAGGCCGCTTTTAACTTTGGCCTTAACTCGAGACTCTAGCTCGGCAGTCAGGGAAACATGCATGATGACCTCCAAGGGTAGACATTTATACAGATCATGCTAGGCTCAAATACAAAGATTGTCAATATTTGTATTTGTATGTCTGAGTCGCTGCCCATTAAACGCTGTGCCATTTATTCTCGCTCGTCTGTAGAGAAGGATAACCTTGATCCTTTCGACTCCGTCAGTGCTCAATTTATGGCTTGCGCGGATTTTATTGGCTCACAAGTTGGAAAGGGCTGGAGGTTGGTCGATACGATTTATGAGGACAGAGGCTATTCCGGTAGCCATATGCGACGCGCGGGTTTTCGATCGCTTCTTAATGACGTCAAGTTTGGTCTTATTGATGTGGTGGTTGTGCATCGGCTAGATCGCCTGACAAGAAGCCTGGCTGATTTTCAACAAATTATGGCTGAGCTAAACGCGCATGATGTGTCAGTGGTGTCCGTGACTCAGCAGATTGATATGTCTCACCATGTAGGGCGGCTGGCAACGAACATCATTACCTCATTTGCTGAGTTCGAGCGGGAGATGGTTGGTCAGCGGGTAAAAGAAAAGCGCGCAGCCACGTTGGAGTCTGGCCGCTGGCAAGGTACCTCATGCCCGTTAGGTTACGTTGTTAAGGATGATCGTTTGGTGGTTGATCAAGTCGAATCAAAAGTCGTGCAGGAGATTTTCACCCGATACGCCAACTAAGAATCTGCCACTGCGATTCTGAATGATTTGAATGCGCGAGGCGTGAAAACCAAGCGCTGGCGTACTCGATCAGGAAAGCTTAAAGGTGGTAAGGCTTTTAATCGCAATGCGATTTATACGCTGTTGAAGAATCGCGTCTATTTGGGCGAAGTTTTTTACGGTGACGCATGGCAATCAGGCGCGCATGAGCCGATTATTGAACGTGACCTGTGGAGCGGAGCTGCTGCGCTTTTGGAAGCACGTAGTCGTCGAGGTGAAAGCCGACCATCATCGGATGAAGGCTCAATTTTTATGTTGAGGGGCCACGTGTTCGGTGCTGATGGCCGAGCTATGTCACCATGGTTGTCGTCGGCTTATAAAGGTAGAAAGTACGCTTACTATATTCCGCAAAGGGAAATAGCCGAGGGTGCGGGTGCCTCTGGGTTGCCGCGTTTACAAGCCGCAAACTTGAATGATCAGGTTTGGTCGAGTTTGAGGCAACTGCTATCAACGCCCGAACAACTTCTAGCACACTTGCCAAAGTCGTTAACTGAAAGCCCTGATTTTGATCTTTCCTTGGTTGTGAACAGATTAATGAATCTTGAAGGGCTGTCGGAGGAATTGTTTCCGGCTCACCAGAAACGGCTGGCAAAACAGTTAATCGATAAAGTTACGGTACATGCCGACCGGCTCGATATTGATTTCAGCTTGGATGGTCTAATGGATTTGATCTTAGAGTTGCTGGCAGAACGGCCAGAATTGGTGAGGACCTATAGGCAGCTGTATTCTTCGGCGAGAAGTCACGGACTTTGATTTTCATATTATTTTTTATTCGCTGTTTCGGTAGGTTGTACCCACGCCTACCAATGCTGCAAACAAACCTTTCTCTAAGTCCGTCGATAAGTTATTTATTTTAAAGGGTGGTATTTTCTCTAGTCATGGACTTCGCCACTGAGCAAGCGGGAGAGAGACAGAGAGTATTCGGCAATTTAGAGAATATTCGCCTTGGATAGTCCGGGATTAAGAAGTGGACGAAGTCCGTAAACCCTTGCCACATAAGGCCTGTAGCGCGGGGAATAGGCATAAAAAAAGGTGAACTGAGATCAGTTCACCTTCTTCAATTGGTGGAGCGGGGGGGAGTTGAACCCCCGTCCGAAAAACCTACATCCTCGGTCCTACATGCTTAGTCGATCTTTTATTTAACTAGTCAGTCGCCGAACGACAGGCTACTTTCTAGTGAGTCTGATACTGTTTCGCGGTTCAACCTCAGACAAGTTTCCCTCGCTAGTCTATTTAGGGTGACCATCACTTCTCACGCCAACAGACCAAGCGTTGAGAGGATGGCTAGCATTAAGCTGCTAGTGCGAACGTTTCGTCGTTTGCAACTATAGTTTTGCGGCTTTTTACCAGGCCAACCGCCCCTGGACATGCACCTTGGGTTTCGTGAATCCCGTCGAATCCTAAATCCGCCCCAAAGTTTTGAGCTTACAGTAATACTTTAGCATATTACCAATGGTTAACTAAAGCGTCTGTAGAAGCGCAGATGTTAGTAGAAAATAGCAAGGTAAACAAGCGCTTTATGCTTATCGAAGTTACTTCGTATGTTATTTATACTAATTTCGCTTCTGGTTACTTGCGTTGATGTCTCAAGTAGGTGAACTGATACAGCGAAAGAAGAGGAGGAATGATGAACGAGCTTAAGTTTAATGGCTGCTAGCTAGTAAATTAGCAAGCAGCACTAGTATTGCGTGTGTTAACCGCTTAAGTTCTTATTCTTCATCAAGCGGCCTTTATCGATTTGCCACTGTCTGTCTTTGAGATCTGCGCGTTTATCGTGAGTCTTCTTACCTTTACCTAAGTAAAACTCAAGTTTAACCCAACATTGCTTCCAATACATTGCTGTAGCAATTAATGAATAGCCGTCACGCTCAACGGCACCGATTAGTCGGTCAAGTTCACGTCGGTTTAAGAGTAATTTTCGCGAGCGAACCGGGTCACAAATAATATGCGAAGACGCTGCATTTAAGGGTAATATTTCACAGCCCACCAGATAGGCTTCACCGTCTTTCAGCATGACGTAGCAATCAGAAATGTTTACCTTTCCGCTACGTATACTTTTAATTTCCCAGCCTTGCAGACTCATACCCGCTTCATACTTGTCCGTTAGGGTATAGTTATGTCGAGCTTTTTTGTTGAGTGCAATGGTGTTGCTATTGCTTTGTTTAGATTTTTTCTTAGCCATGTTCTTTCCACATTTAACGGCGGTCATTATACGTATTACATGGGAATTTAAAATCTTAAAGCGAAAAATTATTGATTTTAAACCTCCAATAGTGAGCTTTTCGTGTCTCTTTGATATGATCGCCCAGTTAATGGGGGAGTTAAATGCCATCAATTCATCGAAGTGCGTTAGTGATGCACAGTGTAAAAGACATGTACGATTTAATTAACGACGTGTTAGCGTACCCGCAATTTTTACCAGACTGTAATGACAGTAAAATAATCTCACAGTCAGAAGATTCTATGACTGCTGCGTTGAAAGTGTCTAAAGGCGGCGTAAGCAAGTGGTTTACGACTGAAAATACCTTAGAAGCAAACAAGCATGTAACGCTTAATTTAGTTGACGGGCCATTTAAGCAGCTGTCAGGCCGTTGGGATTTAACCGAGCTATCCGACGAAGCTTGCAAAATCACCTTAAATTTAGAATATGAGTTTTCGAGTAAATTACTTGAGATGGCTTTTGGGAAAATATTTAACAATATTGCTAACAACATGGTGCAAGCTTTTACTGAACGCGCTAAGAAGGTATACGGTTAATGACAGATTTAATTCATATAGAGGTTGTTTACGGGACGCCGACTAAACAAGAACTGCTTTCGATACCGGTTTCACCGGGCACTACAGTAGAACAGGCTATTGTAGAGTCTGGCATTATGGAGTTGTTTCCTGAGATTGACCTGAAAAAGAACAAAGTAGGCATTTGGAATAGGGCCGCTAAACTGTCAGAAGAGCTGCAGGATCTCGATAGAATAGAGGTGTATCGCCCTTTAATCGCTGATCCTAAAGAAGTGCGTAAGCGTCGCGCTGAGAAAGCCAAAGAAGAAGGCCGTGCTGACAAAGTGACCGGCGGGCGAGTGAACCCGTTACGCGGTGGCAGCTAATAAACTGGTAAAGCCTTTTTTAATTAAACAAATAAAAATAAAAAAGCCCTGCAAATATGCAGGGCTTTTTTTGTAAAAAAAACCTAATCTAAAGACTAATTTTCGTATGGCGTATTGAAGTTCTCTGATAGTTCGAAATCACCACTGGCAGATACAAGTAAGTTGTCTTCAAACTTAAGAATGAAATCTTTACGTGCATTAAAATCCGCACTTCTACCTGACTTAAACTGATAGATGTAGTGCCAAGTATCGTTTTCAAATGAATCGATAGTTACAGGACTGCCTAAAATAAATTTGACCTGTTCCTTTGTCATGCCCACTTGTAAACGATCGATATCTTTTTGTTCAAGGTAGTTGCCTTGTGGGATATCAATTCGGTATACCCAACTTGAACAACCTGTAGCGGTAAGCGCTAACGCTAATATTGTGCTTCTTAACAACATGAAAACTTAAATTCCTACAACATTTGACAGGGGATAATAACCAAGCATCGAGCGAGTTACAAAGCAAAATATTGATTTAATATAAATTAGCTTAACTAGCTAGTAGCTCCTGGGCGTTTGCCAAGCTGCTGTCTGTTATTGTATTTCCAGCAAGTAAACGCGCGATCTCTTTGACGCGAGCTGCGTTACTAAGTTCCGTTACGGTTGTTTCTGTGTGTTCACCGTCTGTTAATTTGGCAACAAACAGCTGCTGATGTCCCTTACATGCTACTTGAGGTAAATGTGTCACACACATAATCTGTGTTTTCTCCGCAAGCTGTCTAAGCTTTTCGCCTACCATAGCTGCCGTTGGACCACTAATACCAACATCGACTTCATCAAATATCATCGTAGGTGAGATAACCTTATCCGCTAGGATAACTTGCATGGCTAGACTAATACGTGAGAGCTCACCGCCAGAGGCAACTTTGTGCATCGCTTCAGGTGCTTGCCCTGGGTTAATGCTAACCGTAAAGCAAATGTCATCTTTGCCTGAACGCGCAGGTTTGTCGTTTTCAGCATCATCAAAGCGAACAGAAAACTCGCCATGCGGCATGTTTAACTCTTTCATGCTGATACTTATTTCTTCGCTTAGTTTGGTCGAATATAGTTTGCGAGATGCCGAAAGCTCCTGCGCCGCTTGATCATATAGGCTCAGTGTTTGCTCTATTTCATCTGCCAGGCTTGCTAGCTTGTGCTCATCACTACTAATGCTTGCTAGTTGCTGAGATAACTGTTGGTGAAACTCCGGTAAAGCTTCTGGAGCAACTTGATGCTTCTTAGCGAGTGTTATGGCTTGAGAATAACGCTCTTCTATTAAGCTAAAAGATTCCGGGTCGAGCTCTAATCTCTCATGGTAATGACGCAAGTCATTGTTCGCCTCTTCCAATTGGATTACAGAGTCATTAATGATAGTGGCGATATTCGCTAATTGCTCATCATAATGCGCGAGGCTTGCTATGGTATCGTGACATTTCTGTAGACCTGATAGCACATTAAAGTGGTCATCTTGCGATAATAAATGCAGGGTTTCCATGGTATCGGTTAGGATCTGCTGACTATGGCTATAGCGCTTGTAATCTGCCTCTAGTGTGTCAAATTCCTCTTGCTGTAACGCAAATTCATCTAACTCAGAAACTTGATACTGAAGCAATTGTTGCTGTGCTTCCCTTTGCTGCTGAGACTCTTGTAGTATTTCTAGCTCTGCAACTTGCTTGCGATATTGTTGATAGTAATGACTCACATTCTCTAACAAGTCTTTATGTTCAGCATAAGCATCGAGCATTCTGCGTTGTTCAGCAGGCTTTATAATCAGTTGGTGGTCATGTTGACCGTGGATATTAATGAGGTATTGACCAAGCTCTTTTAGTTGAGCTAACGGAACTTGGCTACCGTTAATATAAGCCTTAGAACGACCTTCCGCAGAAATCACGCGACGTAAAATGCACTCATTTTCACTGTCTAATTCATGCTCTGAAAGCCAGTTATTAGCCAGTGAGTTAGCACTAACATCAAATCTAGCAGCGATATCTGCCTTGGTTGCAGACGGGCGAACAACGTTTGTCGTAGCTCGGTCACCTAAGCATAACCCGAGCGCATCAATAGCGATTGACTTACCGGCTCCAGTTTCACCTGTAATCGTTGTCATGCCACTTTGCCAGTCGATATCTAGCGATTTAACGATGGCAAAATTTTGAATGGTTAGTTGAAGTAACATAGTCATGTATAAACAAACAGTATTTAGCTGTTAATTTATACAGTATTAAGAAAGAGTGCAAGCATTAAGCCCGATAAATTTATATATTTTTGAAACTAATAGAGTTTATTACCCCAGCTCAATTTGTTTCTCAGGACGTTGAAATAGTTGTGATCCAGTGGATGAATAAGCCTTAGTGTACATGGGCTCTTCTTGATGACGACTTGGTCACCAGGCATGACCGCCAAAATAACATGTCCGTCACAACTAACCTGTAGGTTTTCATGGTTATCGTTCGACAATATCAACTTAATTTCACTGTCACCATCGACGACAATTGGCCGACTAGTTAATGTGTGAGGGAACATTGGAACGAGCGATAGGGCGTTTAGGTTTGGTGTCAGAATAGGTCCACCAGCTGACATTGAGTATGCCGTAGAACCAGTAGGTGTTGATACGATAAGCCCGTCAGATCGCTGACTGAACATAAAGCTATCATCAATATAAACTTCAAACTCAATCATATTGGCAACTTTACCTGCATGAAGGACTGCTTCATTAACCGCACTGTTCGAGCTTTTTAATTTACCATGGCGATACACTTCTGCCTCTATAATGAAGCGCTGTTCGCTACGTGATTCGCCTCTTAAAATCGCTTCAAGCGGCGGAATTACATCTTGCGGCGGGAGGTCAGTAAGGAAGCCTAAGTTGCCACGGTTAACACCAATAACACCGATTTTATAGCCAGACAGTACTCGTGCCGCGCCTAGCATGTAACCATCACCACCAACGACAATAGCTAAGTCAGCAAGATCGCCTATATCGGTGAGAGACTGAATGTTTAGTCCGTCAATGTCGAGTGATTTAGCGACAGAGCGCTCAACAATGACTTGATAGCCTTGTGAGGTTAAATAGTCGTGTAATGTGGTGATAGTCGCGCTTGCGCCTTCGTGATTAGGTTTTCCTATCAAACCAATCGTTTTATATAACTGGCTCATAGAGTTATATGCCTTGTATGTCCTCTTATCGGCAGTGTCGCTTTAAAAAATGTTGTTGTAAAGGCAGCAAATTAATAATTCTTAAAATTTCTGGCTTGAAACACAGGAACTAAGCCCCATAATTAGCACAATTGTGTTTTACCGGAGAGATTTTCATGACGACAGAGTCAAACGAAAGCGCTATCAATGAAAACAAGACAGCAGAAGAGGTTGCTGCAGAAGAAATCATTGCGCAAGCAGAAGAACAAGTAGAAGAGCAGCACGAGCATGCTCATGAAGCCATTAGCGCTGAACAAGAAAAAATTAACGAACTTGAATTAGCACTTTCTGCGGCACAAGCTACAGTTGCTGATCAAAAAGATTCTGTTATTCGTGCAAAAGCGGAAGTAGATAACGTTCGCCGTCGTAGCGCACAAGATGTAGAAAAAGCGCGTAAGTTCGCGTTAGAAAAGTTTGCTGGCGAATTGTTACCTGTAGTCGACAACTTAGAGCGTGCAATTGACGCTGTTGATAAAGAAGACGAAGCGCAAAAAGCGATGTTAGAAGGTGTTGAGCTAACATTACAGAGCTTCTTATCTACGCTTGAAAAATTTGAAGTAAAAGCAGTAGACCCGAAAGATCAGCCTTTTAATCCAGAACTTCATCAGGCAATGTCGATGCAAGAAGTACCAGGCGTTGCACCAAATACTGTTATTGCCGTTATGCAAAAGGGGTACGAGTTGAACGGTCGTTTAATTCGTCCAGCTATGGTAATGGTATCAAAAGCACCGAGTGTAGACACTCAAGCTTAGGCTTCTACATAGTGTTCAATTGAGTACGAAAAGCTTACCAAAGCCAGCGTTTATGCTGGCTTTTTGTATCTAAAGAGCATGAAAAATTAAGCAATTTCAGAAAAAATCAAAGAATTTTTACAAAATGTGATCTTTTTTTATTTTTTCTCTTGAAAACATTTTCCATGCCCCCACTAAGTAAATCATCTAAGCAAAATTGATTTTTATAGAATTTCGGAGATCCTAACGATGGGCAAAATTATTGGTATTGACCTAGGGACAACTAACTCATGTGTAGCTGTTCTTGATGGTGACAGTGTACGTGTTATTGAAAATGCAGAAGGTGATCGCACAACACCTTCAATTATTGCATACACAGAAGAAGGCGAGACATTAGTTGGCCAACCAGCAAAACGTCAAGCAGTAACAAACCCTAAAAACACATTATTCGCAATCAAGCGTTTAATCGGTCGTCGTTTTGAAGACAAAGAAGTACAACGTGACATCGACATTATGCCTTTCGGTATCAAGAAAGCTGACAATGGTGATGCATGGGTAGAAGCTAAAGGCGAAAAAATGGCGCCACCTCAAGTTTCTGCAGAAGTACTTAAGAAAATGAAGAAAACTGCTGAAGACTACTTAGGTGAGTCTGTAACTGAAGCGGTAATCACTGTTCCTGCTTACTTCAACGATTCACAACGTCAAGCAACTAAAGATGCTGGTCGTATCGCTGGTCTTGAAGTAAAACGTATTATCAACGAGCCAACAGCTGCTGCACTTGCTTACGGTATGGATAAGCAAAAAGGCGAAAAAGTTGTTGCTGTATATGACTTAGGTGGTGGTACGTTTGATATTTCAATCATCGAAATCGATGAAGTTGAAGGCGAGCACACGTTTGAAGTATTAGCGACAAACGGTGACACTCACTTAGGTGGTGAAGATTTCGATAACCGCTTAATCAACTACTTAGTAGACGAGTTCAAGAAAGATCAAGGTATTGACCTTAAGAACGATGCGCTTGCTATGCAACGTGTTAAAGAAGCAGCAGAAAAAGCCAAATGTGAGCTTTCTTCAGCACAGCAAACAGACGTAAACCTTCCTTACGTTACAGCTGACGCGACTGGTCCTAAGCACATGAACATCAAAGTAACTCGCGCTAAGCTTGAGTCACTAGTAGAAGACATGGTTAAAGCAACATTAGAGCCGTTAAAAACTGCACTAGCTGATGCTGACCTTTCTACATCAGATGTTACTGATGTTATCTTAGTGGGTGGTCAAACACGTATGCCGCTAGTACAGAAAGTAGTAACAGATTTCTTCGGCAAAGAGCCGCGTAAAGATGTTAACCCAGATGAAGCTGTAGCTTCAGGTGCTGCGGTACAAGCAGGTGTACTTGCTGGTGACGTAACTGACGTACTATTACTAGACGTTACACCATTATCTCTAGGGATTGAGACAATGGGTGGCGTGATGACTAAAGTTATCGACAAAAACACGACGATTCCTACAAAGCAATCGCAAACGTTCTCAACTGCTGAAGATAACCAATCTGCGGTAACTGTTCACGTACTTCAAGGTGAGCGTAAGCAAGCTCAAGCGAACAAGTCACTTGGTCAGTTTAACCTAGAAGGTATTGATGCAGCGCCACGTGGAATGCCACAAATCGAAGTAACATTCGATATTGATGCTGACGGTATCTTGCACGTGTCTGCTAAAGACAAGAACACAGGTAAAGAGCAGAAGATTACGATCAACGCATCTTCTGGTTTATCTGACGACGAAGTAGAACAAATGGTACGTGACGCTGAAGCTAACGCTGACGCTGATGCTAAGTTTGAAGAACTAGTGACTGCACGTAACCAAGCTGACGGTATGGTTCACGCAACTAAAACTCAAGTAACTGAAGCAGGTGATGAATTACCAGCTGAAGACAAAGAGAAAGTCGAAGCAGCAATTGCTGAACTAGAAGAAGCAATTAAAGGCGACGACAAAGCGGCGATTGAAGCTAAGCAACAAGCATTAATGGAAGCATCTTCAAAATTAATGGAAATTGCTCAAGCTAAAGCTCAAGCACAAGGTGGCCAACCTGGTGCAGATGCTGGTCAAGCGCAAGACGCTGGTGCGGCGCCTGCTGATGACGTAGTAGACGCGGAATTTGAAGAAGTAAAAGACGATAAGTAATTATTAGCCTACTGAGTCGCTTAATAGCGTTGTTGGAAGTACTCACTTGGGTTAACCAAGCTCCGTGCTTCCTCCTAGCTCTAAAGCGACTCAACGACTACTAATTAACTTATAGGTTTTGAACTTTATGAAAGCGTCGTTTATCGACGCTTTCTTATATTAAAAAATGTAGAGAATATAGCTGATAGAGCGTTAATCTTTTTACTGGTTTTGATAGCCAATAAACAAATTAATTTTCGGAATTTAGCGGTAAATAGAAAGATTAAATTATGTCAAAGAAAGATTATTATGAAACGTTAGGTGTCGCGAAAGACGCTTCAGAACGTGACATTAAAAAGGCATATAAACGCCTTGCGATGAAGTATCACCCAGACCGTACGCAAGGTGACAAAGAAAAAGAAGAAACGTTTAAGCAAATCAAAGAAGCTTACGAAGTATTGAACGACGACCAAAAACGTGCAGCCTACGACCAATACGGTCACGCCGCCTTTGAACAAGGTGGTATGGGCGGCGGTGGCGGCTTTGACGGCGGCGCAGATTTTGGTGATATCTTCGGCGATGTTTTTGGTGACATCTTCGGCGGTGGCCGTCGTGGCGGTGGTGGTTCTCGTGCTCGTCGCGGTGCTGACTTACGCTACAACCTAGAAATGACGCTTGAAGAAGCCGTTAAAGGTAAATCTGTAGAAATTAAAGTACCTACATATGTAAGCTGTGAACCTTGTGATGGCACTGGCGCTAAGAAAGGTACATCAGCCAAGACTTGTTCTACTTGTCATGGTCACGGTCAAGTGCAAATGCGTCAAGGTCTATTCGCTGTGCAGCAAACTTGTCCAACGTGTGGTGGTAAAGGTAAGGTTATTACTGACCCTTGTAACTCTTGTCACGGACAAGGTCGTGTACAGAAGACTAAAACGCTTAACGCAAAAATTCCAGCAGGTGTTGATACTGGCGATCGCATTCGTCTATCTGGCGAGGGTGAAGCAGGCGAACATGGTGCACCAGCAGGTGACTTATATGTTCAAGTAAACGTTAAAGAACATCCGATTTTTGTTCGCGACGAAAACCACCTTTACTGCGAGGTACCAATTAGCTTCGCAACAGCAGCGCTTGGTGGCGAAATTGAAGTGCCAACATTGGGCGGTAAAGTTAAGCTTAAGGTGCCAAAAGAGACACAAACGGGCAAAATGTTCCGTATGCGTGGTAAGGGCGTCAAGTCGGTGCGCAGCTCATCTGCCGGTGACTTAATGTGTAAAGTGGTCGTAGAAACCCCTGTGAATCTAACCGGCGACCAAGTCGACCTACTACGACAGTTAGAGTCTAAAATGGACGCAAGCTCTAAAAAGCATAGTCCGAAAGAGAGTGGTTTCTTCGACGGCGTGAAGAAGTTTATTGACGACCTTAAAAGTTAATTTACACAAAAGCTAATCTATATTTTTAAATCCCGCTTCGGCGGGATTTTTTGTGTCATAACGCTTTGACTCGGGAAGAGGTTGCCAAAATAAAGTACCAAATCTTCTTAATTTTCGTTAACAAATCTCGCCATAATTAAGAAAATTTAGCATTCGGAAAAGAAAACTAGTGAAGTACCTATCTCGTCTACTCCTCCCTCTATTAATTGCCTTTAATGCTTCTGCTGAAGAGGAAGCCCCGCCACCACCATAAGATCCAGCTTATGAAGGTATTCACGGCATGGCACTTATGCAAAAAGGCTCAACAATTTTTGCATCTCACATGCCGCTTTACCATAAGCAACATGACTATCAGATACTTTATAAAGTTGACAACAAAGACGTGAACTAATTGCAGATGGTTAGAGATAACCCATTAGTAACGATTAAACCAGAAAAGTTTAATCTTCAGCGTATGATTCGTGGGCAAGAATTTGTGGTTAAAACCGATGTTTATATCGGACACTTTGAGCGTGAAGGCATGCTAATGTACGAAGGTGTACCAATTACATTGGCAGAACAGTTGTTTGTGCGTCAGTTAACTGATCTACAAGAAGCAAGCCGAATTTAAGAATATAGTGCAGTTCCATATAACAGTAAAAGCGGTCGTTTATACATACATCATATTTAGCAAGCTCCTAGCTTTGATCATATTATTCACGTTGATTTAGAGGTTAGCTGCCCGACTCAGTTTTCAACGTCTAAAGTCGTTCCAGACGAAAAGGAAATTCAATACCGTTTGATTAATTGTGGCACAATGAAGCCGCTTTATTACGAAACACAAGATTTCCACGCTGGCAAAAAGCACTAGGCTAAAAAAGTTAGCAATTAATATACTGCTCGGGGTACTGAACATGTGGGCAATATTCCCCAAGTTCCCGAGCAAACCTTCCTTTTTACAAAGCTCAAAATCCGTTCTTCTGTGAAATAATTGGCTAATTCCTGAGTAAGTCGCACTGTAATTCACCTTGCTAGCTTCCTTATTTCCTTTAACAGCTTTGGATTTATTTTATGATTTGTTTTGTTTTTACTTATCGAGACAAGCTAAAATATCATAATAATTACAATGTACTAGCGTTATCGGGCTAATCATTTCGCTAGCAAATTCTACCTTCGTTTCAAAAATTATTAGTCTGTAATACCATGACACAATCATTTTACAAAAAAGCAGCTTTGTCATATTGATTATATTTATAATATAAATTATATTTATTGCACAGTACTGATACTTTAGAATGCAATTGAGTGGCAATTTAGATGGATGTAACAGAAACAATTTACGACGTGTTAGTTGTAGGTGGCGGAATTAATGGCGTAGGTATCGCCAATGACGCTGCTGGTCGTGGATTTAAGGTGCTACTTTGCGAGATGAATGATCTTGCTTCTGCAACATCTAGTGCCAGTAGCAAATTAATTCATGGAGGTTTGCGCTACTTAGAGTATTACGAGTTTGGTTTAGTCAAAAAAGCGCTAGCTGAACGTGAAGTACTTCTTAAAAATGCGCCTCACATTATTTCGCCTCTTGTTTTTCGATTACCGCATCAACCGCACTTAAGACCTGCTTGGATGATTCGAGCTGGGTTGTTTCTATATGACAACTTAAGTAAGCGTATTACACTACCAAAATCTCGCACCATTCGATTCGATCAGCAAACACCATTGCGCTCTGATATTAAGAAAGGTTTCGAGTATGCAGATGCGTGGGTTGACGACTCTCGTTTAACAGTACTAAACGCGATATCAGCTCGTGACAAAGGCGCTGATATTTTAACGCGCACTCAGTTAGTATCGGCAGAGACCGTTGATGGTGTCTGGCATCTTACTCTACTTGATAAAGATAGCGACGTAACCTATGTGGTTCGCAGTAAATGTCTTATCAATGCTGCAGGCCCTTGGGTTGAAAATATCACTGGCAAAGTCGTTAAAGAACGAACTCACGGCTTACGTCTTGTCAAAGGCAGCCATATTGTTGTTCCTCGAATACACGATGACGAACACGCTTATATTTTACAAAATGAAGATCAGCGTATTGTTTTCGTACTGCCATTTGAAGACGACTATTCATTAGTTGGAACTACAGACGTTGATTATCAGGGGGACCCTAAAGATGTCGCCATTGATAGTGAAGAAGTAGATTACATCATTAGTATTGCCAATGCTTATTTCAAACGTCAAATCACACGTGATGCCATCGTGCATACATTCTCTGGCATCCGCCCCCTACTGCACGACGAAGCGGAAGACGCCAAAGCAGTAACTAGAGACTACACCATAGAGCTAATAACCGAAGGGCATGCGCCTTTAGTCAATATTTACGGTGGCAAGATCACGACTTACCGTACGTTAGCCGAGGCCGCTGTTGACAAACTTGCAGACGTATTTAGCTCAATGAAGGCGCCGTGGACTAAAAAATCACCGCTGCCAGGTGGCGACTTTTCTGATCGGGAATCGCTAAGTGTCCAATTAGAGAGTCAATACCCTTGGCTGTCAAAAGCCTTGATATCTCGCTACGTGCGAAGCTACGGAACAATCGCCATAGCGTTTTTATCTGGCTGTAACTCACTTGACGACTTAGGCGAAGACTTTGGTGCGGGCCTTTATCAAAAAGAATTAGATTACTTAGCGGAAAGAGAGTGGGCGAAAACACTGGATGATGTGATTTGGCGAAGAAGCAAGCTGGGCTTGCGTTTGAACGAAGGCCAGAAACAAAAAATTGAACAATACTTATTAGCTAAGGCTAGTGCGCTTTAAAGAATAAATTGTCCGATGGTGCTTTCGAATTCGCCGCAGAGCAAATCGAGAGTGCAATCGCTAAAAAGACAGATATAAGAATTTTATAAGCATTGAGAAATGCTAAGCACAAACTAAGCAAAACAACAAGTAAAGACAAAGGGGAGATATATGTTTACTCTAGGAAAACGCACTGCATTAGCAGTTGCAATTTCAGGTGCATTGGGAGGCTACTCGCAAGTAGCAGCCGCTCAAGACACTGCAGAACAAGAAGTAGAAGTAATCACAGTAACTGGTATGTTGAGCAGCTTGAAATCGTCAATGATCGACAAAAAAGAGTCAGATGTCGTTTCAGACGGTATCTCGGCTGAAGATTTGGGTAAGTTCCCAGACTTGAACGTGGCTGAATCACTACAGCGCATTACCGGTGTTTCTATTGACCGTAGCGGTGGTGAAGGTCAGCAAGTGACGGTACGTGGTTTCGGTCCTCAATTTAACACTGTTTTAGTTAACGGTCGTCAAATCGCTACTGACAGTGCTGGTCGTGAATTTAACTTCGATATTATTGCTGCCGACCAAATCACTGGCGCAGATATCTTCAAGACATCAACTGCAACGCTTCAAGAAGGCGGTATCGGTGGTACTATCAACGTATCTACAGCGCGTCCTTTTGACTACGATGGCTTACAAATTGTTGGCTCAGTTAAAGGTATGTACGAGAGCCTTTCTGAAGAGACATCACCACATGCATCTTTCCTAGTAAGTAACACTTTCAATGACGATACCATGGGTGTGTTATTCGCGGTTTCACACTCTGAGCGTGACGTACAAATTAACCGTATCGAAACAGCTGGTTGGCGCGGTGGCCAAACAATTTCAAACAGCCGTGATGGTGTACTTTTCACTAACGCTTACATCCCGCGTAACTGGGACCAAATCGTTGATGAACAAGAACGTACACGTACTAACGCTAGCTTAGTATTCCAATTTGCACCAAGCGACGATATTAACATTACGTTAGACGGTTTTATGTCCAAGTTTGAAGTAAAGTCACAGGTAACAGATTTAGCGTCTTGGTTTGAGCCAGACCGCGTTGGCTCAGCGACAATCGATCCAGAGACAGGCACGTTACTTCAATTTACTCAAGATGTAGGCTTGTTCGAAAGTAGTGGTGATCCGGCGACTGACTTTGTATCTCATACTCGTAACTCTCGCGACGTTTCAAATGACGGCTTTGGCCTAAATGTTGATTGGGCGATTACAGATCAACTACAAGCAACATTCGACGTATCAACTTCTTCTGCTGAAAACGACCGTGCTGGTCGAGATCGCTTTAACGTAGTTGGTATCATTAACAACTACCAGTTCGACGGCACTGGTGGCACGCCAACAGTTACGCATGATGGTTTTGCAAATGGTTCATTACCAGACGCTAACTTAGCTCGTTTACACTACAACGATAAAGGTAACCAGTTTAGCGATGAAGATGAAATTACTGAGTTAAAAGCAGATTTCGTTTATGAAGCAGATGGCGACGTATTCGAAAAAGCTGAATTCGGTATTTACCGTCAAGAACGTGAGAAGAAGAGCTTCCAAATTTTTGGTAACCAATGTCAATTCTGTGGTTACGGTACAGCTGCTCCACTTGACGTGTTGAACTTCAGAGAGTACACAGCAGAGAACTACTTCTCAGGTTTAATTGATACTTTCTACACGTATGACGGTGATGCATATGTTGATTACCTAGCTGATCAAGGTTACCCAATCGAGCCTACGTTACAAAATAACCGTTATGCAGTAGAAGAAGATATTACATCTTTATACGCAGACTTCACATTCGGCTTCGACATTGATGACATGCCTGTAGTGATTAATTTAGGCGCTCGTTATTCTACAACTGATGTGAAAGGTAATGCGGTACAAAGTGACATCGTTAACGTTGTACCTACGTCAGACCAAACGTTATTTGCAAACGTATTTGGCCCTGCACGTGATATTTCAGAAAGCAGTTCATACTCTAACTTGTTGCCTAGCTTGAACGTTAAACTAGAGCTACAAGATGACATGGTATTACGTTTTGCAGCTTACGATTCTTTAACGCGCCCAACATTGTCACAGCTTTCGCCTGCGACAACGTTTAACGAGCCTCGCCGTCAGAATTTAACGGCACAAGGTGGTAATGAAGCGTTGAAACCATTCACGTCAGAAAACTGGGATATCTCTTACGAGTGGTATTACGGTGATGCAAGCTTATTCAGCTTTGCTTTCTTCCACAAAGAAGTTGATGACTTCATTATCACCCGCACTGGTGAAGAAGTATTTGACATGACTGGCCGTACAGCTCCTGATTTCGCTTGTGAAGGTGAATTCTGTTCTGATGCTGAAGAGTTAGTTGGTTCACAAGAAGTTTACTCTGTGACTCGTCCGCAAAACTCTGAAGAAATCACGGTAACTGGTTATGAGATTGCATTAACGCACATCTTTGAAAACGGTTTTGGTTTCACTGCTAATGCGACTATCGTTGACAGTGACGTAGAGCTTGGTGACGACCAAACAACTGCTTTTGCACTTGAAGGCCTTGGTGACTCACAAAACTTAATCGTGTTCTACGAAGCAGACAACTGGCAAGCACGTGTTGCTTTCAACAATCGTGAAGGTTTCTTACGTTTAGTTGACAACGGCTTCAACGGTGAACCTGTAAACACTGATACGTTTGGTCAATGGGATATCAGTGCAAGCTACGACGTTAATGAAAATATCTCAGTATTCTTTGAAGGTATTAACATTACAGAAGAAGAGCTAGTACAAACAGGTCGTTTTGCGAACCAAGTTTACAACATCGAAGACAATGGTTCTCGTTACGCTGTAGGCGTTCGCGCTAAGTTCTAATCGCTTAGCTAATACTTTGTGTTTTTAATGAAAATGGCCTGCTTGATCTCAAACAGGCCATTTTGTTATCTGCGGCAATACCCTTAAATGGTGTTACATTTTAAGTTTCTTTTGTTTAATCAAATTTGTGTATTCCTAAATACTTAAAAGATAGAAACTGTTGTGTCTTTAGACGGCTCAACGGACATGTTAAAGTTTGATTCAACAAAGTAAATTTGTATTCAATGGTGATAGTTATTCGGTTTGTAGTTACACCATGTAGATAAAGGAAAAAAGATGTCGGAGCCTGTAAAAAATATTGTCATCGTCGGTGGAGGCACCGCTGGCTGGTTGTCTGCTGCCGTAATCGCTTCTTACCATCAAGGGGCTAACAACGAGCAATTTCAAATTACTTTAATTGAATCCTCCGATGTTCCAACGCTAGGGGTTGGCGAAGGTACATGGCCAACCATGAAAAACACCTTAAGACAAATTGGGCTGAACGAACGAGAAGTATTCGCTCGTTGTCATGCGGCTTTCAAGCAAGGTGGTAAGTTTGTCAATTGGGTTCATGGTAATGGCGACTTTTACTATCATCCATTTACGGTGCCATTAGGTTACGGCAAATTAGACTTAGCTCCTTATGTCGATAAGGTCGAAAATTTTGCTGTAGAGTCCAATTTTCAGCACCACATCTGTGAAGCTGGTTTGGCACCTAGAGGACATGCCGATCTTGATTACCAAGGCCCGTGCAATTACGCCTATCATCTCGATGCAGGTGAATTGGCGACTATGCTAAAGGAACACAGCACGGCAAAGCTTGGTGTTCGTCATTTAATTGATACCCTGCAGGATACTGTTATTGCAGAAGATGGCAGTATCGAGGCACTGGTTTTAGAAAAAACCGGGATGTTTAAAGCCGACTTGTTTGTCGACTGCACAGGTGCTCGTTCATTGTTACTTGGACAAGCATTGGGCGTCGGTTACAAATCTCTTGAACACGTTCTATTCAATGATAGCGCGCTGGCGATGCAAGTACCTTATGAAAGCGAAGATACACCAGTTGCTTCACACACGATCGCAACCGCGCAAGATGCTGGGTGGATTTGGGATATCGGATTGACCCATCGCCGCGGTGTAGGCCATGTTTACTCCAGCCGATTCACCACTGACGAGCATGCAGAAGCTAATCTACGACGTTATTTAGGAAAAGCTGCAGATGGTTTAGAAGCGAGAAAAATTTCGTATAAACCTGGGCATCGAGAAAAGTTCTGGCACAAAAACTGTGTTGCCGTTGGTATGGCCGCTGGTTTCGTGGAGCCACTTGAAGCGACTGCAATTATGCTAATCGAGTTATCGTCGCGTTTTATCGGCGAAAATTTACCTGCTGATAAAGCTTTGATGCCCGTGGTAGCTAAACGTTTTAATCAACAAATGGACTATCGCTGGCTACGTATTGCGGACTTCTTGAAACTGCATTACATGTTAACTCAAAGACCGGAGCCCTATTGGCAAGCGCATTGTGATGAGGGTACCTTTCCTCAGTCACTCAAAGATGATTTAGCAATATGGCAATATCGAGGCCCTGCTACAAATGACTTTGATAGTGCCATTGAGTTGTTTCCTGCCGCTAGCTATCAATACGTGCTGTATGGTATGGAATTCAAACCAGATTTTACTAGCCAGGCATATTTATATAATCAAGGACAACAAGCACAGCAGCTGATCAAGAGAAATCAGCAAATAACTCAGCAGATGCTGCAAAATTTACCGTCGCATAGAGACTACATAGAGCAGTGGTTAGCAACGGGCTAACATAGAAAATAATTATCGAGGTAGAGGTGCAGACGAGCGAAAACATCAATTCACCTCTGATGGAAAACATAAAAAGCGGAAGCTTTACGATAAGAAGAGCAACATATGACAACATTAGTCGCGTTAAACAGTGAACAGCACCAGTCACTTTTCACTAAAGAGCAAGCTGAAACACATTTTGCTGCCAAACAGCACCTCATTAATTTGAGAGTTCATGAGATTGCGCAAGCTTTAACTAGTTTGCCTGTTTTTCTGATGAAAGACCCTAATTCAGGCGTTTGGCGAATTTCTGCTATCACCAGCTTTTCTATGGGGCATAACTTATTAGTAGAAAATGGACAATGGCAGGTGGGCTTTAAACCACTAGCCATGCAAACTTATCCGTTCTATTTGATGAAGGCAGAGGGAGATGCAAAAGGCTATACGGTAGGCATTGACCCAGAAAGTGAGGCATTCTCGTCAGAGTCTGGCGCTCCAATATTCAGTGAGAAGGGGAAAGCAGGGGAGCAGCTTTCAAAAGCAACAAGGTTGTTAGAAGCGAGTATCGAGCAAGATATTCAAACTTATCAGTTTGGGCAGGCGATTCATGATTTAGGTCTGGTCAAGGCCATCAATCTTGTAGTTCATCGACAAGATGGTAGCCAAGAGACATTACAAGGGCTATGTACTATTGACGAAGATAAGTTTAATGCGTTGTCTGGAGAGCAACTGATAATGTTGCGCGACAAAGGCTATTTAGCACCAATTCATGGGATATTATTCTCTATCTATCAGTTGAATGATCTTATACATCGCAATAATCAAAACACCAATTTTACCGCTATTAACGAGATCAAAATTGCAGTTAATACCGGAGATTCAGTAGCTTAGTTTTGGTGTGTTAGCACCCGGCTAACGCTAAAACTCACATTAAGACTAATACTAAAACCAGCACTAACATTAAACATAACCATAAGCGTAGGCGAATTTTTTTCGCTACGCTTATGGTCTACACTGTTAGCTACTTGGCACATAGCTATCTGTGTACGAGCACCAGTAGTTTACCCCTTCCACTAAGTCTTTCGTAAATACTCGTATAACTCATAAATAATGACGCAAATTATGTTCTCATTGCGCTCGAATTGTTTTATATTACAAATAATATAATAGGCTTGGTGTTTTGCGAAAATATTATTTATAGGCTAAAAGCGAAAACATCATTATTACAGTTGTTAGATACACGCGGTAAAGCTACCGTTTATATTAAATATAAAACGCTGGGTAAGTTCATTCAGCTGTTACATATTAAAGAAGCATCAATATGACAAACAACACATCACATATTCATTTAGCGGGAAAACGCAGCAGCCTTATTCTCAATGTTTGCGAGAGAACTCCGCGCATTAGTTACTTTGGTAAAAAACTCTCGGCACAGTCTTCAGGGCAAATGATTGAGGCTTTAGCGACGCGTCAAGAAGCCAAATGCGCTGTAGTGGACGAACCGCCGATCGCGCTAACACCGACTTATGGTAGTGGATTTACTGGGCATGTAGGATTAGAAATCAGCAATGAGCAAGATGCTTGGTCGTTCTGTGGTGATATTAGTGGTATTGAACAGACGAGTCCAAATCAAGTATCTGTTACGACGACAGATAATGAACGAGGCTTGTCTTTGTTTCACGAGCTAAGCTTGTGTCCGGAAACGGATGTCATTGAATGTTCAACGTCACTTATTAATAACAGTGACACTGAGTTAGACGTAAACTGGTGTGCTGCGCCGACTTTCCAAATTCCTGCAAACTATACAGAGCTGATGGCATTTGAAGGGCGTTGGTCTAATGAATTCCGTCGTCAGCATATTTCTCGTTTTTTAGGTAACTTCGTACGCGAAAATCGCAAAGGTAAAACTTCACACGACAGCTTTCCTGGGCTGATTGTACACAAGTCGACAACAGCGGAGCATCAAGGTGATTGTATCGGCTTTCATTTGGGCTGGAGTGGCAACCATAAAGTGATGAGTGAACTGCTTGCCGATGGACGTGGCTTCGTCCAGATGGGAGAGCTGCTATTACCGAGTGAGCTGACACTTAAGCCGGGCGAGTCTTATCATTCACCTAAACTTTACGTGTGCTACTCAGATTCCGGCTTTAACTCGATGTCGAATAGTTTCCATACATTTGTCCGACAGCAGTTGCTTAACGACAAAGTCATCAGTAAGCCTCGCCCTGTGCATTACAATACTTGGGAAGGTATCTACTTCGACCATGATACAAACACTTTAGCTGAGCTGGCTAAACAAGCTGCTGAAATTGGCGCTGAACGTTTCGTCCTTGATGATGGCTGGTTTAATGGGCGACGTGGAGACTTTGCCGGATTAGGTGACTGGTTTGTTGACAAAGAAATCTATCCAGAAGGGCTGCAGCCACTTATTGACCAAGTTTTGAAAACGGGAATGGAGTTCGGGATTTGGTTTGAACCAGAAATGATTAACCCTGACAGTGATTTATATCGAGCGCATCCTGAGTGGGTTTTACGAACACGTGGCAATCCTCAAATAGGTTTCAGAAATCAGTATGTTCTAGATTTAACCAACCCAGCAGTGTGTGAATATTTGTATAAGTGCATTGACGATATCTTGGTGGAATATCCAGACATTAGTTACATAAAGTGGGACATGAATCGCGACGTTAATCAGCCAGGCAATGGCAAAGGGAAACCGGCCGTTCACCAGCAAATGCACGCACTATATGCACTTATCGAAAAACTTCGTGCTAAGCACCCAAATGTAGAGTTTGAGAGTTGCTGCTCTGGCGGTGGCCGTGTTGATTATGGTATTTTGGCACATACAGACCGCGTTTGGACATCGGATTCAAACGACGCACTAGACCGTTTAGAAATTCAGAAAGGTTGCTCGTACTTCTTCCCATCAAATGTGATGGGATCACATGTCGGGCCCCGAGATTGCCACATCACAGGGCGACGAGTAAATATTGAAATGCGAGCTGCCGTCGCTATGTTTGGTCATATGGGGATTGAAATGGATCCTCGAGAGTTGACTGAGCAAGAGCGCACGAGTCTCAAGGCTGCGATTGCTTTGCATAAGGCACACCGTGAGCTAATTCATACTGGGCAACTAATTCGCTTGGATACCGACGGTAATTCGATTGAGTTTGGTATTGTTAACAAAGATAAATCTGAAGCGCTTTTCTCTTATAACAGCGTTATTGAGCCTTTGCGTTATATGCCGAATCAATTCATGTTTAAGGGGCTAGATGCCGACAGTTTATATGAGCTAGATCTAGTGTGGCCGGCAAAACGAGAAGACTTTACAGAGTATTCTTCGTCTATTTTAGATAAAGCATTGGGGCAAACTTTCAGTGGTGAATTGCTGATGGAGCACGGTATGCAAATGCCTGTGCTATTCCCGCAAAATTCTTTGGTGTTTAAATTAACAAAAGTTTGATTTGCTGATTGTTTGGCATTCTGAACTTCGAAAAGAAAAATAGCCTGACACGTCAGGCTATTTTTTTGTGCTCTGTTTCAACCTACTTATTGAAGCAAGTATTTGTAATATAGTGCTATTCTTCGTCAGTAAAGTTAGGCAGCACGCCACTGCGGCTATGCTCAAACACTAATGAAGTTTCTACTGTTTGTACTTCATCACGTGAAGTGATCGCATCAAACACAAATTTACGTAAATGTTCACTGTCTTTTACCGACATGTGAATGAAGTAATCGTAACTTCCGCCCATGTGGTAAAGACTAACAATTTCTGGCAGTAACAATAAGTCGTCTCGCAATTTATTGACGATTTCTTCTGAATACGGCTGCAGACGAATTGCTGCTATGGCTTCAATATTACCGCCGATAGTTTTGAAATTGATGTCGACGTAAGAACTCTTAATGACTCCACCTTGCTTAAGACGTTTTACACGCTCTAAACAGGTTGAAGGGGCAATATTGATTTTGGCTGCCAATTCTTTATTGGTAATGTCGGCATCATTAAACAAGATTGTCAGTATTTTTAAGTCGATAGCATCTAATTTTTTCACTGTAGAACCTGAAAAGTTGTCGTTCTTTTTAATGAAGGGCTAGTATTAACGCTGCGAGTTCATTAAGAAGTTACTTATTATTGTATTTGAATATATATCAATAAATTTTGATATTTCCGAATATAGCCCAATAATTTTTAATAGGAAACAAATAAATTAAAAGAATATTTGGCAATGAGATATAGTTTGACATATTATGTCTCAAAATGGACCAGAGAATGATTATTTATGTCGGTCAAGGCAATACAAGGCTTTCTTAAACTAGAGGCGGCAAGTGGCATCATATTGATGATTGCCGCTGTTGTTGCGATTGTGCTAGCGAACTCACCTCTAAACATTTATTACGATTTACTGCTGCAAACGCCTGTTGTTTTAGCTGTCGGAAGCTTTGAAATAGCCAAGCCCATGTTACTTTGGATAAACGATGGCTTGATGGCGCTATTCTTTTTCTTGGTGGGTTTAGAGCTCAAGCGCGAATTTTTAGAAGGTGACTTGTCTGAACCTGGTCAAGTAGCGCTGCCAGCAGTTGAGGCGGTAGGTGGTATGGCGATTCCTGCATTGGTTTATGTTGCGCTGAATTATCAAGAACCTGATGCGCTTAATGGTTGGGCGATACCTACAGCAACAGATATTGCTTTCGCGCTTGGTATTCTTGCAATGGTGGGTAGCAAAGTACCACTACAATTAAAGATCTTTTTAACGTCACTGGCTATATTTGACGACCTTGGCGCCATTATTGTGATTGCGCTTTTCTATACGGATCAGCTTTCAGTAACGTCATTAGTCGTATCAGCCGTTGTACTCGTTATTCTTACTATATTAAGTAAACGTGGCGTTAAAGATACTGCACCGTATATTTTCTTCGGTGTAGTTTTATGGGTTGCAGTACTTAAGTCTGGTGTTCATGCAACACTAGCTGGTGTTGCGTTGGCTATGTTTATTC
Source organism: Thalassotalea sp. (assembly GCA_022448425.1). Classification (GTDB taxonomy): domain Bacteria; phylum Pseudomonadota; class Gammaproteobacteria; order Enterobacterales; family Alteromonadaceae; genus Thalassotalea_F. The sequence continues at coordinate 10,659 of JAKVCY010000043.1, read as the reverse complement.
CTATTAAAGGAAGAGAAGGCGAACCGTCACCACTGAAGTCGCTCGAACACAACTTACACTCAATGGTAGCTTTTATCATTTTACCTATCTTTGCTTTCGCCAATGCGGGTGTAAATTTATTTGGTGTTGGCATTGAAGATGTTATGTCGCCAGTACCGCTGGGTATCATATTGGGCTTATTTGTCGGTAAGCAGCTAGGCGTATTTGGCTTTTGTTTTATAGCCATCAAGGCAGGCTTAGTTAAGCTGCCTGAAAATGTTAACTGGACACTATTATACGGCGCTGCCTTGTTGAGTGGTGTAGGTTTTACCATGAGTTTGTTTATCGGCTCTCTGGCATTTGAGCAAAGCGGTGTCAACCTCATTTATCAAGATAGATTAGGCATTATAATTGGTTCAATTCTATCAGGTACCATTGGCTACTTAGTTATTAAAAATGGGGTTAAGGATCTGAAGAGTTAGCGCTGAGGACTAGTGCCAAGAGCTAAAGATAAGAAACAAAAAACGGCGATGCACAATCCGCCGTTTTTCGTTAGAATAGCCGCCAATTTAGTGGTACAGCAACCTGTCGAAATGCATCTAATTGAAGACATCATCGATATTTTTAATAAAACGTTTTATCAATCCTTTAATACACGCTTAGTGAAAGGTGATGATGAACCAATTTACTTACCTGCAGATAACTCAACTAACTATCACCGTATTATTTTTGCACATGGTTTTTATGCAAGTGCACTGCATGAAATAGCGCATTGGTGTATTGCGGGTAAGGAGCGCCGTTTACTTGAAGATTTCGGTTACTGGTATGAACCGGACGGCCGAAACGAAGCTCAGCAAAAAGCTTTCGAGCAAGTAGAGATTAGGCCGCAAGCCGTTGAGTGGGGCTTGTGTGCTGCAGCAGGCAAGCGCTTTAATGTATCGGCAGATAACCTCGACGGAGCTGAGCCGGATATGCAAGGCTTTAAAGCGTCGGTGCTTGAGCAGGTAAAGCAATATCTAGAGGGTGGTTTTCCACCTCGTGCTGCTCAGTTAATGGAAGCGCTAAGTGAGTTCTATCAACAGCCAATGCCCACCAAAGTGGATGATTTTTTAAAGGTAAGTCAATGAGCACAAAGTTTAAATTAGGCTTTATCGTCAACCCGATTGCTGGTATCGGTGGTAGTGTTGCGCTAAAAGGTAGTGACGGAGAAGGTGTCGCTGAAGAAGCGTTGGCACTTGGCGCAGAAGCGAAATCAAATCAGCGCGCCACGACAGCACTATCCGTGCTTTTGCCCTATAAAGATTTAATCGATGTATACACTGTTTCTGGCGATATGGGGCAAGAATGCGCAGCATCGCTTGGTTTTAGTGTTCGCAGCTGTTTAACTGTTAAAGCACCAACAACTGCTGCAGATACAGAACAAGCGGTTGATATGCTACTTAGCGAAGGTGTCGATATCATTCTATTTGCAGGTGGTGACGGCACTGCACGCAATATCTGCAGCAGGGTGGGAGATGCATGCCCTGTATTAGGTATTCCAGCAGGTTGTAAAATTCACTCTGGCGTTTATGCCGTTACGCCCAAAGCTGCTGGTCGCGTTATTGAAATGATGGTGACGAACCAGTTAGTCACACTTACTGAAGCAGATGTCATGGACATCGACGAAAGCTTATTCCGCCAGGGTGTAGTAAAGGCAAAACGTTATGGTGAAATGCAGATTCCCAGCGAACTTCGTTATGTTCAATCAGTAAAAGCGGGTGGCAAAGAGTCCGATGAACTTGTGCTGCAGGATATCGCCGCTCATGTTATCGACGAGCTTGGCGATAGCCTTGCTGTTATTGGCTCTGGTTCTACTACTGCATTTTTAATGGAAGAAATGGGCTTGGACAATACGCTCTTGGGTGTCGACCTTGTGCAGGATCAAAGCCTAATCGCCAGTGACGTGACAGAGCCTGTGTTATGGCAACATATTGAGCAAGCTATCGATAGCGGTGTAGATGTAAAGTTGGTAATTACACTGATTGGCGGACAGGGACATATCTTTGGCCGTGGAAATCAGCAATTAAGTCCGCGTATTATTCGAGCCATTGGTCGAGATAATATCATCATCATCGCTACTAAAACGAAATTAAGTAACCTTGAGGCACGCCCTCTAATTGCTGACACCGGTGATGAATCGCTGGATCAAGAGTTATCAGGTTATATGCCAATCGTAACAGGCTACAAAGACCAAGTGCTTTACCCTGTAGCAAGCCCCGAATAGTAAAAAACAACGACATTAATCGAGACAATAAATGAAATTCAATAATTTAACAGAGCTCTACGCATACTTTGATGAGCTCGCTTTCCAAGATGCTGATGCCGATACATTATTTGCGTCTAGCTATATAAGAGGCTTTATTGCTCTTGCCGCAGCGAATCTAGGTGATGAAAGTCAGGCACTTAGCACTGCGCTTTCAAGTGACGTTAGCGAGCAATTGGTGTCGGCAAAAAGTGAGCTTTCGCCACAAGATCAAATATTAGTACAAAATTATTGGCAGTCTTTGCAGCCAGCGTTTAGCTGAGCTAACTCTATATATCATCGCTAGGTATTGAGATTTGAAGCGGCTAATCTTCGCTGGCCGCTTCGTATTTTCTATCCGTTAACTGCCTACCTTTTAACCCTTAACTTTTTACCCTTTAACTTTTAACCTTTCCTTTGATGATGTCTTTGAGAATAAAGCGATTTGGCGCAAGGTTAAAACGCATTTTAGACGGCAATCGATAAGGTAAATTACACAAATCGGCAACGAGCAATTCACTAACCAGTGGAGCTGAGCAAAGCCCACGCGCGCCAAGTCCACCCAATACGTATAAGTTCTCATAGTAAGGTGCAGGCGTATCTATCTTCCAGTTTTTGTCTTTAGCAAGCTTGCCGTATAAATTGGGATACAAAGCAGTTTTCGGCATCGGACCTGCAACTGGTAAATGATCGGGGGTCATCGCTCTGAGTCTTGCTTTGCTTTCGACGACTTGTTGTGGCGGGATGTCAGGCAGCTCAGGTAGCGACTGCTTTACCATCGATAGGTTATAACTATCATCTGCTTGCCTCGTCGCGAGATCTCTATCATGTTTATCAAATGTAGCACCAATACAATATTGTCCGTTGTTTGCTGGGGTCATATAGCCTTTGTGACAAATTACGGTTGATAGGTCTTTGTCGCCATTGGCTAATTCGACTTGGCTGACCTGGCCGCGCACAGGGTAGGTAGGCAGCTCTGAAAGTGGCGCAATTAAATCGCTGTCGGCACCTGCGCACACGACTAGGCTTGAAGCGGTTATATTTCCTTTCCCCGTGGTTAATTGCCAGCGATTGTCTTCAAGTTGAGACAATTCAGTAACTTTAGTGTTTGTTTTGACTTTTACCTGACCTATGTCACTCGCTGCACGAATTAGACTATTCACTAACTCTGCAGGGGCAATCCAACCTGCTTGAGGGATGAACATACCGCCATTATTAAGCTTTATACCTGCTTTGTTAGAAGCTTGGTCTGCATTCAAGCTTTCGATAATGTCTGCTGACCAAACTGGCGATTGGGCAAACTTGGCTTGTCGCTTTTTTAACGCATCACTAAAAGAAGACTCTAAGATGCCACTCCAGTCATGGCTAAAGTAATAGCCGTCGGCAAGTAATTGGTCATAGAAGGTGCGAGCCGTTTGCAATGCTTCAACGTAGAAATGACTAATTTCATCTTGTTGTAGGTGTATCAATGGATAAAGGGCGCCAATGGCATTGCTGGAAGCACCTTGGGCAATGGTTTCATCCTTACATAGCAAAGTTACTTTCACCCCTTGCTTGGCCAGCATATAAGTAAGGCAGGCTGAAGCAATACCACCGCCAATGATAGTGACATGCTGCACTTTGGGAGCACTTGGTCTGAGCAAGTATCCTTTGCCATTTGCTGCTTGCTGATATTTGGCTACAAGTGTTTGACGCTTTTTACCCACGGTGGCTTTTTTCTCAACTCTAAAGCCGGCATTGGTAAGATGACGCCTAACAAAACCTGCGACAGTAAATGTCGCTAGCGTGGCATCGTCAGCAGAAAGTTGGGCAATTTGTTCAAATAAATCAGCACTCCACATGTCCGCATTTTGTGATGGAGAAAAACCATCTAAATACCACGCATTAATTTTTTGCTTTTGCGCCAACTTAAGCGAAGCAAAGCCTTGTGTTGCATCATCGAAAATAATACACAATATCAGTTTGCCATTAAGCAGGGAAATATTGCATTTGCCATCAGGCGAATCTGGATATTGTAATAGTGTTTGTTCAACTAAATGCTGAATCTCAGGCCACATTGTGAGACTTTGTGCGATTTGTGCTTTAGACAATGGATATTTTTCAACGGTAGTAAAAGTAACGTCCGCTACTTGCTCAGGTCCGTGTGCTTCTATTGCCTGTTCTAGTTTTTGCGCTGTTAAGAAAAAGTTCAGGCCTGTGCCAAAACCTGTTTCACCAATATGAATTGGAATTTTCTTGTCCGTAAGGCGCTGAGAAATCTCGTTTCCGTTAATAAATACTTGCTCACTTTGCTGACAACCAGATTCAGTATCGAAGTATATGTCGTCAAATTGTTCAGAGTAGGGCGAGCCGTCAGCTTGAAAGCTGATGTTTGTATTGTCAGTGGTCACGTTTTAAATACCGAAATGATGAAACTGTTGGTTTTGTAATATCTAACTGCTATTTTACCGCGAGAATGAAAACAAAGTCATTGGCATTCACGTATAACAACTTTAAATTGAGGTTTTTCAGTGTACAAATGTACGCTGGATAGACCAGTCTTGCCGTCAAAAGTCGTTATGATATGCCTGTTTTTTACTATAAGTTGGTTAGAATAAATGAAACGTGTCGTTATAACAGGATTAGGTATTGTTTCTAGTATTGGTAACAATGCAGAGGAAGTTTTAGCATCATTAAAATCTGGGCGCTCAGGTATCTCGCGCTCTGAAAGTTTTGAAGAAGTTGGCTTACGTAGCCAAGTTTGGGGAAAACCTGATATTGATTTAAAAGCTCACATCGACCGCAAAGCAATGCGCTTCATGGGTGATGCATCAGCTTATGCTTATATAGCGATGGATCAAGCGATTGAAGATGCCAAATTAACACCTGAACAAGTTTCTAATATTCGTACAGGCATTGTAGCGGGTTCTGGCGGTGCATCTTCTGCAAATGTTGTAGCGTCTGCAGATACTTTACGTGAAAAAGGCGTGAAACGTGTTGGTCCTTATGCAGTACCAAAAACGATGTCGAGTACTATTTCAGCGTGTCTAGCGACACCGTTTAAGATTCTGGGTGTTAACTACTCAATCAGCTCAGCTTGTGCGACTTCTGCTCACTGTATTGGCCACGCGATGGAGCTTATTCAATTAGGCAAGCAAGATATCGTATTCGCAGGTGGCGGTGAAGAAGTTGATTGGTCACTAGCCATGATGTTTGACGGTATGGGCGCATTGTCAACAAAGTACAATGAAACACCAGAAAAAGCTTCTCGTACTTACGATGCAGACCGTGATGGTTTTGTTATCTCTGGTGGCGGCGGCATGGTCGTCGTTGAAGAACTTGAACATGCAATAGCGCGTGGTGCACATATCTACGCTGAAATTGTTGGTTACGGTGCAACATCAGATGGCTTCGATATGGTAGCGCCTAGCGGTGAAGGTGCGGTTCGTTGTATGCAAATGGCAATGGCTGGCAACGACGGCAAAGGTGTTGAAGGTAAAGTTGATTACTTAAACACACATGGCACTTCAACGCCTGTAGGTGATGTTAAAGAACTTGGCGCTATCCAAGAAGTGTTCGGTGGTGACTCTCCTGCAATTAGTGCAACGAAAGCAATGACTGGTCATGCGCTAGGTGCTGCTGGTGTTCACGAAGCAATTTACTCAATGTTAATGATGGAAAACAATTTTGTTGCACCATCAGTGAATGTTGAAAGCTTAGATGAAAAAGCTGAAGGCTTAGATATCGTGACAGAAGCAAGAGATGCTGAACTTAACTTAGTGATGTCAAATAGCTTCGGTTTTGGCGGTACAAATTCAACATTACTGCTTAAAAAATATAGTTAGTTGACTATTGGTCATGCCAAATAAGAGCCGGATGATTGTCCGGCTTTTTTATGCCTATTTTCCAATAAATAGATAAGTCCGAAACTCGCTGGCAGTTCCCTCTTTTTATGATGCCGGTATTTCGTTAGAATTTGCTCATCTTGCGACTTCCTTCCTAAGTGCTTTTACACAATGAAAATATTGTTTGATGAAAACATGCCATTCGCCCGTGAATTCTTTGAATCTATTGGCGGCAATAAGAACACGCTCGAAGCCTTTAATGGCCGAAAATTAACTGCTGAACAATTGGTTGATGCTGACGTATTGCTTGTTCGTTCGATTACCAAAGTTAATGAAGTGCTTTTAGAGAAGGCCAAGCAACTCAAGTTTGTCGGCACTGCCACCATTGGCGTCGATCATATTGACCAAGCATTGTTGAAAGCGCGCAGTATTGCATTCTATTCCGCACCAGGTTGTAACGCCGTATCAGTTGCTGAATATGTGATTAGTGCTTTAGTCGTTCTTGCAGAGCGTTATTTACTTACGTTGAAAGATAAAACGGTAGGTATTGTTGGTGCAGGCAATACTGGTTCTCGATTGAGTGAAAAGCTCACGGCGCTTGGCATAACACACAAACTTTGCGACCCGATATTGGCACAATCTGGTGATACGAGAAACTTCGTGTCGCTGGATGAAGCACTAGCGTGTGACATTATTTCTCTGCATGTGCCGCTTACTCGAGAAGGAGAACATCCCACTTACCATTTATTGGATGAAACGCGTCTTGCAGTGCTGTCAGGTGAGCAAATACTGATCAATGCTTGCCGAGGCGAAGTCATCGACAATCATGCGCTGTTAAAGCTCAAGCAATCTGGAATTCAGACAAAGCTGGTGTTGGATGTTTGGGAAAACGAGCCAAATGTGCTTGAACCACTCGTACCTTTTGCTGATATTGCCAGTGCACACATAGCTGGTTATAGCTTAGAAGGAAAAGCCCGTGGCAGTGAAATGTTGTATCGTGCATTATGTAAAACCTTAGCGATAGAGCCTGAATTATCGTTAAAACAATTTTTACCCACCCCAGCGTTTGATAGCGTAAAAATAAATCAAGATTTTGATGAAATTTTACTAAAACACGTGGTAAAAATGGTTTACGATGTGAGACGCGACGATGCTATCTTTCGTCAGCAACTACCTCGCTATGGATTCGACCATATTCGTAAAACTTACCCAGCTCGCAGGGAGTTTTCGTCTTTGGCCTGTTCCAGCGAAAATACCGAGTTGGATGCGCTGTTTCAGCTTGGGTTTGAACGATTGTGCAACTAGAGGAAAAATAAAAGCATGGCACAAAAATTTGATGTATGTGTACTGGGTGCAACAGGCCTAGTGGGTAAAACAATTATGGAAATTCTCGAACAACGTGATTTTCCTATCGGTAAACTATACCCTCTGGCAAGTGCTCGCTCAGCAGGGGAGATTATTGAATTTAACGGTGAGAGCATTGAAGTTATCGATGCTGACAACTTTGATTGGAGCCTTGCTCAAATAGGCTTCTTTTCTGCAGGTGGCGCAACCTCTGCTAAGTATGCTCCAATGGCTGGTGACGCTGGGTGTATCGTTATTGATAACACCTCTGAGTATCGCTACGAACCAGACATTCCGTTAGTGGTACCAGAAGTAAACCCTGACGCGTTAGCGGAATACCGTAACCGTAATATTATTGCCAACCCTAACTGCTCTACCATCCAAATGATGGTTGCGTTAAAACCGATTCAAGATGCCGTTGGTATTGATCGCGTCAACGTTTGTACCTACCAATCTGTATCAGGCGCAGGTAAAGAGGCGATGGACGAGTTAGCGAAGCAATGTGCTGATCTGTTGAGTGGTAAGCCAGTTGAGACGAAGAACTTTTCTCGTCAAATCGCATTTAATGTCATCCCTCAAATCGATGTTTTCCAAGACAACGGCTACACCAAAGAAGAAATGAAGATGGTGTGGGAAACGAAGAAGATTTTAGGTGATGAATCAATTTTGGTTAACCCTACAGCGGTTCGCGTTCCAGTGTTTTATGGCCATGCAGAAGCTATCCACATCGAAACACGTACTCAAACGTCTGCTGAAGAAGTTAAAGAGTTATTGAGAAATGCGCCGGGCATTGTAGTTCGTGAAGCTGATGAAGACTTCCCGACACAAATTGGCGATGCTAGCGGCAAAGATGAAACATATGTTGGCCGTATTCGTGAAGATATTAGTCACCCAAATGGTATTAACATGTGGGTTGTGGCAGACAACGTCCGTAAAGGCGCTGCAACTAACAGCATCCAAATTGCTGAACTATTGATTGAACAATACCTTTCTTAATTTGACGATAAATACTTAAGTCTGAAAAATTGAGTAATAAAAGGTAAAGAAATTGAGGAGTTAGCCGTTATAACTAATGGCTAACTCCTTTTTTATTGATGTTGCTTTGAAATTGCAGACGATACCGTTGAGCATTAATAAGCTGAATTTATAAAGGGTGCTCTCGACAAAGACAGTCAACTATTTGCTTGATTAGCATGGTATTTAGTTGATGGTTGGAATAAACTTTGCTTACTCGCAAGAGATAAGAATAGTTCAGTAAAACTGCCAAAATATTGGCAACAATGATAATAACTAGGAAAGTATTAATGCTGCGATTGTTTAGCCTGTGCCTCTGGCAGGCGATGATTCTTGGTGTAGTATTGACTATTACGCCATCTGCTCATGCTCAAGAAACAGGTATTCAGATCCGTGGACCTAAAAGCACTGATGCTTTTCCCTATCGTCAATACGGCCCTATAACTTCTAGCGATACCTTGTGGAAAATTGCTGCCACTGTAAGACCAAATCCGACTGTTTCTATATACCAGGTCATGCAGGCTCTTTACGAAATGAATCCTGAAGCGTTCGCAAACAACAATCGCAACCACTTGATAAACGGCCAATACCTACAAATCCCTTCGATTGAAAAAATTCGCATGATCGACCCGTATCAAGCGAAATCTAGCTCTGCTCGTGATGACAAAACTTGGAAGAGCAAAACGCAAGCGGCAAAAGTAGCGAAGCAGCAACGAGTTAAGCCAGAAGAACTATCGGTTAAGAAAAAAGATTTAGATGCCGCGAAAGTTGAAATCAACGATCAATTAAAAACTTTTGATGAAGATCAGCAACAGCGCTTGGATACTATTCAGCGTGATGTGCTTGATTCAATAGATGGCTTACAGGCGATTTTAAGAGAAAATGAAGAGTTAAAGAAACGCCAGCTTAAATTCAACGAACAAATAGATTTGATGAAAGAAGCTGCAGTTAAAGATAAGCAAGAGGTGAAAGAAACACTCGACGCGCTTTTAGCTTTGCAGCAAGAACTTGCAGCGCGCGAAGAAGAGCGAGAGCGCCAGTTGCTGTTGGAGAAACAGCAGGCTGAACTAGAAGCGCAAAATTGGATGTCGAGTTTATGGTTTAAGGTCCTGATGGGTACCTTACCAGCATTGCTTATTGCTGGTGGCATCTGGGCATTTATCGCTCGTAAGAAAAAGCAGGATAAGCCTCAGCAAGAAACTAAAACTGAAACAAAAGAAGTTGCAGCAGAGCCAACGGCCGAAGTCGCTGAAACGCCGGTGGAAGCAGCAGAGGAATTATCTCTCGATGGGGAGCTATCACTTGATGATGAGCTGTCAATCGACTTAACAGAATCTGACGATTTATTCTCTGATAATTCAGCAGCACTTGACGACAATACATTACTTGACGATGACCTTTCTGATGATGTTATTCATCTTGATGATGATTTAGACGAGCTTGACGATCTAGAGGATATCTCGCTAGATGATGATCTTGTTGATGATGAACCTTTGGAAGGCGGAGAACTTGATCAAAGTGACCTAGACACGTTGTTATCGGGTGATGATGATAGCGAACCGCTTGAAGGTGGCGAGCTAGTTCAGAATGACTTAGATGACTTAGATGACTTGTTGTCTGGCCTAGATGATGACAGTGAGCCGCTCGAAGGCGGAGAACTTGGTCAAGATGATCTTGACGCGTTATTGTCGGAATCTGCATCAAAAGAGGACGATGAGCTTCCTGATGTCGTTGATAACGAGTCTACGGACAGTGACCAAGCGACGGATGAGGTCGACGTTGATGCCATTGAAGATAATGCCGATGTTACTGATCCAGATGATATAGATGCCTTGCTTGCTAGCGCCAATATGGATTCAGAGGGTGACACAGGCACTGACGATGAAGTTGTTGATATCGAAGACGGTGCGGAGGTTACCGACCCAGATGACATTGATGCACTTTTAGCGAGTGTTGGTGGTGCTGATAGTAGCACAGAAGAGAGTACAAAAGAGAGTACAGAAGAGGCATCAGCAGATTCTGTAGTTGATATTGCAGACGGCGCAGACGTTACCGACCCAGATGATATTGATGCACTATTAGCGAGTGTTGGTGGTGCTGATAGTAGCACAGAAGAGGCATCAGCAGATCCTGTAGCTGATATTGCAGACGGCGCAGACGTTACTGACCCAGATGATATTGATGCACTATTAGCGAGTATCAATGGTGAAACTTCTT
>JAKVCY010000042.1 GCA_022448425.1 Thalassotalea sp. | reverse complement strand
ATTGCCAAGGTAAGGTGAAATAAGCTGGCTTAGTACGCCTTGTTCAGCCTTAATTTTTTGATGCAGTACCTTTTCACCATGCTGATTTAAGATACAAACATAAAGAATTCGAGCATGTAGGTCGATCCCACAATAAAAATCATGTAATTTGGTGTAAAATTTCATTGAGCTTTCTCCTTCCGGTTTGGTCGCCTTGAAGTGTAGCCTCTGGCTAGACTTCGGGGAGAAGGTTCAATAAGTATCAAGCCATTACAGTAACGGGACTGCTAACAGCTTGCTCGGTTCCGCTGCGCTGCACATTTTAGCAAGCTATTATCAGCCCCTGAATGGGGCGTTATGTGTTTTTGTAGTATCAATTTTAAAAGGAGTTTATCGTGGGTGGTATAAGTATTTGGCAAATTTTAATTATCTTCTTCATATTTATTATTGGAATGTTACCTTGGGTGCTTGCTTTAATATCTAAGAAAGCAAAAGGTCTACATAAACTTATTTGGTTTCTCATGTCTTTCTTTATATCTTGGATAGGATACTTGGTTTATTATTTTGTTGTTATCAAAGATCTGCCAGAAAACAACACATAACAAATTGTTAAAGCAGGACTTTTTACAGTTGGCTAGGTTCCGCTTCGCTTCATATTTTAGCCAACGGCAAAAAGCCTCTTAACAGGGCGTTAGCAGTCTTCGGTTTCAGTATTTTTGGAGTTGAGTAAAATCTATGGATGAATGGAAATATATAATACCAATATTCACTGCAATTGCAGGGCTAGTTGGTGGGCACCTTTTTGCAAATAGAAGAGAAAGTTTAAAGAGAAAAAGAGAAATGCGTATTGAGTATCTTGTAAGTGCCTATAGGAAATTGGAAAAAGGAGCCGCACCAACTTCTAAAGAATATTCACCAGGTGAGTTTGAGGCTGCTATTTCAGATATTCAATTATTTGGCAATCATGAACAGGTGAACTTAGCACATGAATTTTGTCAAGCTGCTGCCAAAGGTGATGGTTCATTATTGCAAAAGCTGTTGGAAAATATTCGCGAAGAATTACGTGTAGAGCTTGGTGTTAAGCAGAGTAAATTACCAGCCATTACACCATTTCGGATTAACTGCTAACAAGCAAATCAATCAGGACTAAAAACAGTTGGCTTTTACTCCTGCGTCGCTTATTTTAGCCAACAATTTTTAGCCCATTATTTGGGCGTTATATCTCTAATGGAAGGATCCAGTATGAATCAAAGTAAAGCTATTCCTATCTCAATATTATCAGGATTAATTCTTGGTTTAATTGGTGTACACCTAATGGGCTATGTCGCAGCGATCGCAATACCCAAAGAATACTTTTTATGGTTTAAGGAAAACCTGTTTATTGAACTTGGGATAGTTATATTAGGAATAGTTGAGCAATTTTTAGGTTTTGGTTTTCTGGCTCTAATCACAGGATATGTATTAGGGAAAATCACCCTTTCTAGTTGGCTAGTTAATTGTATTATCTGCTACCTTTCAGTCTTACTTTATTCATCGGTTGGTTCAGCGTTAGTATATGGTGGCTCTATATCAAACCCTTTTGCTGCTGCATCATTTTCATATTTTCTACCATTACTGGTTTTACCTGCTTGTTTAATGGCTGCAACTTACATGGCATCAACGAGATATAACAAGAAAATAAACAAGGGCACGTAACAGTTGGCTGCGTTCCACTTCGTTTCACATTTTAGCCAACAATTACTTAGCCTGTTATTTAGGCGTTATGTGTACAGGATAGTATGAAGCAAGCATTAATTACTGTGTTGCTATTAATTTCGCTACAAAGCAACGCAACGGAGATAAAAGTCAACTCTGGTAAGTATTCGAATTATTACCATATGAAGTTTGAGCTAATTTCAGGGCAATATGTATTAAATACAGGCTATGGATTTAATAAAGGTGGGCAGTTTGAGGTATACGTTCCAAAAGAGCACTTTCCTATTGCCGCTCCAAACTGCAACGAAAACATAGTAATTCGTATGCCATATTCGGAATCTGAAGTAAAAAAACGTGCTCTTTATGATTCTCTTGATGCATCCCAAACAGTCACCGTTACGTTGGAGCTTAATCCTTACATAAACATACTAAGTACTACGCCGCTGGAAATTGAATTGCAATATTGCAATGTGTTTTTTAGGCATCGTTCAGGTGATTATTATGATCAGTTGTAAGTACACATAACAAGCAATTCAACAGGGATTAAAAACAGCGGACTCTTCGCTTCACTCAATTTTAGCCCACTATTTTTAACCCGTTAATCTGGCGTTAGTTTTACAAGGAAAGTCTCGATGAAAACGATAATATTTAGTTCTTTAATAATCACTACTTTATTTTCTGGTAGTTCGTTCGCAAACAATGATGCGCAACATGAACAAATGGCACAGCAACTAGAAACATCCATGAAAGTAATGAATGATCCTAAATTAATTAAAGCGAATGCAAAATATATAAAAAATCTATATGACGCTTTGGTTGAAGAGGGGTTTACTAAAGAGCAAGCTCTAAAACTAGTTGCTGCAACGCTAGCTAGCAAAAAGTAAAACTAACAAGCCATTACAGCAACAGGACTGGTAACAGCTTGCTCGGTTCCGCTTCGCTTCACATTTTAGCAAGCTATTATCAGCCCCTGAATGGGGCGTTATGCGTCAGTCGAGGTTTATGTCTAAATTCGAAGTTAGAGATGATGAAAATGGAATTGGTAAAGTGCTTATTTTGCAAAGTGCTTGGTCTGAGGAAATTAAATCTTATATGCTTAAGAAGAATATTTTGGCTCTTCGTTTGTAAGTGTCTAGGCAAAGCACCTATCACAGCTTAACATTCCATGGCAGCAAGGGTTCAATGTCACTCGGATTTTCTGCAAGGCACTGTAAACAGGTTCGTAAGTAATCGGTGACGATAAGGTTATTCACCTTAGCGGTTTCAATAATACTGTAGAGAATGGCGCTGGCTCGAGCGCCATTGCAGGTATTGGAGAACAGCCAAGCCTTGCGA
>JAKVCY010000041.1 GCA_022448425.1 Thalassotalea sp. | reverse complement strand
CTCGTTGGCTTTGTCTGGAATTATTTTCAATTCTGCAAAGGCGATAGAAGTTTCTGATCTTCACTTCACAGAATTAAATAAGCAACACGGCCTATCAGATACCGCAGTGTTAGACATTGTGGAAGACCATATGGGGTTTATTTGGCTAGCGACGTCAAATGGCCTAAATCGCTACTCGGGTTATGACGTAAAGCAATACCACCCGTCAGATGTTGATCCTAACTCCTTACCTTCAGGTTTTATAAAAACACTATTCGTAGATTCGGAAGGGCAACTGTGGGTTGGCACTCATTCCGGATTAGCACTTTATCTGCCAGATACCGACAGTTTTAAAATCTTCGATAAAGACAACTCGGTGATAAAGACAGACTTAATCACTGCAATTTCAGAAGCGAAAAATGGTGATGTACTGTTCTCTGATAAGAAATTCCTCTACCGCTATTCAAAACAAACGTCTCAAATAAATGTATTAACGCAAGTTTTCAAAGAAGAAAGTTTTATAAAAGTAATTTACGAAGAGGCTAACCGTATATGGGTGGGGTCGAATGAGTTCGGCGCAGCCTTGATAGATACCGAAACGCTGGAAGTTCACAACGCAAGTAAAGTTAACCCTTGGGGGGTCTCTTTAGATGTACGTGCGCTGCACGATATCACAGTAATTAACGGCAATTATTGGTTGGCGACAAATGAAGGCCTTATTGTTTTAGCGTCTAATGGCCGCATTTTAAAGCGCATTAAAAGCGATGATTTGGGCGTAACAGAAGAAGTTAATTCCTTCTCAATCTCTGTTGTCGGAAACGATATTTGGGTGGGCACTTACATTGGGCTATTTTTATTATCAGATGCAGCCACAAGCACCATTTCAGCCGATTATCGTCCTGATTTCCTACATTTAAACTCTGACACTTATAGTACAACCGGCATACCCTCTGCGATCGTAATGCGAGTAATTGAGGACCGCACGGGCGTTGTATGGGCCGCCACTTTTCACCGCGGCGCTTTTAAGTACCACCCTGAATACGCCAGCGTACATTTTCAACCAGTGTATAATTCAGAGCGCCATAGCGATGATAACTTTTCTACATTGTGGGGCTTTGCGGAAAGCAGCGACAAGACACTCTACTTAGTTTCTCAACAAAAAGGACTAGGCAAAATTTCTCGGGAAACGGGCAATGTTAAGTTTTTCGGCTTTTTCGAAAAAATGGACCCAGCCATTCATTATTGGGATATCGAAATTGATGACCAAGACAACATTTGGATAGCATCCTCTATTGGATTGCTTGTGTTCAAAGATTCTGGAAGCAGCTTGGAATTAGTGCGGGAGTATTTCAAAGGTTCATTTATCGATTATATTTTTAAAAGTGAATCAGCAATTTGGGTTCAGGTGGCTGTTGGTCAAATAAATTCAATAAGCACTATTTCAGGCAAAGCCCAATATATTGAAGGGTTAGATACAGCGCTGACAGAGAAACCAGGGGATATGTTAGCCATTTATGAAGATGGAAATAATAACATTTGGTTTAGGGCCGGTGAGAAACTTGTTATTTACTCTATTAGCAAGAGGGAAATAATTCGAACCTTGGACTCGTCAAACGGCATAAAGTCAATGGTCTATGGTGTACATGAAACCCCATCCGGTTTATGGTTAACAACGCGCTCTGATGGGGTTATCCAGTTAGATAAAAATAGTTTTTCTTTAATCAATAAACAAAAGAGAGACAATCAAAGCGGTTTTATTACTTCAACGACAGCGGTAGAAAATAGTATCTGGTATTCGGATGCAAAGGGTGTCCATAAAGTTCACTTACCGACATTGAGAGAGGCTGATAGCATTCCCAATGCACAACTGGAATATAATTCCCTTGGCGAAGGCGCCGTTATCGCCACTTCAGATAGGACGATTTATTTTGGTGGCAATAAAGGCTTCGTAAAGATTGCAAAGCAAGCCATAAGTGCCAGTGAAGAGGTCAAGAAGACCCTCCCCCCCCAACTTTATCAAGTGAGTGTATTTGGCTCGTTGGCAAAGACCAAACGCAAACAAAGTGAAAATGACGAAGCTTCAAATTATTTGTCTTTAAAAGAGAATATTACCTACGAAGAAGAATTAGTACTTAAACACGATGAAACCCGCTTTAGCATCTCTTTTGGACTGGTAAACCCAGTTTATCCAGACCAAGTGACCTATCGTTACAAGCTTACTGGTTTTGAAAGCGACTGGGTTTACGTCGATAAAGAACGTACTGCTCAGTTTAACAATATTACTTTTGGTAACTATACGTTTTCAGTACAAGCGAAAGAGCCAGGTAAAACTTGGTCTGACAGTAGAAGTTTAAAAATAACAATAGAACGCCCCCCATGGCTTCATACCGTTGCCCTTGTTTTCTATGGTTTAATTGCATTGGCTATCCTTGCCTTCATTTTACGCCAGTACCAAATAAGAAAAGCTAACCAGCTTGCTATCAAGGAATCGGAAGAGCGATTAAAGCTCACACTGTGGAGTTCAGGTGATGAGCTATGGGACTGGGATGTCTATCGAGGTCAGGTTTATAGGGCAAACACTTGGGGCACGTTAGATTTTCCTCAAGACGATATACGCACTACCGGCGCTTATGATGCCAATATCCATCCTAACGACATTAATCGTGTCAAATCTGCGCTCAGAGAGCATTTAGAAGGCAACAGTGATTTTTATGAACTAGCCTACCGCGCTAAGACATTTAAAAATCAATGGATTTGGATCCTTGACCGCGGAAAAGTGGTAGAGCGTGACCATAACGAACAACCAGTGCGAATGACGGGTACGTTAAAGAACATCCACCACTTAAAAGAAGCAGAAGAACAGCTTAACCTGTTCAAGCGCTCGATAGAGAACATTTCAGAAGGGGTATTTATTACCAATACCCAATTCAAATTTATCAGCGTTAACAACGCCTACTGCAGCTATACCGGAGAAACCCGCGACCAAGCCCTTGCCAGCTATATGCATTTTCACCTGTACCCTGATGCATTTACCGAAGAAATCAAGAAAACCCTTAAATCTAAGGGTAACTGGTCTGGTGAGGTAGAGAGCGTACGTGTGAACGGCGAACGCTACGAAATGGAGCTAAATATTGATGCCGTGCACGATGAAGACGGCAAAATTAGTCATTTCGTGGGTGTTTTCAGCGATATCACTTCACGTAAGAGCACCGAAAAAGAACTATTAAAGCTCGCGAACATCGACCCCCTTACCGAGCTACCTAACCGTTCGTTTTTCCAAGCAAGCCATCAGAACTTAGTGCGAAAGTCCAGCGCTCACTCCTTACTTTGCTTGGACATGGATAACTTTAAAAAGATAAACGACTCACTGGGCCACCAAACCGGCGACATTTTAATTAAGCAAATAGCCAAGCGACTACAGCGCATTACTGGCAAAAATGCCACCTG
>JAKVCY010000040.1 GCA_022448425.1 Thalassotalea sp. | reverse complement strand
TCCTTCATTTGATTAACATTAACGCTGAATTTTTCAGCCTGATCAATTTGGTGTTGTGTAAGTGTTCTTATCCCATATTGGTGTAGTGAGACAGCTAAATTACTTTCCATAATGCGAGCGAAAGGGCAGGCATTAGAATATGGATTGCCTTTAAATTCATGATATAAGTCTGAATGAGCATCTAAATGCACAATATGCAAGTTAGGATAATGTGATGCAAAGGCTTTAACTATTGGGTACGAGACACTGTGGTCACCACCTAAACTTAACACCTTATTTCCCGCTGCTAGTAAGTCGTTTACTCGGTTTTCAATTGACGTAACAAAAACATCAGCATTGCTAATTTCTACTTCTCCTGCCGATTCAATATTGGTCCCCCAATCTAACAAAACACCGTTTTCTGTTCCTTTGTTTAACGAGCCAGACAGTAACGATTCTAATATCAATTTGGGCGCTTTTGCCGGCCCTTTTAAGAAAGAAGAGTTATCGTCATAAGGAATACTCAAAACTGAAACTTTGTTAACCACAGCTAATATCTAAAGAATTACTTTTTCTACAAGTAATATCCTAGATTAGTAGGCAATATTCAAATGTTCAGACGTAACGGCGTTTATCACTACTATCGAAACTACAGTGGTTTAATTGTTTAGGGTGTCGTCGCAACCGCGACAATAAAATACACGCCTTGGTCAATCATTTATATAGACATAACCCCTTACAAGTAGTAGTTTGAGAATACGTACTGTTTATTTCTAACCCCCGAAAGGTATAAATTCATCCTGTTTTGATGTAGTCTCAACATGGTCATAAAATGCACAAGTAAAAAACAGTATATGTATAGCTAGCGTAAACTTAAGGTTTCTTTGATGTTAAAGATTGTTGTGATGCTTAGCTTGCTGTTCACGCCTTTTTCAATCCTTAGTAAAGAGTTTGTAATTGGGATCAACGAGCGAGATATTTTCCGTCACAAGGATGCAGAAGGTAATTGGTCAGGGAAAGACATTAAATTAATAGAGGCTGTTTTTCGTCGCACGCCTTATCAATATAGAATTATCGCCATGCCATGGGCTAGGGTAATAGAAGGCATTAAAAGAGGTGATATTGATATGACACTCGCGGCTACACCCTTGCCTGAAAGAAAAAAGTTTGCGTATTTTACGGAAAATAACTTTCGCTATAGCCACCATATGCTTTTTGTAAACAAAGCCAAATTGAAGTTATTTGAGTCGGTAAAACAGTTATCCGATTTAACCGATGTTGATGTGGCTATTGCAGCCTTACGCGGTGCTATCTATTACGAATCTTATCCTGCTTTATTAAACGACAAAGAGTTTGCCAAAAGAATCGTTTACATCAGTGAAGAGCTAAGCATGCTTAATTTTGTGCTTAAAGGGAGAGCTGATGGTTATATTGATTCAGAACTAGAAGGTAAATTCTATTTATTGTCTCAGCCTGAGTACAGTGAAAAGATCGTCCCTCTATTTCGTATTGCTCCCGATAACGAAGTAGGCAGTAAGCTTATGTTTTCAAAGAAAAGAGTGTCAACTAAGCAAGTCGAAGTTTTTGATAATGCTTTAATAGATCTACATAAAAGCGGTGAGTATGAAGAAATATCAAAGCTTTATGAAATCATTAAAATAGAGTGAGTTTCGAAGCAAAGGGGGCAGATAAGGGAGAGAGTAGAGGCACTGTAAATACGCTTTAACTTAGTTAATGTTACCTAGATTGTTGCTGTAACTATCGCCCCTAGTGCACTAATTGCCCCTTACTTAAGCCTATGAATGTAGCGCAATGTGCTCAAAGCTCAGAGAATAAAGCGCTTTTATTCTGGCAATTCTTCATCGTCTAATTCGACTTCTCTAGGCGTCCGATGACCTGTCTTCGCCAATATTTCAATGTAAAAGCTATCCAACTCTTTACTCGCAGCGTCGTCAATAGATTTATTCAATGCCGAAACATGAATTACATCGGCTGTCTCAGCGGTGCTGCCATATTTACAATCAAAGTCCCAAAAGTCTGCGCCTTCAGGCAGTGTTTTGTTGCGCTCGCGCTTTAAGTATTTTTTCACTTCGTACTTGATTGCGTCAACGAGTCGTGGTCGTTTAATTTTTGGGTGAACTAAAGAAAATATCTTTCTCATGATGTACCTTATATGATGAGGAGCGAAGCAAACTTGCTTCTGTTGCAGCTATTTTATCACGTAAATACCAGCATCAGCGCAATTGATTTAATTGAATATGTGCATGGTTGGCGATGCTGTCTAATTACGCTGTGAGAGGCTGCCTTATAAGGTAGTTAAGATAGGGCTAGTATCAGGCTTGTGTCAGGCTTATAGCAGGTAATGGTTTAGCTTTTGACGTTTTAGGCGTATACTTAGCTTGTGGTTACAATTTGTTAACAAATAAGGGACTATTAAACGATAAGCCTAGGTTGTTAATTAAAGTGAAGTTTTTTGTACTTTTAATATCTATTCTTCTCCCTTCAACTTCTTCTGCTGAAGAGTTAATTCGTCATAAAGAATACGAATTTGCATCTATTCAATTCCTAATAGAACAAGAAATCGGTCGTATTGTTTTACCTCAGATATATAAAAATATCGGCATCGAAATCGGCATCACTCCGTTTCCAGGTGAGAGAGCGCAACTTGAAACAAACCAAGGTAACAAAGATGGAGAAATTATGCGAATTTGGTCGTATGGCGACGAAAACGACCAGAGCGTGAGGGTTCCAACGCCATACTACTATTTAGAAACCGTTGCATTCTCTTTAACGAAAAACAAGTTTAGCGTCGAATCTAGAGAAGATTTAAAAAAATACAAACTGGCTACAATACGTGGTGTAAAACATACCAATAACATTACTAAAGGATTAACCAATGTTTATGTAATGAATAGCACTGAGAGTATGTTCAAAATGTTGTTGAACGAGAAAGTTGACATAGTATTGACGAATTCGCTGGATGGAGAGGTCATTTTAAAAAAGCTTGGTTTAGAGCATAAAGTGACGGGTGCTAAGCCATTGGCAACGCTTCCTTTGTATCACTATATCAACCAAAAAAATCGAAAGTTGGTGCCGTTAATTAATGCCGAAATCTTAAGAATAAGAAACAACGGCGTATTAGATAATATGATTTCACGAGCGGAACAAATAGTTATTGCAAAGAATTAGTTATAAACGTTCGTGGAGAGTTCCATAATTCCTTCACAATGTTTAGGTATGCTGCGCGATCACAAAACTAAGCGTCGTCAGACTAGTTTGCTTGTTAGAGCATTCTGTGAGTAAATAACGAACAGATAGAGCGTATATTTTTCCTTAAAGCTGTATAGGTTTTGAATTGAAAATTGCTGTTGCGTTGCTTGTATTATTTTCGTTTTTTAAAAGCTGAACAGTTGACCTTTGTATCAGAGGACCTTCCTCCGTATCACTACATCGATGAGAATGGTCAAGCAAAAGGCGCTTTAGTTGATCTTGTCAATGCGCTAGTTAAACACGCAAATGTTGATTACACCATCGAACTATACCCTTTCGCTCGAGCACTTAAATTACTCAATGCAAAACCCAACTTCTTAATGTTTTCCTTATTGAAAAGCCCTAGTCGAGAGCAACAATTTGTCTGGCTCGGAGAGCTTATACACAACAAGGCCTATTTGGTTGCACTGAAAAATAGCAACAATGAATTGACTAATTTGGCGCAAGCTGAAGCCAGTAAAGTAGGGACAATTAGAGGCTATTTTAGCGAACGCTATTTGAAGAACGCTGGCTATGAAGAGGGAGAGAATTTGTCGCTCAGTTGTACTAGCTCAGACTTGATCTGACAGTTACCCGTTTTTCTATCGGTGGCTGTCAGTTTAGATTTGAGCTAAATTTTTCTCAGCCCAAATCGATTTTCCATCAAGTAATGTTTCAAATGGCGTTCTGCCACAGCACATTTT
>JAKVCY010000004.1 GCA_022448425.1 Thalassotalea sp. | reverse complement strand
AGGCTGAGGTATCCCCATTACGTATAAGTTTTGTCATGGCAATGCGATATATTCAAGATGAGCTGATGTGGTGCGCCATCGCTTCACCCGGCAGTATACCGAGGAAACTCCGCGCTATGCGGGAAAATGTGAAGCAATTTATACTGCCCGAAAAAAGAAAACGGCCCAAAAGTAGGACCGTTAGATTTTCTAAAACCCAATACACCATTCGGTCAAAACATGCTTAACTGAATGGTGTTACCGCATTTGCGTGGCTTGTTGTCATTCTTTACGACTAGCTAAAAGCTAGCGGCTTACTTATGCGTAAACAGGGAAGCGTGCGCAAATTTCTGATACTTGACCTTTAACACGCTCGATAACTGACTCGTCGCCCATGTTATCTAAAATGTCACAAATCCAACCTGTTAACTGCTTAGTTTCTTCAGTGCCAAAACCGCGGCGAGTAATTGCAGGTGTACCTAAACGAAGGCCTGACGTTACAAATGGTGAACGTGGGTCGTTTGGAACAGAGTTTTTGTTTACCGTAATGTGCGCGCGACCAAGTGCAGCGTCAGCATCTTTACCTGTAATGTCTTTGTCGATTAGATCAAGCAATAACAAGTGGTTTTCTGTACCGTTAGATACAACTTTGTAACCGCGTTCTTGAAGTACCGAAACCATCGCTTTAGCGTTGTCTAAAACACCTTGTTGGTAAGCTTTAAACTCAGGTTGTAACGCCTCTTTAAATGCAACTGCTTTAGCAGCGATAACGTGCATTAAAGGACCGCCTTGACCACCTGGGAATACCGCAGAGTTTAGTTTCTTGTAAACGTCTTCGTCACCACAACCAGAAACGATTAAACCGCCACGTGGACCAGCTAATGTTTTGTGAGTTGTTGTAGTTACAACATGTGCATGTGGTACAGGGTTTGGGTATAGACCAGCAGCTACAAGACCAGCAACGTGCGCCATATCAACCATTAAGTATGCTTCAACTTTATCAGCGATTTCGCGCATACGTGCCCAGTCAACAATACCAGAGAATGCTGAGAAACCAGCAATGATCATTTCTGGCTTGTGCTCTAATGCTAAACGCTCAACTTCCTCGTAATCAATGTCGCCATTTTCGTCTAGACCGTATTGGAATGCTTCGTAAGACTTACCAGAGAAGTTTACATGTGAACCGTGAGTCAAGTGACCACCGTGTGCTAGGCTCATGCCCAGTACTTTGCCACCCGGTGTTACAAGCGCTTGGAAAACTGCAGCGTTAGCTTGAGAACCAGCATGTGGCTGAACGTTTGCGTAGTCTGCACCGAACAATTCTTTCGCGCGCTCAATGGCCAATTCTTCTGCTTTATCAACAAACTCACAACCACCGTAGTAACGCTTACCAGGATAACCTTCTGCATACTTGTTAGTTAATTGAGAGCCTTGAGCTTCTAAAACGCGTGGGCTGGTGTAGTTTTCAGATGCAATTAACTCGATGTGAGCTTCTTGACGAGCAACTTCGTCTTGCATTGCTTGCCATAATTCCGCATCGAAATCAGCGATATTCATATCACGAGTAAGCATGTTTTATCCTCTGTGGTGATAAAAGTTGATAGGTGTTTTATGGCGGCATATTCTGCCTGAAAACCCAGCTGTTGTCATGTAAAAAGCGCTTAACTTTCGACCAGATTTTTAGCGTAAATAAAGATAAAAGTTTTCAAAACAAGGCTCAGCTGCCACGTCAACTTACTATAAAAAAGATAAACACCAGTTTCAACTCATTTAATTTTGCATAAAACATATAAAACAAAATTAAACACAGGATATGACACATTATTCGCTTTTTATTTTCTCTAGGTTCGCTAATTCCTTTTCTCTTTGCTTTTGAAGATAAATACCAAATGCAACCATTGCCGCAACCACGAGATTAATGATTAGATAAGCAAGTAAAAACGACTTATCACGTAATTTACTCATTTCCCACACATACCAGTTAACGATAGGGAACATGCCAAACGATGTATACTGAAGTAACTTCGCATAGCGTATTGCTCCCTTAATACCTGAAATGTGTTTATCAAAATACTCACTTGGGCTAGAGGCACTGAGGCGCCATGACTCTAATCGAATTTTAAAGGCGTACAAGGTGTAGAATACAGAACCAATGGCACCAATACCGACATAGATAAATGTTGCTCTATCTTCAGGCTCATTGACGGCTATCCAATACCAAGTAAATAATAGAAAAAGGGTACCCGCGACATCTAAACCTAAGCACAGCTTCGCCCAAAACGTTCGTTTTTTTAACTGACGAATTAACTTCGCCATATCGACTTTTTCATAAGGCTGACTTTGCCAATCATCGACTAGCGAATCCCAGCTTTCATCTAAAGGGGATTTTTCGCTCATTTGGCCTCCAATAACTGCATTAAGGCGGTTTTTGCTCTTTGCAGGCGAACGCCCACAAGGTTTGATGAAATATCCAGAATGTCAGCCATTTCCTGATAACTCATACCTTCTAGTGCTAATACAATAACTTGCTGTTGTTCTAGTTTAAGTTGACGAATTGCCGCAGATAAGCGCTGTTGACGTTGTGCTTTATCCATCTGCTCATAGGGTGTTGCATCAGGCGTAGCAACGTCGTGCTGCTGACCAATATCACTGTCAGCTTTAACGGTTCTAACTGCCTTGGCTACGTGCGTAGATAAAACGTTATGGGCAATTCTTGCAATGAAGGTTTTAGCAGAAGCCTCACCTTTAAATTTGGGTAAGGCCTGCCATATATTTAGCGCTATCTCTTGGAATAACTCTTCTTGCAATGCAGGTTTTGCTTCAAAGCCGACAATAATATGTTTGACCATCTTTTCATGGTCATTCATCCAATCGGCAAATTGTTGTTGGTGGCTCAACAGGCTTTCCTTTTTATTATTGTTGGCAATACTCTGCTGTGCTTTATCAAAAGCAGCACTGCTTATCTTTGAGCTAACCAACTCTAACATAGGAATTTTCTCTGAGCCAAAACTAGGGCGTATTGATCTTTCAGGGTTAAATTTTGTTCGAGTTAATTGCATTTTTATCGCGGCACTTGTGATACGCATAGTGATTCTGCGCACAGAGCAAGTACCGATTATTATGCTCCTGCATAATCTTAGTATCTGCATCCATGCAGGCATCAATGAGAAAAATGCATTTAAACGAATCTTTTTTCTATATATCGGGGACAGCATTTGTGATGCCTTTCTACTGCGTTGCCCTACAAGGATGTAGGGTAAGGTGACTTTGCAGGGGCACAAAGTCATTATCGCTTATTTATGTGGAATAACCACACTGCATAAGCTCTGCCTTGCATAAAGACCTCATAAATAGCTGCAAAAATAGCCTAAAAAGATTAACACGCCCTAACTAATCTGAACTTAAACAAACATATGCACGTTGAGCTATCATCGGTTGAGATGACCCTTAGCTAACATTAGCTAAGTGCCATAACAACCTTCTCTGACTTCAACTTCTTAGCCAAGCCCATGACAAGTGCCGCCGACATAGCGATAGTAACCACACTCGTCACGGCTAAAGCAGCCCAATCAATTGGTAAACCTTTAAACAGGTCTTCCATGATAATTGACTGCCCTGCTACAGGAATCCAGTCCAACCAAAGCGGTCTGTTATCTAGAAATATCAGAGCAATTGGCACGAACGCAGGTAGCATAATTAACATGGTGACCGTTGATTGAGCCTCTTTGAAGCTTTTGGCTTGGAAGGCAAAGAAAAGCTGCAATGCACCTGCAAAAATACAGATTGGTAGCAGCAACACTAACAAAACAGTAAAAGTAAATGCATCGATACTAAAAGTGGCGCCGATTTTGGTTAGGTCGACAAAACCAACACTAATAGACGTAACCGTTAACATCAGCACTATCGACAACATTGAAATTGCACTTGTACAGGTGAGTTTAGCAAGTACAACTTTCAATGTACTGATTGGCTGACATAGTAGCATCTCAAGCACGTTGCGCTCTCGCTCACCGGCACTAGAGTCAATGGCTGTCGCTAGGCCAGACATAAATGCACCCATTAATAAGTATAGGCCTAGCATCATGCTGATCATCATCGCGTTGCTGCTTGGTTGTGCTCTATCTTGTTCCACTATGTTCAACGGTCTTAAAATACGAACGTCGACACCACGCATAATTAAACGTTTATATCCAATGGCGCGGGCATGGTCGCGAATCACATCTTTAACGCGACGAATAGGCGCTAAAGACGGCTTATCACTGTAGTCTGCGTTCAGCACTATGTTAATGATGTTGCCATTTACCATATCCTCAGCGTAGGTCTCAGGAATCGTAATCTTAATACCACGCTTTTCCCATATTGCATGGCTGTCACCTTCAGCTTCTGACAGCGGCAAGATGTTATCGTCGCGGAAATCTTTCATTAGTTTTGGCGCATATTCAGCACCAACAAACTCAGCATATACGGTGGGTTTCTCAACCATTTCTTTAATCATGGTTTTCGACATTACCATGATCATCACTGGCGCCAGCAATGACATACTAAAAGCAGTCATTAATGCACGCTTATCTCTAAACGCTTCTTTGAACTCTTTTATGACAAGCGCTTTTAATTGACTAAATCCTAAACTCATTATGCTGCCACTCCTTCGTCTGAACCGATCAACTTCACAAACGCTTCTTCTAACTGGCTTTCACCAGCAAGTTGGCAAAGTTCTTCAGGTGTTCCCTGCGCCGCTAACTTACCATTTGCTACGATGACAACACGGTCACAAAGCGCGGCAACTTCTTGCATCACGTGAGATGAGAATAAAATGCAATGGCCCTGAGCTTTAAATCGAGCAAGGTAGTCACGGAGAATACGTGTACTCATTACATCTAAGCCGCGCGTTGGTTCATCAAGAACAAAGTTCTTTGGTTTGTGCACAAGTGCCTGTGCTAAGGTTACTTTCATGCGCTGACCTTGTGAGAAACCTTGCGTTTTTCGGTGTGCAAGATCTTCCATCTCTAAATCAGCCAATACTTCTTCAATCGCTTGTTTCTTGTGACTACCACTTAAACCGTGAATACTCGCGAAATAATCGATTTGCTCATAAGCCGTTAAACGCTCATAAAGGCCAAACTTATCTGGGAATATGCCTAATTGAGCACGGGCGGCAATCGGATTGTCAACTGCGCTAATGCCATCGATAGTGGCAACACCGCTATCAGCTTTCAATAGACCGTAAAGGGTACGTAAGCAGGTCGTTTTACCTGCGCCATTTGGCCCTAAAATACCGGTAATTTCGCCATCATTTGCCGTAAAAGAAAGGCCGTTTAATGCTTTAACGTCTTTACCAAAGGTTTTATGTAAATTCTCTACTTTGATCATGATTATTCCCTTACATGTTGCCGTTTAAGCTAGTCATAAACGAGGCGTCTGGTAGCTCCGCTAAACACGAATCGTCTAGGTCAGCTAAATCCAAGTTTTCAATAAAGTCGGCAACTAAGCCTACACCGCAGTCATTCACTGCCACGATGTGCGCAAGTTTTTCTGCGATGATGTGACGACTGTTGGGCAGCATTTTATCCGCGATATCACCAAACTCAGGTGGTGTTACAGGATCCAAATTACCCGACAAGATCAAGGTAGGAATCTCGGCTGTCACCGCTTGGTAAAGTTTGTCACTTGGTTGGAATTGTGGCCAAAGAGGACAAACATTTTGCAGGCCTAAGTGGCTAATATTACGTGCAAACTTGTTGTCTGCATCAGATTGCCATTCAGCATCAGTGATCAGTGGAAAGTCTTCATTACACGCAATATTCATCAATAAGTTGCCGTAAATTCCGCCTTTAGGCTGATGCTCGTCACCTTGAGCCAGCACACCGACGAATGGCATGAAGTTCCCTTGTGCCGCATGATGGATAACCAGCGGCATCATGCTTCTGCCTTGTACGTGATATAGCTGTTGCTGAATGGTTGATACAAACTTCTCAACATCAATTTTTAGCTCAACTGGTGTTGCTAGGCGTGGATGTGGAATAGTCAACTTAAGTGGCTTTTCACTTAGTTGAGCATAAACTTTTTGAAAGTCCTCATCTAAGTTAGGAAATGCTTTATGACAGCTTTCTTCGTTCTGGCAGTTATCTAGCATTAATTGATAAGAGCGCGCTGCTGTTTGACCAAATAATCCAATACGGATATCCATTGGAGCAACACTATCTAACACTACACTCTTCAAGCTTTCTGGAAAAAGCTGCATGTAAACAAGCGCTGCGCGTGTTCCGTAAGAGCCACCATAGACATTGATTTTGTCATGTCCTAGCGCGGCACGAACTGCATCGAAGTCTCGGATAGCATTTTCGGAATTATACTGGCTCAAATCTTGAGTAAACTCAGAGATACACTGCTTAACGTCGTCTAAATCGAAATCGAACGTTAGGGTTTCATAAACGTTTTGCTGCATCAAAGCGGTTTCATCACACTTCAATTGTGACGACTGACCAGTACCACGTTGGTCAACTAAAATGATGTCATGAGTTTTACGTACTTCGTAAAAACGAGAGCGCAAAACAGTGGCTAACTCGGTCGCAGCTTGACCAGGCCCACCAGCAAGAAACATTAATGGTGTCTTTTTTGCTGAACCATCAATTGCTGGCAATACGATAAAGTTGACGTCGATTTGTTGCCCATCGGGCTGGCTGTAATTCTCTGGTACACTCAATGTACCGCAAGTAACTTGTTCTCTAATACCATCTAAGTGACATTCTCCCTGTTGCAGCGGGCCTGTTTTGGCTGTTGCCATTTCTTGTTCAGCGTTAACACTTGTCGAGGTTAATGCCAAAGAAGAAGCAACCATGCCAAGCCCAATTATTGACTTCCACATTTTTATTTCTCATTCCTTTCGGGTCAAACGTTAAGCTACTAGTCATAGCTCAATCGAATTTATTACAAAAAAAATGAAAAAAATTAAAAAACCAATAAAACAGCCAACAATTGAGCTGATGAAAGAACAGGTTCGAAAGCTAAACCGAAAAAAAACAGACAAGAAAAAAGAGGCCGATATAGGCCCCTTTTAAAACAGCAGTAGATAAATTTCGACTTTCAATTACCAAATTTTCATACGATCAGGTAGAAACTGGTCTCGTTTCTCTACTAAGTAAGTCGACATGATAATCAGAAGAGAAGGAATAGCCGCACTAAGCGCGGGTATAAACAACACATGGGTATTGAGCGCGGCAAATATAATAAATAAAAGAGCCGGTACGGTTAACCAAAAAACATGGTCACTAACATGAGTATTCACCAATCTCGGCATAAAAAGTACCACTAGTAAAGTCAACGCAATGGAAGCTCCAGCCGTCACGTACAGATGGTAATAATTGACGATAAATTCCATTTCACTCTGAAAAGAACTGGGTACTGAAGCGTTGAATCCTACTTCAACCAGCCACAGATAAGAGGCACTTAACAAACAGCCTATAATTAGGGACCAAAACTTTTTATTCGTGGTATTTTCAGCCATTGCACACTACTCATTTTTTATTATTCTAGAGCATAACCTTATAGCAAACGGTTATTTTTTGTTCAACACAATAAATCGAGGGATTACTCGATTCTCAAAGGTGCTTCAAGCTTACTCGTTTGCTATGCAAGGGCTGTAGAGATAAATCTACACATAAAAAAAGCGCTGCAGGCCAAGTACAACGCTTTCACTAAATTCTCATTTAAGCTTATTAGCAGACTAACTAATCTTCAGACCTTCTAGCTATCAGGCTTAAGTGCGATCACATCAGATTTTAACAATTTCAGCACTTTCTCTGCGGTGTTACCGATGATTTTTCCTGTAATACCTTTACGGCCAACGGTACCCATTACAACCAACCCAGCTTTAACATCGGCTGCAGTACTGGGAATAACACGCTCAGGTTGACCGACATGCTGAATAAAATTCTCTGTTGGTATTTTATATTGTGCTGCCAA
Organism: Thalassotalea sp.; assembly: GCA_022448425.1. Taxonomy (GTDB): domain Bacteria; phylum Pseudomonadota; class Gammaproteobacteria; order Enterobacterales; family Alteromonadaceae; genus Thalassotalea_F. The sequence continues at coordinate 26,794 of JAKVCY010000004.1, read as the reverse complement.
CGCCTCAATGACTGGTTTTAACTTTTGTTCAGCTGCATTTTCTAATTCATCAACATATTGCATACCAAGGTCACGCAATGGTGGTGAGAAAGGAATGGTATAGCACACAAATAGCTCTGCACCTTGATGCTCAGCTAGTGCGGACGCTTGTTTCAGTACTTTGTGATTGAGGTCTTGTTTACTTGTATTAGCAGATTCTAAGTCAACCGCTGCAAGCACGTTTGGCGTTTTACGCCACTTTTTCTCCGCAGCGATCATTAACGGTGCTGAACAATCTCGTAGCAGCTGCCAATCTGTCGGTGTATAAAAAAGTGTTTCAGTTCGGTTTCCGGTTTTAACGACCATATCAGGGTTGTCACTTTCAACATATTGGTCAACCCACTGAGGAATGTGCTTTTCCCAAACCACTTCTACATTTTTTTCTACACCATCAAAATCTAGTTGCTCTAACTGTGTCTCGGCGTTCAATTTCTGGGTCGCAATAAATTTCGCTTTTATCGCTTCTTTGTCACCAGAAACATGGCGCATGCTTTCATAGCAAAAAATAAACAATATTTAGTGAAGCTTTATAAAGTTTTGCAAGATCTACTGCACGCTCAATTGCGGTGGTTTGCTGCTCATCAAAATCAGCGATAACTAAAATATTATTCATCTTCCATCCTGTTATTTTTGTCTAGCTTAGCCATAGCAAAACCCTGTTAGGTTTGCTTTGACGCACATCATGTACTTGAACTTTTCAGATAGTGATTTACCGTTTTGACAGAAACACTATTCACTTGAATAAAGCCTTTTACTTTTGCAATTTAGTTGCAAACTTTCTCACTATTTCAGTGATTTAACATATACCAATTAGCCAAACTAGGCTAATTGAAATTTCGTATTTACCCATTGATAACTAAACAAGAGTATGGGAAACGGCCTGCACGCTCATATCTCCTCAGTAAGGGAGGTAAATGATTTTCAGCAAAAGATAAAGTTAATAAAAACAATGGCTACTGCTTAGACCATTCACACTTTTTTTTAAATATCCATTCCATTATGGATTTAGAAAGGATAAAGTTGAGGAATCTGATTTTGACACCAAAATGAGTGATCGTTATGGACTTAAACCAATGGGTAGACGAACTATTTGAAGTGTTCGACGAAGACAAAGACGGCGTTATTAATCGCAGTGAATTTGTTGAACTAATTGACGTTTTACTTCAGGACAAAGGTATTCGCATGTGCGAAACCATCTTCAAGCGCTTCGATAAAAATCACGACAACGCGATTTCCAAAGAAGAACTCAGAGAAATGGTGATTGAGCTAGCTTTATAAGCTTACTTTTCACTCAGATTAAATTTCATCACCATTTCCAGCTGAATTGAATCATGCCAAACATAATGTTTGGCAATCTCGCTAAAACCTTCTCCCATCGTTTCCTAAATCGTCCGAACACTTTTAGCGCTGTTATGCATCATGCTACCGCCCGAATAAAAGTAGAAAATCCGCAATTCCCTCCAGTTTACCGAACTCGACTCAACGACAGTTCGCTTGCTTTTGCTGCTCGTGAACATACTCACTGCACTACTGTTTATTGAACAGCAAGCGCTGCTTGTTTTTAATCACCCATGATGTCGGTGAGAGCTCCACGGAGGCTAAATAGAAACTCTCAGCTTGCATTAATCCGCGCAGTAGGTCGTGAGCACGTTCCATATATTCTTCAAGTGACTATGCTTCTACATAAAATCTATCAAGCTCGACAAATAAATTAAAAATACATTCTAGCCTTTGAATTCTTTGTGTTTTATCAGGCATAGCAACCCCATACTTCAGTTTCTGAATAAAGGTTAGCCAATAACCCTTAAAATGCGAATTTCGTGGCTCTTAGCAACTAAAAGCTAAGCCAGTAACAGAACGAAAAAAGCCAGCAAAAGCCGGCTTTTAATGATTATGGAAGGATTGATAAATGCAAATTACAACTCGAAATCACCGAAGTCTAGATCTTCACTTGTTGATACTTTATTTTTCACCGGCGCATCTAGTAGCGAGGGCTGAACGACTTCTGTTTTAACTTCTTCCTCTTTAACCTTCTTAACCCCATCTTTACGCTTTTTACGTTGTTGACAGCGCTTTATTACCTTCTGCTTATCATCTGATGTTAAATTCAGCCACTGCTGACGCTCTTCACGAGAACGAAAGCAACCAAGGCAGTAGCCCTTATCATTGGACTGGCACACACCAATACAGGGGCTAGGAACATCAAAAAATTCTAATTGCATTAAATCATCTGTCTCTACATGCTATACCGCTGACGCTTTAGAAGGCTAACGCTAATCAAGCAAATCAATTGATCTAAGTATAGCCTGTACTTCTCACGATAAGTAGCACAGGCTATTTAGTCTACATGGTTTAGCTAGACTCTAAACTTGAGTCAGGTCCGGTAAGGTTAAGCCAGCTTATCCGTTGCAATATGATAGTCTGGATCTTCTATAACATTAACCTCTACCAAATCACCTGCTTTTTCTAACAACAACTTACATTCTGGGCTCAGGTGCACTAAGTGCAAGGTCTTTCCACGACTGATGTAACGTTCCGCTAGGGTGTCGATTGCTTCAATGGCTGAGTGATCCGCGACACGAGAATTCTTGAATTCTACAATAACGTGGTCACTGTCATTATCCATATCAAACTGGTCTAGAAAGCTAGTTACTGAACCAAAAAATAATGGGCCGTTAACTTCGTAAACCGTTGAACCTTCGTTGTTTTTAGAGCGCACTACGTTAACGTGTTTCGCATGTTCCCAAGCGAAAACAAGTGCTGAAACAATAACACCAACAACAACTGCTACCGCTAAATCAGTTGCCACAGTCACCGCCGACACTAAGAAAATCACAAACGCATCAGCCTTTGGAACTTTGCGCATAATGCGGAAGCTTGACCATTCAAATGTACCGATAACAACAATGAACATAACCCCCACAAGTGCAGCTAATGGAATTTGTTCAATCAAGCTAGAAGCAAATAGGATAATCGCTAACAGACCAAGCGCTGCTGTAATACCCGAAGCGCGTCCGCGGCCACCTGAGTTTACGTTAATCATTGACTGACCAATCATGGCACAACCGCCCATGCCGCCAAAAAAGCCATTCACAGTGTTTGAAGCACCTTGTGCAATACACTCTTTATTACCGCGACCACGCGTGCCTGTTAGCTCATCAATCAGTGTCAAGGTTAATAATGATTCAATTAAACCAATCGCAGCAAGTACTAGTGCAAATGGGAAGATGATGCGCAATGTTTCAAAAGTAAACGGTACTTCTGGGATTGAGAATTGTGGTAAACCACCCGCAATTGTCGCCGCAGGATCGTTGGTCATATCACGCACGTAATCAACTACCGTACGAGCATCCAAGTCTAAGCTTTGAGCAAGTAAAGTAACGACAATAATCGCTACCAGAGAAGAAGGTACGGCTTTAGTTAACTTAGGTAAGAAGTGGATAATACCCATGGTCAATAGGATAAGCCCAACCATAGTTAACATTTGGTTGCCCTGCATCCAAACAAAAATACCTTCTTCATTCGCGACTTTGAATTGGCCTAATTGCGCAAGGAAAATCACAATTGCTAGACCATTAACAAACCCCAGCATAACTGGGTGCGGTACGAGTCGAATAAATTTACCGAGTTTGAATATACCGAACAATATCTGCAACATACCAGTGAGCACCACAGTTGCGAACAAGTACTCTACGCCATGAAGCGCCACCAAACTCACCATCACAACTGCCATCGCGCCTGTTGCACCTGAAATCATGCCCGGACGACCACCAAAAATTGAAGTGATTAAGCCAACCATGAAGGCTGCGTATAAGCCAACTAATGGCTCAACACCTGCAACAAAAGCAAAGGCTACCGCTTCAGGTACCAATGCTAATGCGACTGTCAAACCCGACAGCACATCATTTTTCAGGCTGGACACCTTACTCGCATGAATTTCAAACATCTTTTTCTCGCGTATATCGTATTTAATTAATTAGTGATTATGGTAGAACTTAGGCTATCTTGCGAAGCCAACAAACGCAGACGACACCAACAAGAAGCTTTGGCGGTAAGTGTAACTAGCAGAAATTACAACAGAATGTCGCGTTTTAGAGGGTGGGGATGGTATAGAGTTGTATGAAAAATGTCAATAACAGCCTATGTTAGCACTTACCAACAAAGGCTGTTAATCACTTGTTTTATATAGCCTTAAGACACAGCGTTTGCTTGTTCTCGAGCCAACAAGAAGGCTTTTATTTCATCGCGAGATCCCAGGATATGCTGCTTTAATCTAGCAACGGCACCTTCGACATCACGCTTTTTGCATAGCGAAAGAATATCGTTGTGTTCAGACTCAGCTTTAGAAATACCACCTGCCCACAATAAATGCATGCGGATATAACGATCGGCATTCTTGTTAAGTGTATTAACTAAATCTTGCGTTTGTGGACGACCAGCAGCTGAATACAAGCAGTTATGGTAATCAGAGTTAAGCTCGCTCCAAGTGTTAGCGGCGTTTTCTTTACCCAGTGCTTTATCTAAGCGCTCAAGCAATACGCTAGCTTCCGCCAAGGTCTCATCAGTTAAATGAGGAATTGACGCAGCCAGTAAATCTGATTCTAGCATGGCGCGCAGTTCAAAAAGCTCATCAACTTGCTCTACATTAAGTTCGGTAGCTGTTGCACCTTTATGGGGTTCAAAGGATACCAGCCCTTCAGCTTCCAGCTGCAATAATGCTTCTCTCACTGGAATTCGACTCACGTTAAGCTCTTCAGCTAATGCCGCTTGGCGCAGAGGTTGGCCAGCGGTAATCTCTCCGCTTAGTATTTTCTCGCGGATGGTCTCGACAACCAGCTGAGTTCTTGTTTTGTATTCTATCGCCATACTAATTTCCCAAGGTTTGAGGGTATTATTATAAAGATTGTATTTAGAATGCAAAGTACAAAAACAAAAAAGGACACCAATGCTGTGCACTAATGTCCTAATTCAATACCAATTTTTAAACTACTTGGGTTAGTCTTTTAATAAGCTAGGTAGTAGTTCAGCAGGTAGGTTTTGGTAACAAATTGGGCGTTGAAAACGCTTAATTGCTTCACTACCTACAGAAGTAGACCGCACATTCGTTGACGCGGGGAAAGGTCCACCGTGGTTCATTGATGCACACACTTCCACTCCTGTCGGCATTTGGTTGTATATCAACCGACCTACTTTGTGCGCCAGTGGAATAGCAAGTTCACCGGCTAAAGAAATATCAGCGTCGGAAGCGTGAATGCTCGCGGTCAAATTACCACGTAGTGCTGATACAAACTGCAATAAATCGGAGGCTTCAGAGCATTTAACGATTAACGCTGTTGAGCCAAATACTTCTTCCTGCAGTTCAGGTTGGTCGATAAAAGTTGCCAATGAAGTGGTAAAGACAGTAGCTTGTGCTAGATGGCTTTCACCTTGCTGGCCAAGCGCTAATAAACTAACTCCTGGAATATCTTGCCACTTGGCAACCGTTTGCTGATAAGTTTTGCAAATGGCAGGTGTTAACATCACACCAGCGGATTGCGCTTCCACACTTGTCTTAACCGCAGCTTCAAAAGCTTCTGTCTGTTCGCCATCAACAACTAACCAGACTCCTGGGCTTGTACAGAATTGGCCTTGCCCCATCATCATTGAAGCGACAAGCCCTTGTGCGATTTCAGCTGGATTCTCCGCAAGCTTCGCTGGCAATACGAATTGCGGATTGATGCTTCCCAGTTCCCCATAAAACGGGATAGGCTCAGGTCGTTGATTGATATGTGCTTGTAGGATCATACCGACACGTTCAGAACCAGTGAATCCAACCGCTTCAACCAGCGGATGTTTAACGATTTGCTCAGCAATTCGGTAGTTCTCGCCTTGAATAAGAGAGAATACACCTGAATCTAATTCGCACAGCTTTATTGCAGAGGAAATTGCTTGAGCCACTAACTCTGCGGTCGCCGGATGTGCATTATGCGCCTTCATTACCACAGGACATCCTGCCGCTAATGCAGATGCAGTATCACCACCGGCCGTAGAGAATGCTAAAGGAAAGTTGCTCGCACCAAAAACTGCGACAACGCCTAGCGGCAAGTAACCAAGGCGTGTATCTGGTTTCGGCAACGGTTCTCTGGAAGGGTCTGCTTTATCAATAACAGCTGCATACTCTCCACTTCGGAGCAGATTGGCAAATAATCCTAGTTGCCCAACAGTACGACCGCGTTCGCCAATGATACGAGCTTCAGGTAAACCTGTTTCTGCACAAGCAGTTGTCACTAAGTCGTCGCCCAACGCCAAAATTTGCTCACCGATGGTATCTAAGAATTGAGCCCGCTTTTCTGCCGATAATTGGCTGTAAGGATAAAAAGCCTTGTTAGCAGCAACAATTGCTTGCTCAACTTCTGCGTCAGTAGCGTCAGCGAATCGTGTTGTCATCGGCTGATTAAGAGCAGGATTAAATGCTACAAAACCGTTTTCTGTTTCGCCAGTCCATTGACCCGCGATTAAATTTTTACCTGTTAATGCCATAATAATTCACTTAATTATTTCTGTGTGTGAAAGTTAGTGATGTCACTCAGTGATGACATGTTTATATAAAATCGTTGCTAAGTTACGCTAAAACCGAATGCGTAAGGATCATCATCGTCTATGGTGAAACACTGGCGTCCAAAGACATGTGCCCACCCTTGAATACTCGGCATAATTGCTATGAGCGTACCTTTTTCTGTCTCTATCTCGACAACCTCTTCGATACACCCTACAAACTGGCTACCTATGTAGCTCTCATGTACAAATTTATCGCCAGCCTTTAACATTCCCTTGGCGAACAGTTGTGCCATTCGCGCACTCGTTCCCGTACCGCACGGTGAACGGTCTATGGCTTTGTCACCGTAAAATACTGCGTTTGCTGCATCAGAAGATTCGTTCTGTGGAGTACCTGTCCAAAGTAAATGCGTCACTCCTTTTACTGAGGGATCTTGAGGATGGACGCACTCTACTGTTTCACTCACAATTTGACGAACAATTGGTGACCATTTAAGAATTTCTCCAGCCGTCCAATGCTCAATTCCAGGGAAATTTTCTTGCGGCTCGACAATTACGTAGTAGTTGCCACCGTATGCTACGTCTACCTTTAATTTGCCTAGCTCAGGAATGTCTACTTCAATATCTTCATGAGCCAGATACGCCGCGACGTTAAAAATTTTCACATTTTTAATTTTGTCACCTTGTTGATCGTACTCAACGTTAATTTGTCCTGCTGGCACATCTAACGTTAATTTACCCGACGTTTTTGGTGTGATTAAGCCGTTCTCTAGCGCTGCGGTGACAGTGCCAATCGTGCCATGGCCACACATAGGTAAACAGCCAGAAGTTTCGATAAACAAAATTGATGCATCAGCATTATCACTGCATGGCGGATACAAGAATGATCCTGACATCATGTCATGACCACGAGGCTCAAACATCAAACCTTGACGAATCCAGTCGTATTCTCGTAAGAAATGCTGTCGCTTTTCGCTCATTGTCTTGCCTAGCAAATGAGGGTGACCGCTTGTCACTAACCTCACAGGATTGCCGCACGTATGTGCATCAATACAAAAGAATGTACCTTTAATCATAAATTAATCTAAATCGTTTTCTTGATAAGTGAATACGGGTCGGGTTTACTTAGATGAATAGCTTTTTACCATCTAGCCCCCCTTGTGTTTTAACAAAGCTTCACAAACTAAACAGCAGATAGTGTTTTGTTTAGTGCTCTGTAAATCACATATCATTACTCAATTGCGAACCAAGGGTATATTGTATACAATAATAAAAAGTAAACAAGCTCTGGTTTAATAATTACTTGCCGAATAGGTTTTATAAGGCCTGTGATACCAATTGAAATAAGTGTTCAATTCAACGGGTATCAACATTTATTCGTCACACAATCAAGATGACATGACAGCATTATGGTAGTAAATACAACAAGCACCCCACAAAACATCGCGGTAGTAGGTGCAGGTATTATTGGTGTTAATTGTGCGCTTGCACTGCAATTAAAAGGACACCAAGTAACATTAATTGATAAGACAGGAATCGGTGTAGCCTGCTCTAAAGGTAACGCGGGCCACTTTGCAACCGAGCAAGTATTTCCACTCGCACAAGCCAGTATGCTACCCAAACTTCCCCGTATGTTAGTTGACCCACTAGGCCCAATAGCGATTTCACCGAAAACCATGTTCAAGTCTCTACCTTGGTTTATTCAATTCTTAAATAATATGCGCCCGAAGAGCGCTAAGCATGTCACTAAAGCGCTAAAGGCTCTCAACGTTAACGCAATCGATTACTATCGCCCGCTACTTGAAATTGCAGGCGTAGAACATTTATTAACTGTACAAGGCTCTCTTTTAACATTTGAATCAACGCCGCTGGCAGATATTAAATCAACCCAACAAACCTTTGCCGGCCATGGTGTAAAAGTTGACTTAATGACGCTAGCACAAGCTCGTGAATTGGAACCGGCACTAAAAGATAACATTACCAACGTAATTTTCTTTCCTGAAGTTGGCCATACCATAGACCCTCAAAAGCTCTGCATCGCATTAGCTCAGGCTACTATTAATCACGGTGCAAAATATATTCAAGCAGACGTTTTGGATGTTCAATTAGACGATGGCTGCGCTGGTGTGGTTGTTTCAAGAAATGATGCGATAGGCAATAAATCTCGAGCAGAACGCATTTCCTTTGACAAGCTGGTTTTAGCTACGGGCGCTGCTTCAAAGTCTTTATTTAAGAAACTAGGCTACAAATTACCTATTCAAGCTGAACGTGGCTATCATTGCGCTCTAACCCATCACTCTTTGGTTAAGCGTCCTATTACTTCAGCAGAGCGCAAATTTATTATGACGCCGATGGCATCAGGGTTAAGGTTAGCGGGAACAGTAGAGTATGCTGATATCGACGCGCCCGCCAACTATAAACGCGCAGACTCACTTTACATTAATGCACAAGCAATTGTAGAAAACCTGCCAGAAAAGCAGTCATCACCACATTGGATGGGTTGCAGACCATCGTTGCCAGATTCTTTACCTGTTATTTCTAGGGCAACGCACCATAGCAATCTGTTTCTCGCGGTTGGTCATCATCACTTAGGCCTCACCCAAGGAGCTATTACAGGAAAGCTCATTAGCCAACTAGTAGACAACGAACCAACCGACATTGATGTCAGCCCATTTGATATTAAGCGATTTAACTAGGAAAAAACCTAAATTTGAATAGCGAGCGCTTTAGCTCGCTAGATTTGGACGCGCAGAACTAGGTACAACAGGTTCTGTGACATAGGCAACTGGCACTTTCACTTTAAAACAACAGCCAGTTTCAACTTCAGGGCAGCTGATAGAGCCACCTAGTTTAGAATGCACTAGGTTGAACACAATATTGAGACCTAATCCTGAGCCACCTTGACCTCGCTTGGTGGTAACAAACGGATCAAAAATTGTTTTCTTAACTTCTTGATCAATACCATTACCATTGTCTTTGTAGAGTAGTGTCAGGTAGCCATTGTTCTCGCTGAATTGAATACTGATCTCACCTTTTTCACGACCTTCAAAGCCATGAATATGCGAGTTCATCAAAAAGTTCGTTAATATCTGGTTCCATGCACTCGGATAAGTGACAAATTCAAACTCGCGATCAATGTCGATAACAATATCGTACTTCTTGCGCTTAAACATGGTTTTCACCGTGTTAACCACGTCATTAACATGTTGAGCTAAATTAATTTTAAGCTCTGGGTCAGTATGTTGCTCCACAGCTACTGACTTAAAGCCGCGAATCAATTCAACAGACTTATTCAGACTGCGTTCGATAATTTGCTGGTAATCTAGCAGCAACTCTAAAGTATCCACTAATTGGGTTTTAGTGAGCTCTTGGTTATCGACAGCAGATTTTAAGCCGTCGACTTTCTCTCTCAACGCTGTGATTGACGTGATACAAATCCCTAACGGCGTATTAACCTCATGAGCAACACCAGCAACCAGTTGACCTAGCGACGCCATTTTTTCGGACTGCACAAGTTGATCTTTGGCGAGTGTTAAATCGTCCAAAGATTGCTGTAACTGGCTGTTGCTTTCTTCGAGCTTGGCGGTGCGGTCAAACACTTTGATTTCTAACTCACCATTAAGCTGAATTAATGCATTCTCAGCTTCTTCCAATCGGAAAATATCGCTCTTAATTTGTTCACGCATTTGGTTCATTGCGTCAACAAGATAATCCAGTTCATCTCTAGATTTAGGGCGGTTTTGCAATTCAAGCGTTTTGTCTAGGTTATCGCCTGCAAGTTGCTGTGCGTAGTTGGTGATAACGTAAATATGTCGGGTCACCGTCCAGTGAACAACGAACATTAAAACGAAAGCCACAATGAAAATTTTGATGAACTCGGAAGTGATGATAAAGCCGGCTTTTTGCCATAGGCGGGCGTAGATATCATCGTAGTTTGCATAAACTTGAAGTGTGCCTATCGGGGTCTCGCCGTAGACAATTTGGTATTCTTCAAAGATGCGTTGTTCTACAACAGACGGGTCGCCAAACTCATGTTCATTCCCTAGGTCGGTGACAACTTTGGCGTAGGAAATATCAGGAAGATCAACGATACCTTTAATTTGCTGCTCCATAAGCGGCTCATTAAAGTCCCATAGGCTTGTAGCCATCGAAGGAATGTAACTCGTTTCAATATTGTTGAAGCGCTGCTGTAAGCTGGATATATCGTCGGTGTAATCGGAGTACAGCTGAACAAACGTTGAAGCAATCGATAGCAAAGAGCTACACAACAGAATGTAAACTAATACACGCCGACTTAGCTTATTGTTGTAGTCAAACAGTTTACTCATGAACTAATCCACGAACTCCATGAAATCCTGTGCGAAGTTTAACGATAAAGTTAAGTTTAATTACCGAATAATCGCAAGTTGTAACAACCTTTATAACGCCTATCGACAGCTTGTCAATAAATTCGCACCTTGAAGCCTGAAAGTTAACCACTTTTAAACGACCAAGCTGGAATAACGATGGGCTGTTATCACTTTTTTACATTCTCGGCATCGCGCTATAAAAACCAACAGAGAGCGTAATTATCACACAAAAAGTATGGAGAAACACAAACAATTACAATACCCTACTAATAAATGCTAAAACGCCAGTGATTTATCACTGGCTTTTTAGCAGGCTCCGGCGTAAGAACAAACTAATTGGTGCGGGAAAGCATCTACTCAGCAACGGCTAGACGCGTTTCTTCATCCAAGTAATTTTGTGGCGGCATTTCTGGGTAATCATCGCGTTTCTTAACTGGATTAGCGATGCAGTCAGCCAAGCCTCTCGGGTTATCCATATAGAGTGTTTGAATGATTTGAACTGGCGGGCCAATCATACGGCCACTATATGTATGACAACCCGTGCAAATACATAAGTAAGCAATTTTGCCTTTCTCACTGCCTTTGATTTCACGCGATGGTACTGGCTCATCCAAAAATATAAGTGTCAATTGCATCGGTATTGGTAAAATTGGCATTTTTACTATAAAAGTCCTTCATCCAGATTGCTTGCGGAAAATTAAAATAAACTGACGAAAGATTAAAATAACCTGAGTGAATATTTAAAAGCCCTTTGTTTATCTGGTGTTTAGTTATTTGTGATTAGCTCTTGTGATTGAGAATAACTAACGGAAAAATACGCAAGTTTTCTCAACATCCATGTCTGATTTCCGCTAATCTCATCACACGAATTTGATAAACTGTCCGCACAAAATAGAGGCCAGTTCTAGGAAGCTGCCAATCAATGGCGATGGAGATCTCATGTTAGACACTAATACATGCCATAAAGCTCGAATGAGTAAAGATGCCCGTTTCGACGGTAAGTTTTATACAGCAGTCCTAACTACTGGGATTTTTTGTCGTCCAATTTGCCCAGCTCGAGCACCAAAAGAAGAGAACGTTCGTTATTATCTCAGTGCGGAGCAGGCTCAAGAAGCGGGTTATCAACCGTGTAAAAGATGTTTACCTGAACTTGCGCCAAATCCGACACTACCAACCACTATTCAAGCACTGATCACTAGTTTGGTCGAAGGCAACTTGTCTGTCAGTGAACTAGCAGAGAAACATCAGCTATCCACTAGGCAGATACAACGAATTTTTAGCCAAGAGTTGGGATTAACGCCAAGTCAATATTTACAGCAGCACAGGTTACTAAAGGCAAGGCAACTGCTAACAGGCACCAACATTCCCATTACTGACGTTGCATTTAATTCAGGCTTCAATAGTACAAGACGCTTTAACGAAGCGATTAAAGCAAGTTACCAAGAAACCCCGTCAGTTATAAGAGAGAGACTTAGCCGAAACCTTCAAAGTAGCGAAATCAGTATTTTACTGCACTATCGTCCGCCATTTGATTGGCAAGCGATGCTAGAGTTTTTTAGATTGAGACAGTTGCCTAACATAGAGGTTGTTGGTGAAAACAGTTATCGGCGGACGTTTACCCTAGGTAAGGCAAACGGTTGGTTTGTGGTTACGCCTATTGAAGGTAAAGATGCGTTAAAACTTAATGTAAGTATTGATAACCTGAGGTGCTTAGACGAAGTTATCACTCGGGTAAGGCGCATATTTGATTTAGACGCGGATATGTCGGTAATTCATCGACATTTATCCAAAGACGATCTACTAGCGCCAGTTATTGCAAACCATCAAGGCATCAGATTACCTGGTTGTTGGGATATCTTCGAGTTTTCAATTCGGGCTATTTTAGGCCAACAAGTATCCGTAAAAGCAGCGACAACCCTCGCTGGCAGAATATCGCAGCGATACGGCTCCAATTTAGAAAATAGTATTAACGATTTAACCTTGTGTTTTCCAACACCCGCACAATTGGCCAATGCTGATTTTCAGGGGCTTGGGCTAACCAATAGTCGTATGGATACGTTAAAGCGTTGGATCGTATTCTATTTGGAGCAACCCAAAGCGCTAGAGAGCTTCAACCTAGATGAGCTAACCGAATTGCTTACCGCTATTAAAGGTATTGGACCTTGGACGGTAAACTATCTCGCAATGCGCGGCTTGAGCCAACCTGACGCATTTCCTGCAAGTGACTTAGGTGTAATTAAAGCCCTCAGCCCGAGCCTAACTAAAAGCCAGAGTACAAGCCCAAACTTAAAGCCAAACCAAAACCCAGCCTCGAATTCCAAAGCTAGCGGAAAAGAAATTTCTGCGCGGGCCGAGCAATGGCGACCTTGGCGGGCATACGCTGCCATCTATTTATGGCTATCGCTAAGTTAAAACCACAAGCATCAGAAACAACACGGAATTTTGCTAGCTATGACAAACAACGACATTTACTACACACAATTTCTTTCTCCTATGGGAGAAGTCGCTGTTAGCGCTTCAAAAGAAGGCATTACAGCTCTAGCTTTCCAGCAAGGCACAGCTCCTCTTGATATTCCAAGCGATGCCTTCATTAATGTGAGGAGTTTAACTGCCTTGAATAAACCTGAGAGCGAAAAACAGTCCGCTTTTTTAAGCGCGGCTGTTCAACAACTTGAAGAATACTTTTCAGGAGAGCGTACAGACTTTTCGCTTACGCTCGCCCCTCAAGGAACAGACTTTCAAAAGAAAGTTTGGCAAGCGCTAATCCTAATTCCATTTGGCGAAACGGTAAGTTATGGATGGCTAGCAAAGAAAATTAATAACGAAAAGGCGGTTAGAGCAGTTGGCACTGCAAATGGCGCGAACCCCATAGCGCTAATTGTTCCTTGCCACCGTGTTATCGGCGCAAATAAAAAACTCACGGGTTATGCAGGTGGCTTAGCGCTAAAAGCAAAATTATTGATGCATGAACAAGCCGACTTTCGCCCGTAAATCAACACTGGAGAAAAGCCCTAAAAGCGGTAAGATAGCGGTAATAACATCATAAAAAACGGCTAAACCATGAGTACACAGGCATTCACTCCACTGACACTTCGCAGCGATATTTCAGTAAAAAACAGACTCGTTAAAGCGGCTATGGAAGAAAACATGGCAACCGCGAATCAACTGCCAAGTACAGAGTTAATGCGTCTTTATCAGACATGGGCACATGGCGGTGTTGGTATGATTATCACTGGCAATGTCATGATTGACCACCTAGCAATGACAGGCCCAGGCGGCGTCGCATTAGAGGCAGATACTGATCTGACGGCGTTTAAAAGCTGGGCGCAATCTGCAAAGCTGAACGACACTAAAGTTGTCATGCAAATTAACCACCCAGGTCGTCAAGTATTTAAAAACATGGGGGGCAAAGTACTTTCTCCCTCAAATGTAGCGCTCAATATGGGAAAACATTCACATATGTTTCCTACTCCCACGCCAATGTCAGAAGCCGACATTGAAGATGTCATCACTCGTTTTGCGGTAACCGCGCAGAAAGCTCAGGAAGCTGGTTTTGATGGTGTTGAAATTCACGCAGCCCACGGTTATCTCCTATCTCAATTTTTATCACCGCTAACAAACCAACGAAATGACCAATGGGGCGGTAGTATAGAAAATAGAGCTAGGTTGTTGGTGTCAGTTGTTGAAGCAATAAAAGCCAACGTCGACAGGCACTTTATCCTATCAGTGAAACTAAATTCAGCAGATTTCCAGCGTGGTGGTTTCGACGTTGATGATGCTAAACAAGTTATTGCCATGCTTGCCCCTTACGAACTAGATTTTGTTGAATTATCAGGTGGCAGTTATGAGGCGCCAGCTATGCAAGGAAAGAGCGCTGATGATAGAACGTTAGCGCGCGAAGCTTATTTCCTATCGTTTGCCAAAGAAATTGCTGAAGCCGCGACTATGCTCATTATGGTTACAGGCGGAGTGAAGCGTTTACCTGTTGTTGAGGAAGTTCTATCAAACAATGTTGATTTGGTGGGTATGGCGACAGCGCTAGCCATGACACCTGATTTGCCTAATCAATGGCAACAAAACCCCGACCTCGTTGGCGACTTACCCGTAGTGAACTGGAAAGACAAAACACTCAGCGGATTGGCCACTATGTCTATGGTGAAACGCCAATTAAAACGTGTCGGAGATGGTAAAAAGCCAGTTAAATCGCCATCGGCTATTTGTAGCTTAATTAAAGACCAAATTAACAAAGCGAAGCTAACTAAGCGTTACCGCAAGCAATACAACTCAGATTTAAACAGCTAGTCCTAAATAAGTTGCTTGTGATTTATACCTTCAATAAATAGTTCACAAGCAACTATGATTTAGCCTTTAGCCTTTAGCCTTTAGCCTTTAGCCTTTAGGAAAAGAGTGGTTAATGTATTTTGGTCTGGAAAGCCCGTCACTTTTAGATTGAGCTTTTGCTGATAATCAGAAAACGCCTTAACATCTAGGTCGGAAAAATTATCACCAGCAACATCACCTTGATAGAAACCCATTTTCTTCAACCTTGTTTTAGCTCTTAACAAGATTTCTTGATAATAGTATGCGCTTGCATCACCTACTTGTACTTTTACTATGGTATCTTCAGCGTTTAAGCGAATAGGGAAAAATGCTTTGATTAATGCGTTTGTCGCATCAAAGAATTTAACATTAGTATTATTCTTACAATGCCTTTGCAGCAATATCATGAATAACTCTGTTGTTTGCCAAGGAGCAATATCATAATTATTTTTCTGAAATTGGTTATAGGCAGATAAATACCCTTCAATCCAGCCAGCATAAAGTAAAAAATCAGAGTCTTTTTGTTTTACGCTTTGTATGAAATCTTCACACCCTTTTCTTCCTGCACCTTTAGCCGCAAACTTTCCATCATTATCAGCGGCAAATACATTGGCACTTAGATAAATTAAACAGATACAGGCAAACTTAATAAAAACTTTCATAAAACCTCAAATATAAAAAAGCCTAAGTGTCACCACTTAGGCTTGTAACCAAAATAAAACCTATTTTTTAACTTTTCTTCTACCAACAAGAAGACCACCAATGCCTAAGCTCAGCATAAATATAGATGCTGGTTCAGGAATGTCCGTTGTAGGATCCGGAACAAAGGTGATAATTGGAGCCTGGGTAAAGGTTAGACCACCTGATTCTGCAAATGATACCCCTGTCACGAACGCCTGTGGATTTGTTGGGTCCAAAGCTAAGTCCAAGTTAATACCAACAATAGAGAATTCAAAAATGTCAGTAAAGCCGTTACTGCCAAAATCGAATGTTTCGCCGGCAGCTAATGCAAACTGCTGTAACGTACCACCAAACATGAACTCCAGCATATAGCCGTCAGGATCAGGTACGGTAGCTAAAGAAGGGGCAGTTACTGAAGCAATTTTCAGGTTTGACGTGTACACATAGCCAGATGCTACATCTGGGTCAAACCAAATGGTCTCTTCGGCTTCAACTTCTGGTAATTGAAATACAAATTCACCCTCATCGTTTGTGGGGTTACTTGGATCTGGAAGGATTGGCGTAAATTCCGATTCACCTAGTTCACCAAAGCTCGCCAAATACATAACAGAGTCATATCCAACGTCACCAGCATCTGCTAAAAGTAATGTAAACGTATTTTCGCCAGGTTGAACTGGCACATCAAAACGAAGCAGCGGATTACCATTTGGGGCTAATACACCATTAAGTGAAGTACCCGGCACTTCCACGAAATCAGGGTGGTTAATATTAATAGGAGCTAATGGGTCGCCCGCTTCGGAATCGCTAGGTAGAGCACCTGCAATGTTTTCACCGTTCACGTATAAGCCGAAACCATCAACAAATCCACTGCCAACAAAATCTGGAAATTCCTCTGAACCAAAGGCACCGAAAAAGGTTATTGTACTAGCCTCATCGCCCTCAATCGTAAAACTAATGTCCAATTGAACGGGATCAAAATGTTGATTGATTCCAGTCAGGGGTTCAAGTAATTCATTTTGCGCATCAGAAGCAGAGTTACCGCTGCCGCCTGAGATAAAATTCTCAATGTTATCTGCGTCTTGAGCATCTAAAACATTACCTGTGCTAAGCACAATGCCGCCTGCCGCAGGTAAATTATATACACCCGATAAATTGGTAAAAGTACCTGCTTGATTAAGCGGTGGGATACCTGAATCTGCGGTTACCAACGAAAATACTGAGGCCGATTCACACCCTCCACAGCCGTCATCAATAGGGCCGTCATCGATAGGACCATCACCGTCTCCAGGTCCTCCATCATTAAGCACACCACCAGTTAACGTAGCTGAATTGATTGTGATGTTTGAATCTGGCACCAACAAGGCATTGGCTAATTCAAGAGCGTCTTGAGTTTCAGTTATTACAATTGCGGAAGCTTGGGGAGCGCTCAGTGCTATAGCAGTCGCTAGCAAAGAGACCTTCACTGATATATTTGTCATTATTGAATATTCCTTTATTTATAAGAGTCTGGCTATACCTCATGCCATCACAGGGATTCAGCAATTAATATACCAAGTAAACACACCCGAGAGCTGGCGTACTCTGAACTCAGTTCACAAAAACATATTTCATAAAACAAACACTTAAACGTAAAAAAAACCGACACAGATTGCTGTATACAAGATACAGTATTCTTTAGGTTTCAATATTAAACAGACTACTAATATGAAGGTTTAGCATCGCTTGATAACTCAAATCAAAAACAGTGAGCTCTTGGTGTTTAACAAACGCTTCTTGAACAACAACACTCGGATGGCAATTCGCCCATGCACCGATAATACATTGATGTAACATCAATAACCTTTGTATCAGGGCATCCCTAGGTAAATCTTGGTGAGGAGCTAAGCTATCCACTAAACCAGACATACGCATAATCATCAATTGCTTAAAATTTACGGCTTCTTCAACGGTTAAGTTACGTTCCAAGATCGTGTGTAAAATTGCTGTAAGCTTACTATAGAGAGGTACAGATAAAATGGCTTTTGTTAATGCAGGTACCAAAGCTTCAGATGCCAATGCATCTTTTGCTCGTTCACCAAGTAAACTCAGTTGTTGCTCATACAGTGCAAGAAATAAGGTTTCCTTTGTACGAAAATAGCGATACAAAGCAGCTTTTGTAATACCTACATCGGAAGCGATATCCACTAAGCGAATATCAATATAGTCTTGATGTGAAAACCGGTTGGCAGCTGCATTCAGTATTTGCGAAATACGCTGTTGTTTTTGCTCGCTACTAACGGCTCGCTGTTTGATTGATGACATAGCAGCTAAGTTTCAACAATTAGGTTTATTATGTTGCTGTTATGCTAGCACTTTTAAGTTGAGGCCAATACCTAATGTAAAAAATAATTGAAGTCCGCTGTCACAGTGAATAAAAAGCCGCTGTATCCTCTCTTTAATTACTGCTAGTATGCCGAAAAAAATTTAGACTAAATTTATTGTGGAATTATTTGCTATCGCCGCAGCCATGCTCATCATATGGATGTGCTGGCAGTTATATCGCGCCCGCCGCTATAATCAATTTAAGGCTATGGTGCAACAGGATTTAAAGCCTAGAGTAGTTGAGCACCTTACGACTAAGTTACAGAGCGAACGAAGCGATGCTACCCCAAATACAGACGCGCATATCGCAGCAAGCCAATATTTCTATACGCAGTTCCCTGCTAGAACTCTGCAAGTTGCTATTGAGTGGGAGATTGTTAATGAAGCTTGGTTAAAAGAGCACGGCTATATTCGCTTTTGCCAACATTTGTTTTTCGTTGACCGAGATAAGCTTATTGATTTTTCAAACCAAGATGACCAACTTGAAGAGGATGAAAGCTCGTAATTCAGCCGTAATCTTCACTATTAGAAATGGCTAGTCTGGCTGAATTATTACCTTGTTAACTTGTTAATTTGTTAAGTTACAAACATAAACAAAAAGGCTTCTACTGTTTGAATAAACGGTAGAAGCCTTTTTTTAAAATCTTAGGACTTATTTTTAGACTTGAGCGCCTTATATATTAGCTAGTTTTTTTGAACTGAATGTCCCACACACCATGGCCTAGGCGTTGACCACGGTTTTCAAATTTAGTTAACGGTCGTGAACCTGGGCGTGGCACATAATCATTTGTTTCAGATAAATTTTCATATCCCTGCGCGCTTTGCATGTCTTCAAGCATACACTCAGCGTAATTTTCCCAGTCAGTCGCCATATGGAATACACCACCAAGCTCTAGCTTTTGACGAATTGTTTCGACGAATTCTGGCTTAACAATACGACGTTTATGGTGCTTTTTCTTATGCCATGGGTCAGGGAAAAACAGTTGTACTGTTTCAAGGCTCGCATCAGGCACACAGTCTGCAAGAATTTCGACCGCATCATGCTCATACACTCGAAGGTTAGAAACGCCCTCTTCAATAGCTAAAGCAATACAAGCACCAACACCTGGTCGGTGAACCTCAACACCAATAAAGTTAAGCTCTGGCGCGTTCTTTGCCATTTCTACTAACGACTTACCCATACCGAAACCAATTTCTAATACGATTGGGTTATCGTTGCCAAAAATTGCTTGGCTATCAATTTTGCCATCAGCATGGTTTAAGCCCATGTCTTTCCAATGATTTTCCAACGCATGTGCTTGACCTTTAGTCAAACGACCTTCGCGTTTAACAAAACTACGGACGGTACGAATATATTTACCTTCCTGCTTCGCTTGCTCAATGGTTTTATGGGTTCTTTCACTCATGCTTAAATTCGCTTTCGTTGTGGTTAACATTTTTTGGGCGGCGTATTATCTAATGTTAGCAAAGCAAACTCAAATAGTTGTTGATGCATTTTAGAAATAACATTTGTTCCAAAGTTTACGTTGCCAAGGCGTTAAATTGCTTACGAGTTAAGTATTTTCTAAATCTTCTAATATACTTATCCCAACTAAATCAATAAGCCATTGATGTTTATCATTAATCGCTTAACTTATTTTACACCACGGTATTTCAGATGAAGTTAGTTTGTCTATTGCTGTGCTCGACGCTACTCATATTTTTTTCACCTAAGAAGGCAGTTTCGAAAACTCCATGGTCAGATTTCAGCTTGACCCTGCTGCAAGGTAAGGACTATGAAGTCGGTGATAATGAAAAGAAAGTGGCAACTTTCGAGTTTGCTGCTGGACATAGTTGGGGTGATCAATTTTTCTTTCTAGATTACTTATCTTCCGACAATGGCGATCATGAGACATATTTCGAATGGTCACCTCGCTACCAATTAATGACAATCGATCAATCTACTATAAAAGCACTTTTTATTGCCTCGACAATCGAGTCCAGTAATTTTTCAGGTGAAGATGGTTCTTCTAACAGCTTTATCAATTACTTAGTCGGGCTCGGTAGCTCCTTCGATATTCCGCATTTTAATTACGCGAAGCTTAACCTTTACAGAAGAAACAATGAACAAAGCGCTGATAATTATCAAGCCACACTCACTTGGGCTGTTCCTATTGGTGTGCTTTATTATGATGGCTTTATCGACTGGACAAACACTTCGAAAGATAAGCGCAGCAATATGAATTTCACTTCGCAGCTCAAATACAATTTGGGCGAACCGTTGAACACCGAAAACAGAGTCTACCTTGGCGTTGAATATATTTATTGGCGAAATAAGTTTGGCATAAAAGGCGTTGATGAAAATAACGTGAACCTATTATTTAAATACCACTTTTAATGCCGTTACGGATTATTTTGTCGCCAACTGCTATCAAAATATGTCCCACGCAAGGCTGAATATGCTCTAACAGTTGCCAAAGGGTTTTCATTCAGGACAATAAAGTTAGCAGCACTTTCGGGCATTTTAAAGACCTTAGCGGGGTTTATTGTCGCCGACTGAAGAACTTCCAAATTGGTTAACCCGAATTCGTTTAAACGATGCAGCTCCCAAAGCAGGCTATCGCCCACGATATCGCAATAATTAGGGCTATCAGAACCCGCGAGGATGTTCACGCCATAACCTTTTATCTTGCTCAAGACTTTTTTAATTTCTGCTAAATACTGCTGACGCAATGTTTTATCGGCGCGCTCTACGCCAGCAAGCTGCTGCAAACACCAGCTCTTTCCAAGCCAATCCCTATTACGCATTTCCTTCAACACCTTCTCGCCAATAAGCTTACGACCGAATGTTTCCATAATGAGTGAAGGATTTAGCACCCCTCCTCTTTCAGCGAACGTACGAAGTGCCTGCCCGCAAGATTGCCAATCTACAGACTGCCAAAATGCAATCATCACTCGGTAGTAAGCGCTGTAACCCTCTCCAAATTTTGCATTAAGTGCTTTGCCGTATAGCTCACGGCCTTTAGGGCTACATGTTTGAAACGCAGAAATATCAAGGTGCTCTATCGTTTTTTGGCTGCCATTAACCAATGCTTCAATACCTACTCTACTTGGAACATGACCATGAACGTCTAATTCGAGTTTGTCTGCTTTAATCAAAATCTGTTGATAAACAGGCTCGGATAAATCTTGATATACCTTGATAAAGTCTGCGCCGGAACGTTTAATTGAAGCCAACTTGTTCGCTACGGTTCTTTCGTCTTCAATGACGTATTGTAAGTCACCATACCAAGTGTTCATGCTGCCGTCGATTAGTGGCCCTGCATTAATAACGTGAGGAAGCCCTGATAACTTTCCCTGTTGTTCTGCTTGCTTATAGCTCTTCAAACTTTTAAGTGAACGCCCATATCTCGCGTTTGCGTTATACCTTTGACTAACAAGCGGAGTGCATTCTCTCGGCTTTCTTCAACGCTATCGCCTAAATGTATATGAGAATCACATAACCCAGGCACGACAACCCCCCCCTTTACGTCAATGATGACGTAGCCACGACTAAGACTTTCAGCTGCGCTGTTTTGTTCGATTGCATCGATCTTACCTCTATCGACATAAATCCCGGCATTCTCGGTAAGCTTTCCTGCCCTGACATCGATGATGTTGGCATTAATAAACGCTTGTTTAGTATCGGATGCATGCGCTCTAAAGCAGAATTGGAATATCGAGATAATCAGTAAAAAAGAAAGATACTCATTTCTTAAGAGTGACTTATTGTGAAAATAAAACTGTGCAGACACTGAATGCTCCATTCATAACTGAGCGGCTAGCTTTGGGAATTAACCTTTGAAGCCAAGCGTAAACCGTATCAATAAAAATACGGTAGCTGTAACTATTCAGATTGCAAACAGTGTAATAAGAAGGTTTAGGCAACGCATGCCTAACGAATGAGATTTACATCAACTAAAAAAGGATAAAGTGTTGGCTAGCACCTAGCTATTTGTGGAAACTAGATATGCGAAACGATTTCATGACGCTGAAATTTGAACGACCGCAAGGTAGCTATAACTAGGTGTAGTACAACTAAAAAAATACAAAGTATTAAGTGTGGTTAAGCCCACCAAACATCATAAAGTTCGCTTACTGAAACAGCTACGACACCATTGTCCTTCAACCACTTTTCAACCGCTGCTCGATGTTCTTCGGTACATTTCCCAAGTTTTTGTGTACAAATAAGTCCGTGCCACAAAGTATCGCCTTCACCACCATAGCCCAAACCATTTGGCTCAATAACTTCAGCAAAAAAGCGTGATAAGAAGTCGTCAACTTGCTCATCTGTCGTATCGTCTGCTAGTCGCCACGCAACGTCAAATCCAAGTTCTTGAAACTCATCTACACGCAACTTTTTACGCAAGCGGCGATTACGGTTCTTAGCATTAGCTTTCATAACAATGTCTCTTTACTCTACAAATCCTCTATTTTCGAGAGCATAGAGGTTACACGTTAAAAAGCAATGACAAAAGGAAAATGGATTGTCTAACTCGTTCCCTTTTCGCTACACTGTCGCCGCTATGACGAATCAAACCTATATTTCAGCCGAATCGGCAAAAAAATTCAGTGATAATATTCTGAGCTGGTATCACAAACAAGGTCGAAAACATCTACCTTGGCAGCAGAATAAAACTCCATATCGCGTATGGATCTCGGAAATCATGCTACAACAAACGCAAGTAGCCACTGTTATCCCATATTACCAACGATTCATGGAAAGCTTTCCCGATGTTGTCAGTCTTGCAAAGGCTAGTGAAGATGAAGTACTGCACCATTGGACAGGCTTGGGATATTACGCGAGAGCACGTAACCTGCATAAAGCGGCCAAAACGATTGCTGAACAATATAGTGGAGAATTCCCTACAGATATTGAGCAGGTTAGCGCACTGCCAGGCATCGGTCGTTCAACAGCTGGGGCGATCCTTAGCCTATCATTGAAAAAACACCACCCTATCTTAGACGGAAATGTAAAACGCGTTCTCGCACGTTGCTACCTGGTTGAAGGTCATAATGCACAAGCCAAATATGAAAAAGCACTCTGGCCAATTACTGAAACTCTAACACCAGAAAATGGCGTGGAGTTCTTTAATCAGGCAATGATGGATATTGGAGCAACTGTTTGCACTCGCTCTAAGCCTAAGTGTGAAGAATGCCCAGTAAATGAGAGTTGCTTAGCTAATGCTACAAATGAGCAAGCCAATTACCCTCAGAAAAAACCAAAGAAACAAATTCCAGAGAAAAGTACGGTGATGGTTATTCCAATGCACAACGGAAAGGTGCTAATGGAAAAACGTCCTCCTTCAGGTATTTGGGGTGGTTTATGGTGTTTTTACGAAGTAGAAAAAGCACAGGACATAGAAGCTCTCTTAAAAAAGATGAACTTAATAGCGAGTTCTCAAACTGAATTGGCCGAATTTCGACACACTTTTAGCCACTTTCACTTAGATATAACGCCAATAGTTGTCGAATGTGAGCATCTAACAAGCGCCGTTAATGATGGCGGCACACAAAAATGGTTGTCACTTACCTCGCCAGACAATGTGGGTCTTGCTGCATCAACAGTGAAAATTTTGCAAGAAATGACTGAAACACACTTTTAGTGGATTTCAGTTTGATGCGCCTCTTTATGGATAGCAGTTTTTAACTCACAGGTTTTATGTGTATATTAGGAGTGTCGTTCCCCATATAAGATAACGTTAGGAGGGGTAAACAGTTGTTGAATGCCAACGCAGTATCGTTCAAGTCAACCTTAACAAGGTCTATAGTAGCCATACTCATTTTGTTGGCCCCTATCCAAACTACATCTGCTGAGGCTCGTTCCTCTGTCACATTTTTTAGTGAAATATACCCACCAGGCACTTTCTATCAAGACGGTCAACTCACAGGCGTTTCCGTAGAAGCCCTCCGTTTAATTTGGCAATCCTTGGAAGTGCCACCTGTCGAAATCAATATTGTGCCGTGGGCACGCGGCTACTCAATAGTGCAACAACAGAAAAATACCGCCTTGTTTACGATGTCGAGAACTCCCTCTCGAGAGCATTTGTTTAAATGGGCGGGGCCTATATTTTTCGATAAATACGTGATCGTCGCGCATAAGAACATCGCCGAAGAAAAACTTACTCCTGACAACCTATTCAATAACTACTTCGCACTTATTAGAGACGATGTAACCTCGCTTCTGCTCAAAGAAGAAGGTGTAAAGAATCTAGTTGAAAGTAAAGATATGGCGCAAGCTGAGCGCTTGTTTTCTGCAAGAAGAATCGATTTATTAGTAATTTCCGTCAACGGCTTAGCACAAATTTACCAGGACTCCCCTGCTAAAAAAGATAAATATAAAATAGTCAAAGAGCTTGCCGTAATCGGTGACTACATTGCGTTTAATAAGCAAACCGACGATAAAATTATTCACCAATACCAACAAGCAATTGATCGACTTCAGCCTATGCTAAAAGCGCTTCACGCCAAATATCAGCTAGACCAAAAATAATTCTGATCAATACTAGTTTAGGACGGCTAAATAAATGCTATTATTGCGTTCATATTTTTGCGTCTCAACAAAGCAGGTTTAAGCAATGAGTAGAACGGTTTTTTGCCAATTTTTAGACAAAGAAGCAGATGGTTTAGATTTTCAACTATATCCTGGCGAGATCGGCAAACGAATTTTCGACAACATTAGTAAAGAAGCATGGGCCGAATGGCAGAAAAAACAAACCATGTTAATTAACGAAAAGAAAATGAATATGATGAACCCAGACGATCGTGCATTTTTAGAAAATGCGATGGTTGGCTTTTTATTCGAAGGTAAAGAGCCTGAGATTGAGGGTTACGTACCGGTAAATAAATAATGGATAATCTGTTAAGCATTGATTGGCGAGTATTCATTACTATTTTTGCTTCAGTCTTTATTGCCGAGCTAGGTGATAAAACACAGTTGGCGACTATGTTATTCGCCGCTGATAAGGAAACAAGTAAATGGATGGTCTTTGCTGCAGCATCTGCAGCCTTGGTTGTCGCTTCTGCTGTTGGCGTGCTAGCAGGTTCAGTGCTATCAGCATATATTAGTCAAAAGGTATTAGCCTACATTGCTGGCGTTGGCTTCATCTTAATCGGTATTTTGACTTTAGTTAAAGCATAACAGTAGCTTAACTGCATATCTCGCAAACTACCGAGAATACTGACGGGTAAAAAAGCATCAAACGGTCAAGATTTTTAAAAAAGTTGTTGACCTCCATTATGAAAAGAAGTTTAATAGCGCCCGTCCTGAAGGCAAGGCCCTCAAGACAGTGTCAATAAGTTTGAAAATGTCCTTTGGGAAGTTCAAATTTATACTGAGGTTTGCCCAGATAGCTCAGTCGGTAGAGCAGGGGATTGAAAATCCCCGTGTCGGTGGTTCGATTCCGCCTCTGGGCACCATCTATTTTGAAATAGCGATATAATCGATATTTCGGTGCCAAGATAATCCTGTTAGTAATAATCATGGTTTATCGCACACAGTTTCGTGTGCCGACTTAGCTCAGTTGGTAGAGCAACTGACTTGTAATCAGTAGGTCGCCAGTTCGACTCCGGCAGTCGGCAACATTTATTTAAGTTTAAGTTTTACTTAAGCTGTTCTGAAGTTCAGAACGCCCAGATAGCTCAGTCGGTAGAGCAGGGGATTGAAAATCCCCGTGTCGGTGGTTCGATTCCGCCTCTGGGCACCATCATTTTGAAATAGTGATTAAATCGTTATTTCGGTGCCAAGGTAAACCTCTTAGCAATAATTGTGGTTTACCGCACACAGTTTTGTGTGCCGACTTAGCTCAGTTGGTAGAGCAACTGACTTGTAATCAGTAGGTCGCCAGTTCGACTCCGGCAGTCGGCACCATTTACAAAGAGCCTCAGCAATGCTGGGGCTTTTTTCTTTCCTACAAAACACACTGTTTCCTACAAAAATCCGCTTATTTATTAATAATTTCCCTTAGCGAATTTAGATCTTCAATCCTTTAAAGATCTTTTCTAGATAATGCCTACTTAATTACTTTTTTTCAATATTTTGTTCATTGTCCGAGTTATCACAAAGCGATAATGGCATCACCTTACTGTACCCTCTTCTATAAACCCTTTTTGTCGTAGAAATGTTTTTATGACCGAGTAGCTCGAATGCTTGAACTAATGTTTCACACTGAGTTGCAGCTTTCGCTCTTAAATCTCTTTCTTGAAATCTTTCTTTTAGGTCACCAGAGGAAACTGCTTTCATCATGTATCTTCGCCACATAGTTTTGTAGTGGCATATCAAACTTAATTGGCAAGTCAGGGAAAAATCTTACTTGAATGCTTTTTAGCCAAAAACTAGCTTTTCTCGTACGTCATCACACCAAGCAGCCTGCTTAAGCTTTCCTTTTATGCTGTCTTTAATAGGGCTTAAGCGGGCTAAGTTCATCGCAAAGCGTCTAAAGGTCGCCATATTCTCTGGCGCATCGCCACGCCTAATACGTGAATCATCTTCT
>JAKVCY010000039.1 GCA_022448425.1 Thalassotalea sp. | reverse complement strand
ACTATAAACGACCAATTGAAGAACATCTCATTCATTGAACACTCAAGACATCGTAGTATGAATGGTTTTACGCTTAATTTAATGGCCGGCTTGGTGGCTTATTGTCTTAAAGAAAACAAGCCATCCCTTAATATTAGTGACGTTGAGCGCAATGCTATGGTTGTTGCTTAAACCGATCTGGGGTTAATTAGTTATCACACCTCACATTAAGACTGTACTCAAAATTTTAAAAAGCCAGCGCTTGATACTCGCTGGCTTTTTTTCGTTTATTTTCTAACACGGTGTTCTTGGCATTCCATGAACTGGCTTGGCACGGGGGAGATTCGTTACCACTTTTATTCCTAGGTGAATACAATAGTTTCATAGCAGTCAAGTCAATGGTGTTGAGTTAACAGCAAAGGGGCTTAAGTGCAGATTAAATGGCGTTATAAGAGCTGAAAAGCAAAAAGCCGACATTTATGTCGGCTTTTCTAAATAGTGGCATCCCGTAGGGGATTCGAACCCCTGTTACCGCCGTGAAAGGGCGGTGTCCTAGGCCTCTAGACGAACGGGACGCAAAATCTGTATCAAAACACCGTTTTGAGATTTTGTGTAAGGCGAATGTTTTGCCAGCAAAACTGAGCGACAACATTGTAATTACCTTACATCTAGTTTTCAGTAAATAACGCAATAACTGCCCTACTTACTTGGTCAGCTGCTTGACCTAGAAAGCAACTCCCAGAAATAGTGGCATCCCGTAGGGGATTCGAACCCCTGTTACCGCCGTGAAAGGGCGGTGTCCTAGGCCTCTAGACGAACGGGACGCAGAGAACTTAACGAAACATCGTAGAGTTATTTTTGGTGGAGCTATGCGGGATCGAACCGCAGACCTCTTCGCTGCCAGCGAAGCGCTCTCCCAGCTGAGCTATAGCCCCAGTATAGACAAATAAAAATTACTTGAATAAACCGGCTCCAGACAAGCGACCTAGTACTCGTCGAAAGCGAGGCGCATTTTAGGCATGCCCCTGATAAGTGTCAACCATTAATTTAAAAAGAATCGCATTTTCCTTGAAGGATTTAACTAAACGTTCACAATCGCATCAATATGGTTATTTTTTAATTAATCAACGGCTTGCGATCGCTATTTTATGTATAGGAAAAAATCAGATGTGCTAGAGTTCGCCGCCCTAACATCATAATACCTCGTGCTAAACTTTATTTTTAAAGGCTTTGGCGTTAAGGTTGAGTCAATCAAGAAAGAAGTTACCTTATATATGCAACTAAAAAAGCTAAACATTGTTGCCATTGGTGGCGGACACGGCCTCGGTCGCGTGCTATCCACACTGTCATTTATGCAAGACCAATTAACTGGGATCGTAACAACAACCGATAACGGTGGTTCTACCGGACGCTTGCGTAGAAGAAGTTCCTCTATCGCATGGGGTGATTTACGCAATTGTTTAACGCAACTAGTTGATGATAGAAGTGTTGGTAGCCAGCTATTCAACTTTCGTTTTGGCGGTCAGGATGAGCTTGGAGGACATAACCTAGGCAACCTGATCCTTTATGGTCTAGGACAAATTCAATCACGCCCAATCGACTCCATTAAACTTGTTCGCCGAATCCTGCGCGTAAAAACACAAGTATTGCCAATGTCAGAGTCGCCAACTGACCTGTTAGCATTTTATCCGCAGGGTAAATGTAAAGTAGGTGAGTTATCCGTAGATGATATGCCCATTATGCCAAAGAATTTGCTGCTAGCCCCTCTTGTGAAGTCACCAGAGCAATGCATTAGCGCGATAAATAATGCAGATTTAATCATTCTAGGGCCAGGAAGTTTCTTAACGAGTGTTGTTCCTCCCCTGCTCGTGCGTGATATTGCTAATGCACTTAAAAACAGAAAAGGCCGTTGTGTTTTCATAGAGAACATTGTTAAGGAAAATAGTCCTGCCTCACAGCTAACAATCGATGAAAAACTTGACTGGATTGAAGACAATGTTGGCAATCTACCTATAGATTGCGTCATCGCTCAAGATAAGAACGTTCGTTCAGAGAGAGTACAAGTTATTCATCACAATATGGCGAACGAAAACGTGGCACATCACCACGATAAAGCCAAGTTGATAGAAGCGCTTGATTCGTGTGTTTCATTAATGCCGGATGATTTAATGCCGCTAAAACCAGTAAAAAAAATAGCCAATGCTGATTAGGCATTGGCTATTTTCGAACTATTTTCCAGTCCCGTCGACTCAACAAGACTTAACAACAACAGTTTAGCTAATTGGTTGCCCTACTTACTCTAAATACTTCTTCCTACTTATTTCAGCTATTTAGAAGTATCGTCTTGGCTAATGCGGCTGGCTACCGCGCCAGTCTGGCCCTTGTATTTAGCATCAACACGTTTGTTGTAAGGACGATCTGCTTCACCAGACATGGTTTCAAAATTTAGTGCTGCAATTTTCATTTTCGGGCGCAACGCCAATGGCAATTTACCGCTGTTATAAAATTCCAATACAATCTGACCTGACCAGCCTGGATCAATGCGGTGAGCAGTAGCATGTACCATTAAGCCTAAACGAGCGAGCGATGAACGGCCGTCTAACCAACCTACTATGTCAGCAGGCAAAGTAACTGATTCATAGGTTACCGCTAATGCTAATTCGCCCGGATGTAAGAAGAAGGCTTCACCATCTGGAATTACAATTTCTTCGCTCATCACAGCGTTCATTTGCTGTTGTACTTCTTCGCGAGGGCCACTTAAGTCGATGTAAGGCGCCGTATTATTTTTAAAAACGCGAAACTCGTTGCCCAAACGGATATCAACACTTACACCAGATATCATTGAAGCATCTGGCTTCGGAATGATGTCAATTTTCCCCTGCTCAATGCATTGTTCGATATCTTTGTCACATAATCTCATGGTAATTCTTCTTTTAGTTATCGTTATTGTTATCGCCACTGGCAATCACAATATCTGGCTGTTTGGGGCTTGCCATATCTAAGTCATAGAACAGCTTACTGGCAATATTTCGCGCTATTTTACGGTACTGAGCCGATATGTCACTATTTGGTTGTTCTTTCAGTAAATTAACACCTAAATCTGCATCCTGCCTCACGTCAATATGAAGCGGCAGTTGGCCAAGCAAACTCACATCATTTTGCTCAGCGATGTCCTTACCGCCATCAACACCAAATAAATGAGCGTGATGACCACAGTTTTCACAAACGTGATAGCTCATATTCTCCACAATACCGAGCACCGGCACTTGCACTTTGTCGAACATAGCGATGCCTTTTTGCGCATCTACAAGCGCAATATCCTGAGGCGTCGTAACAACTACAGACGCTGCTACTGGTACTTTCTGAGACAAGGTTAATTGAATATCACCTGTACCCGGTGGCATATCAATCAATAAGTAATCTAATACTGGCCATGCGGTTTCGTTGAGCAATTGAAAGAATGCTGTACTCGCCATAGGGCCGCGCCAAACTGCAGCGTCGCTATCAGGTACTAAATAGCCAATGGACATCGAATAAATGCCACCTGCATCTATTGGCTGCATTGTTTTGCCATCGTCTGAACTAGGTTTCTCTTCACTCACACCCAACATGGTAGGTATCGAGGGGCCATAAATGTCGGCATCTAAAATCCCAACTCGCGCACCTTCTGCTTGAAGCGCTCTGGCAATATTCACCGTAGTCGTCGATTTACCAACACCACCTTTGCCAGACGCTATTGCAATAATATTACTGACGTTCGCGATATTGTGGTGCCTCACTGGCTCAATGACGACATCGACAAGGAAGCGCACTGGTTTACCCAAAGCTTCGGCCAAAGGCGCGGCTAATAAATCAAACTCG
Source organism: Thalassotalea sp. (assembly GCA_022448425.1). GTDB lineage: Bacteria > Pseudomonadota > Gammaproteobacteria > Enterobacterales > Alteromonadaceae > Thalassotalea_F. The sequence continues at coordinate 2,715 of JAKVCY010000039.1, read as the reverse complement.
CCCGAAGCTACAAACGGCAGGCTAATAATAATTTCAACAAATTTTGGTTTCTCAACAACTTGAAGGCGCTTTACGATGGCTAAAACGCCATCAGGAAATATGTCCGATTGATAAGCACTCAACGTTGCTTCGACAACGACTTCCAATTCACTTTTGGTATCATTATTTTGCTCAGTTTCAGTGGTAACTGGCGTGTTCGTATCTTTCTTTTTCTTTGAAAAAAATTGGCTAAACAAAAGAACCCCTTAGCACTTGCATCGCGAGCAGTATGAAAAATTGCGCAATGCCAAGAAATGTTAATGAAAATACCCCGCAAATTCTGTACTATTGCGCCATTGAATTCCACCTTAAAGTGTTTAATACACTAATATCTGAACAACATGTCACAAACTATGTCTGAAAATAAGCGAAAAATATTAGTTACTTGTGCCCTGCCGTATGCAAATGGTTCAATTCACCTAGGCCATTTACTTGAACATATCCAAACTGACATTTGGGTACGTTTCCAACGTATGCGCGGCAACGAAACGTATTTCGTATGTGCTGACGACGCACACGGCACACCTATCATGCTTAAAGCGCAAGAGCTTGGTATTTCTCCAGAGCAAATGATTGATGGTGTTCGCGAAGAGCACATGAGTGACTTCAATGACTTCTTGATCAGCTTTGATAACTATCATTCAACACACAGTGATGAAAACCGTGAGTTCGCGAGCGAGATTTACAACAAATTAGATGCTGCGGGTCACATTAAAACACGCACTATTTCGCAACTTTACGATGAAGAAAAAGGCATGTTCTTGCCAGACCGTTTCGTTAAGGGCACATGTCCAAAGTGTGGTAGTGAAGACGAGAATGGTGATAGCTGTGACAACTGTGGTGCAACATACTCACCAACAGAAGTAATCAACCCTCGTTCTGTAGTATCAGGTTCAACACCAGTGCTACGTGACTCCGAGCACTACTTCTTTGATCTACCTGCATTCGAACAAATGCTAAAAGATTGGACGACTGGTGGTTCATTGCAAGACGAAATGGCGAACAAACTTAATGAATGGTTCGAATCTGGTTTACAGCAATGGGATATTAGCCGTGATGCACCATACTTCGGTTTTGAAATTCCAAATGCACCAGGTAAGTTCTTCTACGTTTGGTTAGACGCGCCAATTGGCTACATGGGCAGCTTTAAAAACCTATGTGACCGCGAGAATATCGACTTCGATACTTTCTGGAATGAGAGCTCTGAGGCAGAACTTTACCACTTCATTGGTAAAGATATTATCTACTTCCACAGCTTATTCTGGCCTGCGATGCTAGAAGGCGCTGGTTACCGTAAACCAACGTCAGTCTATGCACATGGATTTGTTACTGTAAACGGCGCGAAAATGTCTAAGTCTAAAGGTACCTTCATTAAAGGTCGTACTTACTTAGATTATCTAAACCCAGAGTACCTTCGTTACTATTACGCTGCTAAGTTAACAAATCGCATCGACGACTTAGACTTGAATCTTGAAGACTTCGCACAGCGCGTAAACTCCGACTTAGTGGGTAAAGTGGTTAACATTGCATCACGTTGTGCAAGCTTCATCACCAAGCGTTTCGACGGCATGCTTTCAAGCAATGTTGACGACCAAACACTAGCAGATGAAGTGATGGCTGCAGGTGATAGTTTAGCGGCGTTATACGAAAAACGTGAGTTTGGTAAAGCAATGCGTGAGATCATGGCGCTAGCTGACAAAGTCAACGAATACATTGCAGTTAAAGAACCATGGGTACTAGTTAAAGACGAAAGCAAACAACAAGAAGTTCAAGATGTATGTTCATTAGGCATTAACTTATTCCGCATTCTAATGACTTACTTGAAGCCTGTATTACCGGCCCTAGCTGAGAAGACAGAAGCTTTCTTAAACGACGAACTAGTTTGGGACGGTCACAAAGTTCTGCTTAAAGACCACAAGATCAACAAGTTCAAAGCGTTAATACAACGTATCGAAATGGACAAAGTAAACGAAATGATTGAAGCATCTAAGGAGTCATTAGTCACAGAAAAAGCTGCGCCTGCTCCAACTGGCCCACTTGCAGATGACCCTATTGCGCCTGAAATTCAATATGATGATTTTGCAAAGATTGACTTACGTATCGCGAAAATCGTTAAAGCTGACCATGTTGAAAAAGCAGATAAATTACTACGCCTTGAATTAGACCTTGGCGGCGAAACACGCCAAGTATTCGCAGGTATCAAATCTGCCTACCAACCAGAAGATTTAGAAGGCAAGCTAACGGTAATGGTAGCTAACCTTGCACCACGTAAAATGCGTTTTGGTATGTCAGAAGGCATGGTATTGGCAGCAGGCCCTGGTGGTGAAGACCTTTGGATTTTAAACCCAGATGAAGGCGCGCAACCAGGCATGCGTGTTAAATAACTCGCGTTTATTGTACTAACGTTTTAAAGCCCGCTTCTGCCTGTCTCTTGATCACATTTCTAGATCAAGAGACTTGGCTAGCTCATAACCTTCAAGGGTGGTTTGCAGTGTAAACCATCCTTCCCATAACCGCTCCCACCCAACGCGACCATTACGTTTTGAATCATGCCAGCCAGCTAATTTACCAAGGTTAATGTAAGCCCAGTAAAGGCTTGGTACTTGTTTTGGTGGTTTTGACTTTGCTCGCTTTGTCCATAATAACTTCCACGCCAAAGGACTTAACACCATTTCA
>JAKVCY010000038.1 GCA_022448425.1 Thalassotalea sp. | reverse complement strand
ATACAAGTAGGCGGCGGCGTTCGCAGTAAACAAGATGTTGTTGATTTACTCGAGCTCGACGCAGATCGTGTCGTTATTGGCAGTTTAGCCATCAAAGAGCCAGCGTTGGTTAGAGACTGGATAGTCGAGTTTGGTGGCGAGAAGATTGTGTTGGCATTGGACGTTAAAATTGACGAACAAGGTAACAAAACGCTTCCTACTCATGGCTGGATAAAAGACAGTGGTGTCAATCTTGAAGAGTTGCTTGATGACTACATTGCTGCCGGTTTGAAGCATGTGCTTTGTACCGACATCAGCAAAGACGGTACGTTAACTGGCAGCAACGTTGCGCTATACAGCGAACTTTGTCAGCAATACCCAAGCATTGCATGGCAAGCATCGGGCGGTATTGGTTCATTAGCAGACATTGAAGCACTTAAACCGACGGGAGTCAGTGGCGTGATTTTAGGGCGTTCATTATTGGAAGGGAAATTTACGTTAGAGGAGGCATTGCAATGTTGGCCAAACGCATAATTCCATGTCTCGATGTCCGCGACGGTAAAGTCGTTAAAGGGGTAAAGTTTAGAAATCACGAGATTATTGGTGATATCGTCCCGCTTGCTGAAAAATACGCACAAGCAGGTGCTGACGAACTGGTATTTTACGATATCACAGCAAGTTCTGATGGTCGCGTTGTCGATAAAAGCTGGGTAAGCCGCATTGCTGAAGTCATTGATATTCCATTCTGTGTTGCTGGAGGCATTAAGTCTGAGCAAGACGCGAAAGAAATATTAATGATGGGTGCAGATAAAATCAGTATCAATTCCCCTGCCCTGCAAGACCCAAGCTTAATTGAACGTCTTGCCGATAAATTTGGTGTGCAATGTGTTGTTGTCGGTATCGATAGCTATTTTGATAAAGATACTGGTAAATATCAGGTTTATCAGTTTACTGGCGATGAAAGCCGCACACAAAAAACGCAATGGGAAACTTTAGACTGGATAAAGCAGGTGCAAAAGCTTGGTGCAGGTGAAATTGTACTGAACTGTATGAACCAAGATGGTGTTCGCCAAGGCTATGACATTGAGCAGCTTACACTGGCAAGAGAAGCCGCGAACATTCCGCTTATCGCTTCTGGCGGTGCAGGTGAAATCGCTCACTTTACCGATGTTTTTAGCAAAGCCGATGTTGATGGAGCATTAGCTGCAAGTGTCTTCCACAAAGGCATTATCGATATGAATGAATTAAAGCAGTCGCTTAAGGCGGCCAACATAGAAATAAGGATTTAGCCGTGATAGTCACAATTGACAACATCAATAAACTAGCATGGGAAAAAATGGACAATTTGATCCCTACTATCGTGCAAGACGCCGCAACAGGTGCGGTATTAATGCAAGGTTTCGTCAACCAAGAAGCATTAGAGAAAACGTTAGAATCTGGCAAAGCAACGTTCTTCAGCCGCTCTAAGCAGCGCCTTTGGATGAAAGGTGAATCTTCTGGCAACACGCTAGATGTGGTTCAAGTACTTACCGATTGTGATTACGACAGCGTACTCATATCGGCAAATCCAAATGGGCCGACATGCCATTTAGGTTTTGAGTCTTGTTTTCCTGAGCAGCAGCTTACGCAGCAGAACTTTATCTCGTATTTAGAGCGCTTCATTGAACAACGTAAGAACGACCCTATCGAGGAAAGCTACACTGCAAGACTGCTGGCAAAAGGTACGACTAAGGTTGCGCAAAAGGTTGGCGAAGAAGGTGTTGAAGTAGCACTTGCCGCCGTTGCTGAAACCAAAGAAGACCTTTTGGGTGAATGTGCAGACCTTTTTTACCACACGCTGGTATTACTTCAAGATAAAGGTGTGAGCCTAACTGAGGTCATGGCTGTGTTGCAAAAACGCCATCAAAAGTAGTTTGCTAGCAACTCTGCCCATTCCGGAACTGTATCTAGGTGCAAATTCCCTTGTACCTAGATACAACCATCAATTCTTGTTGATACCTAACCATTTGGATGGTTCTAAACCACCTACATATTTTGTTTTGTCATCCAAATTAAAATTTTTTAAGAAAGTTAATAAATTATCTAAACAATGAATCAAAAACGCTTAACAAACTATTTTATTCAATTAGTCAAACGCTTAAGCAAAAGTTAAAAAAAGTTAACAGACACCTCTTGAATTGCCCTTTTGTAGCGGTATACTTTCCCTCCACCTTTATTAAAGAAACAGCATAAAGCTAAGGATCAGCTATATTAAAATATTGGTCGATAAAGAAGTACGGCTCGAAGTTATTACCGACACTTGAGAAGCGTTACGGCGCATTTCCATTCTATTCAGCTCATCAAATTAGAGCTACCGTTTACAAGAAAGATTTCAACCCTGAGTTTCTGCCATTAGCTTATATTCTCTATTTATCGCCAGAGGATTTGTCTAGTGTAATGTCTCGAGAGTTTCCTAGTCTTGATATTCAGCAGTACAAGAAAGAGATGGTCACTTATCTCGACAGCAAGAACTACGAAGGTTGCTTAAAGGTATTACAAAAAGCCAGTTAATTATACCAATTAAAATAAATATTTAACCACTTCAGAGCTATGTCAGGGAAGTTAGAATAAAGCAAATTTATGCTGTTGTAGTCATTCTCGAACGAGGAAATTTGTGAAATTATCACTTTCCTGACAAGCTCCCAGAGGGCGAGTTTAAAAGACTTATATGCTGCGATATTGATTTTGACAATGGAACCACATGGATGTGGTGAATTAGGACAACGCAGGACGCAGTTGTCGAGAGTAACCATTCTCAGCAATCAACGCCACGCCTACATGGATGTAGGTGCTAAGGTTTTGCAGAAGCACAAAACCAATGCCTATAAGTCTTTTAACTCTCGCTGAATGAGCAAATATTTAATTCAATTGGTATTAGTTGGCTTAACAGCTAGTTCATGGTTGAATATTGGTATAAATTCAACCCACCCAATAGAACTCCATGAACTGGCAAATTAAACACTTCTCTGAACTCACCACAAACGAACTTTACGACATTCTTAAGCTACGTGTAGATGTTTTTGTTGTCGAACAAACATGCTATTACCCAGAGCTAGATGATTTGGACCGACACCCCGATTCCTTGCACGTATTTACTTATAAAGATGGTGCTTTGGCCGCTTACCTTCGCATATTACCTAAGGGTACAAGTTATAAAGAATATCCAAGCATTGGGCGTGTCGTTATAAGTGAGAGTGCTCGAGGAACAGGGTTAGGCCACGAGTTAATTAAAGCAGGAATCGATGCTTGCGAGGAACATTTCAACACGTCTACTATCAAAATATCTGCTCAAGAACACTTAGTGAAACTCTATCAGCAACATCAATTTGAAGTAGTCACTGATGGCTATTTAGAGGACGGTATACCTCATGTAGGTATGCTTAGAAAGTAAGAAAATTAGAACTTAATAGACCGCTTCTGGCACTTTAATTTAGTGCCAGAAGAAGCAGAACAATTGAATATTGCCCATATCCATTAGTCAATAAATTGGATAATAGTCATAACGCCCATAATCACTAACACAATAAACGTTGATAACACACCAACAAGACGTGGCAATGAAGTGCCTTTTGTTTTACTCAAACCTGCCGCATGAAGTAAGCGACCAACAACTAAGGTTGCCCCGAATGCATGTAACCAAGTATCTGCTAATCCGCCAAGCTCCAATACGCCCAATAACACCAATGCGATTGGCATATATTCACTAAAGTTGCCATGAATTCGAATTGCTTTATCCAGTTCACTAACATCACCATGCCCTGTACCCACTCGGTGTTTCAAGCGAAAGCGAATCACGTTAAATGATAAAACAACAAGTAATATAGCCAACAAGCCCGCATATAGACCGGTGATATCGAGATTAAACCCCATAGATTTCCTCTTTATTTTTATAAGTTCTTAGATTTCAGATAGGTACTTTAATACGTGCAAAGAAGAATAGGAATCTATTAATAATTTAATTGAGATAACAACTCCTTTGATACAAAGTGCGTTGGGAAGAACAGAAGATAATAAAGTTAGTCCATTTTTAGTAAATTAAAGCAATTTATTTTATTGATTTAATTACTCACTTTTAATAGCCACACTCCTCTCACTAGCGTTAGCCGCGAGATTTTCAAATGAAGAATTCATTTGAATGGCTCATTGATATAACAATGAACCAAAAGATGCGAGCCAAATTAATTTTTGATTCTCGCTTTTTTATCCATAGCACTGTAAAAGCTGATTGCTCCTGTAGCGCTCAAAAAAGCGACTAAAGTTAATTTTAGACTTACATCATGAATAGAGAACAAAACATCTAATATGGAGACAAAAGTGATACTTAAGATGCAACTCATTACCACCGATACCATATTTTTGATTTTATTGCTCATTATTCATCACTTAAAGAAGATGCTACTGCCGCCCCAGCAGCAGCGCCTATGTATGCTGCTTGTGGCGTAAACCCACCAAAACCAGTAACAGCTCCTGTCGTAGCAGCACCAGCAAAGCCACTGCCTGAAAGCTTCCCGCTCACAGCACCGCCAATAGCATAGCTAGCCATAGCTCCAGCGGCACCAACAATCGCCATACCAATGTTTGCCAGTAAAGCACCATTTACTTCTTCTAATTCATTTATGGTTAATTCACGCATAAATCTACACTCCTTGTAACTAGCTTTTATTAAAGCCAAATTTATTTGCTCATTCAGGATATTCAAAGAGCATTTAGAGCGTGTTGATCTTTGCTGTACATATCCTAATCAACCCACATCGGTAACCACATAAGTGCAAAAGCCAGTGCCACCACACTGTGGTAGTTTCTGGCTAATTTATCGTATCGAGTGGCTACGGCTCGATACTTCTTAA
>JAKVCY010000037.1 GCA_022448425.1 Thalassotalea sp. | reverse complement strand
AAAAAGCGTGTGTAACTGAGTAACTCAGGAAACTCTGTTCGATAAAATGCTCTCACATGCCCTAAGTAATAATTTTTAAAATCGCGATGATGTGACATGTGAAAACCAATAATGATTGTCATCATTTCACTCATTGACATGTGACACTCACGTCTTCGAATTCTGGTGCCGTCTTCAAGTAGTTGTTGTTGCCATTGGGGAACAAATGCTTTGCAAAAGTCATCGACATCACAAAATAATTCAACTAGATTCTTCATGCCTGTTCCTTGTTAGATTGAATCGTACTTGGTCGAAAGCTCCGATCTAGGAACAGGCATTTAGTTCAATTTCTTAAACGGGATTGGGGTTAGTTACGCAAGTCAAAGTATGATCTTGCCCTGGTCCTCAACAAATGATTCAGGATATACCTCGTCTAGATCCTTATCTGAAATTTTTATACTGTTAACGGTTTCAGAATGTTCTATCCAGCCGTCAATCAGTAATCGATACAGGTTAGTGATCTTCCCTGCTTCTAACTTTTTGTTGTAGTAGATAGTTCTTGGAGCGATTATCACGCCTTTTTTACCCAGTAATGTGATAATGGCACTGGGGGAAACAATAGCACCAGTACTTGTAATGCTTTGGCAGGCTTTATTGATATGTTCAAGGTTTTGCTTCGTTGATGGAGTCGCAGCATCCTCATATAATTTTTGGTATAAAGTTTTAACTTTGTCTTGAGATATTTTCTTAATTGTCATTATTATTCTCGTTATTTAAAGATGGAACTGAACCTGTTGCCAAGAGGGTGTTAATGTCAGTAGCACTTCTATCTATGCCTAGCTTAGCTAACGTTGTTGAGCCGTTATGCAGGTTTTCACACTCTTTGGCTCCAACTTTTGAAATTAAAAATTTTGCCGCTGCATCTGTTGCCATTGCTTTTTCCTCATCACTTAGTGGAGAAAAGGAAATTGGAGTAGCGCCATTATTAAGTAAGATTTGATCTACAAAGTGATTGCGCTCAAGTTCAACTCTGGTGTCTGCTAATTCAGGATAAATGCGGCTTGCTTGTACCAACATATCCTTAATATGAAACGGGGTGGTTTCGTTAAATCCTATTTCATCACCATAATCAACTTCGACATGGAGCAACTCATTGCCTTTAGTAAATTTTTCTTTGTCGTCACTTTGCGAAGTAATTTCTTTTGTCGCTTCGAGCAGATTATATGTGGCATGAGCATTCATTATCTCACGGTCTAGCTCATCAGATTTTGTATCAATAATGGTGTTGTAGCTTTTGATCTCATCGACTATTTCAACTGGGCATAGGTGAGCTTGTTTCTTCTTTATATAGGTATATTGTTCTTCTTTAAGAGTGGCCTGTTTATTTTTTAGAGTGTCAATCTCAAGGGTTAACCGGGTAACATTTTCTAGAATTTTATTACCATGTAGCCAAAGCTCTATCAACCAAGGTAACCCAGTAACTAAATGTCGGCATCTGACACAGTTGCCTTTACCACCAACTACAGGTTCATACTTAGCTTGGCGAGATTTAGTTGCTTTTTTAATTAACGGGCCATCATCTTCACAACGTGTTGCACTGTATGGACAGATACCTAAGCTGCTGCCACCCCAAGTTGCCATGTGACTTCTTGACTGCATTAAATTAAGAACACCTTCTTCTTGGTTAGCAACAAGGTATTTTATTGCTTCTTCAAATGTTGCATCTTTTAACCAGCGTTTCAGGTTTTCTTTGGCGTTATTTTCAAGGTCTTTTTTAGCCTTAGATAGTATCTCGGTTATATGCCTGTTGCTGTATTTCAAATAGTAAATGGTCATTAGAATACTTGAATGACCTGCGATGATTTTACTAATGACCTCGATGGGAACACCAGCCTCAGCCAAGCTAGTTAAACCTGCAACCCTTAAACCATGGGGAGTAGATGATTCATTAGAATTTCGTTGTACCAAGGAATGGTATAGCCTGATTCAGGTCCGAAGCCAAATTCTTTTTGAAATGGAATTATTTATGTCTCTTTATGCACTAGATTTTTAAAATATTTATACATTAAGTGCATAAAAAAGTTTGACTTTGGAAATAAGCTATTTATAATTGCGCCCCGTTGTCGAGAGAACATAAGGAATGTCTCTTAGGCGTTGTAAATAAAGGGATTTAGGTCAGTAGGATTTTTATACAAACTTTGTATTTTAACCCACCCACTCACTGTTGAGAGGTTGGTTTGGGGTGATATAAAGGTTCAAATCCTGCAGGGCATGCCATTCAGTGGTGGCTATAGCTCAGTTGGTAGAGCCCCGGATTGTGATTCCGGTTGTCGTGGGTTCAAGTCCCATTAGCCACCCCATCTTATTGTCGGTGATTAGCGCAGCTTGGTAGCGCACTTGGTTTGGGTCCAAGGGGTCGTAGGTTCAAATCCTACATCACCGACCACTTTCTCTTTAGAATTACTCAAAACACTATAAATCTACGTTTTTCAAACAATTAGCGTCTCGCTGGTTAGATTGCTATTTAATTCCACTAAATATCTGATTTTTAAGCTGATTTAAAATAATTCGGCGATAAACTCGACTCTATCAAAAAGCATGGCTATAATTGCGCGTCATTATTTTTAATCTGAACATCTTTTATTCAGGTTTTCCAAGCCTAAGCGGTTAAACCACAAGGGCTAGCAGCATTTTCATGGTGAGAAATTGCTTGGATAGATAGATGGAAAATAGGAAGCGTGATTAAGACGCTAAATTTGAGGTATATAAATGCAAGTTTCTGTTGAGACTACACAAGGTTTGGAACGTCGTTTAACGATCTCTGTTCCTGCTGAAAAAGTAGATGTTGAAGTTAAAAACCGTCTTCGTCAATTAGCTAAGACACAACGCATCAATGGTTTCCGTCCTGGTAAAGTGCCACCGTCAGTAATCCAGAAGCGTTACGGTAAAGCAGTACGTGAAGAAATCACGGGTGAATTGATGCAGCGTAACTTCGTTGAAGCTATCATCGCTGAGAAAATCAACCCAGCAGGTCGTCCTAACTTCGTAGCGAAAAGCAATGAAGATGGCCAACCGTTCGAATTTGAAGCAACATTTGAAGTATACCCAGAAGTTGAAATCAAAGATTTAGAAAGCATCGCTGTTGAGCGTCAAGTTGCAGAAGTAACTGACAAAGACATCGATGAAATGTTTGTTACATTACAAAACCAACACAAGACTTGGAAAGAAAACAAGCGTAAGACTAAGAAAGGCGACAAGTTAACTATCGACTTCTTAGGCCGTGTTGACGGTGAAGAGTTTGAAGGCGGTAAAGCTGAAAGCTTCGAACTAGAGCTTGGTTCTGGTCGTATGATCCCTGGTTTCGAAAAAGAAATCACAGGCATGAAAGTCGGTGAAGAGCAAACAATCAAAGTAACTTTCCCAGAAGATTACCACGCTGAAAACCTAAAAGGTAAAGAAGCTGAGTTCGACATCAAAGTTAACAAAACTGAAGGTCCAGTACTTCCTGAAGTTAACGACGAGTTCGCTAAGTTATTCGGTGTAGAAGAAGGTGGTGTTGAAGCACTTCGTGAAGAAGTTGCTAAGAACATGAACCGCGAATTAACTCAAGCGATTAAAGCTAAAGTTAAAGAGCAAGCGATCGAAGGTCTACTCGAGAACAATGACGTTGAATTACCAGCTGCATTAGTTGCACAGGAAGTTGATGTATTACGTCAGCAAGCACTTCAGCGCTTTGGTGGTCAAATGGACCCTAAGAACTTACCACAGCTTCCAGCTGAAATGTTCGAAGAACAAGCTAAGCGTCGTGTAAAAGTAGGTTTATTACTTGGTGAAATCATCAAAGTAAACGAACTTAAAGTAGACGAGGCTAAAGTTACTGAGCTTATCGAAACTGCAGCGTCTGCGTACGAAGATCCACAAGAAGTGATCGAGTACTACAAATCAAACCAAGAAATGAATCAACAAATGCAAAACGTTGCTCTAGAAGAGCAAGCTGTTGAATTCGTTCTTGAAAAAGCAAAAGTTACTGAGAAGAAAGCTGGGTTCCAAGAGATCATGAATCCAGAAGCAAAATAAGCTTTTCATTGACAATATGCTAAGCAGTAGCTTAAATGGCTTGTATGGAATCATATGAGCCATTTTTTTTATAATAAGGAAAATCTGTTGTTTAATTCTCATCTCAATTCCCCTAGCCAAAGTTCAATTATCGAAGATGCATTAGTTCCAATGGTTGTAGAGCAAACTGCCAAAGGCGAGCGCTCCTACGATATATACTCTCGCTTATTAAAAGAGCGCGTTATTTTCTTATGTGGTCAAGTTGAAGATCACATGGCTAATCTTATTGTTGCGCAGATGTTGTTTCTTGAGTCTGAAAGCCCTGAAAAAGACATTTTCCTTTACATCAACTCGCCAGGTGGCTCTGTAACCGCAGGTTTAGCTATCTACGATACGATGAAGTTTATTAAGCCTAATGTCAGTACTGTATGTATTGGCCAAGCGGCTAGCATGGGCGCATTCTTGTTATCAGGCGGTGAAAAGGGTAAGCGTTACTGTCTACCAAATTCTCGCGTGATGATTCACCAACCACTCGGTGGATTCCAAGGTCAGGCGTCTGATTTTGAAATTCATGCAAAAGAAATTTTGTTCATCAAAGAAAAACTAAACCGTTTGATGGCGGAGCATACAGGCAAGCCATATGAGCAATTAGCTCAAGACACCGACCGTGATAATTTCTTAAGTGCAGATCAAGCGGTTGAATATGGTTTAGTTGATGCCATATTAGAACATAGAGCTGACAAATAAGGTTGTTATCTAAGTATTTTGTGAAATACTTATTTGTTAAGCGTATAAGTTAAATGATTAGAAAGTTTAGAGGTACCGTATGACCGATATTACGAAAGGTGACGGTGATAGCGGAAAGTTATTATATTGTTCTTTTTGTGGCAAAAGTCAGCATGAAGTGCGTAAACTGATTGCTGGCCCTTCAGTGTTTATTTGTGATGAGTGTGTCGAACTGTGTAATGACATCATTCGCGAAGAAATCAAAGAAATCGCACCTAAGCAAGACAAAGAGTCTTTACCTTCACCTGTTGATATTCGTGCAAGCCTAGATGATTACGTTATCGGTCAAGAGCACGCGAAAAAGGTATTAGCTGTTGCTGTGTACAACCACTACAAGCGTTTACGCAATGGTGACAGCCACAACGGTGTTGAGTTAAGTAAGAGTAATATCTTATTAATCGGCCCAACAGGTAGCGGTAAAACGTTGCTTGCAGAAACATTAGCTCGCTTATTAGACGTGCCGTTTACTATGGCAGATGCAACGACATTAACCGAAGCTGGTTATGTTGGTGAAGATGTTGAAAATATCATCCAAAAGTTGCTGCAAAAATGTGACTATGACGTTGAAAAAGCGCAGCGTGGTATTGTTTACATTGATGAAATTGACAAGATTTCACGTAAGTCTGATAACCCGTCTATCACGCGTGATGTGTCAGGAGAAGGTGTTCAGCAAGCACTGCTGAAACTGATTGAAGGAACTATTGCTTCTGTACCACCACAAGGCGGACGTAAGCACCCTCAACAAGAGTTTTTACAAGTTGATACATCGAAGATTCTATTTATCTGTGGTGGTGCTTTTGCGGGCTTAGATAAGGTGATTGAGCAACGTTGTGAAACTGGCACAGGTATTGGTTTCGGTGCTGAAGTGCGCAGCAAAGATGAGCATAAATCACTGACTGAACGCTTCCAAGAGGTTGAGCCAGAAGACTTGGTGAAATACGGCTTAATCCCAGAATTCATTGGTCGCTTACCGGTTGTTGCTACATTAAGCGAACTAGACGAAGACGCGCTAATCCAAATTCTTCAAGAGCCTAAGAATGCTCTAACCAAGCAATTCACAGCTTTATTCGATATGGAAGATGTTGAGTTAGAGTTTAGAGAAGATGCCCTTAAGGCAATTGCAAACAAAGCAATGGTCAGAAAAACAGGTGCGCGTGGCTTACGTTCTATCGTAGAAGGTGTTTTGCTCGATACGATGTACGAATTGCCATCAATGGAAAATGCGTCGAAAGTCGTGGTTGATGAAACCGTTATTACGGGTGAATCTAAGCCGATTATTATCTACGAAACGCCGCAAGACCAAGCAGCATCAGATAGCTAAGCTCGGCAAAGAAGAGTATCAGCTAAACAAGATAATTGACTAAAGAGCCTTCGGGCTCTTTTTTACATTCAACTGATACCATCCTAAGTTATAATTAGATACACCTTTAAAATCCACTATTTGACAAAATTAGATTGATACTTATATTAAAAGCTAGATTGATATAAGGTTAATTCAAATGGAACACTTCTATCACCTCATTCGAACAAAAGATACAATCGACATAGGCACTGTTATTATTAATACCGAGCAAGTGCAAACCTCATTCAGTGTTAATAAGCCAATGTCATTCAAAGGTGTTCTAATGCTCTTTCATTAAAAGCCCCAATTTAATTCTTCTAAACATATGGTAAATACTTGTCCGATTTAATAAATAATTTTATCCCCATCTTCAAATCTATAAGAAGAAACTGCTTTAAGCCGTTCATTTATAAAATGTAATATGAGGTAAGCAAAAGGTCTGGTGCTAAAATAATTTATTCCTTTTAAACTATTTATTAATTAGTCCATGATTGGCGGCGTATCTTACTAATTCTGCTAAAGAGTCTATACTTAATTTGTGTTTGATATTTCTTCTATGGGCTTCGATTGTTCGGTAACTGATATCAAGCTTCCTCGCAATCTCCTTACTGGAAAAGCCTTGTGCAACGTATGACAGAACAACCTGTTCTCGTGTAGTTAACTTCTGGTTTTCCATTTTTATAGGATTTTCTAGCAACATTTTTGCTATTGAGCTACTGAAGTGAGTTTGACCTTTAACTACAGATTTTATGGCAAAATAAACTTCTTCTGATGAAGTGTCTTTTAACACATAACCTGTAGCTCCCGCTTGAATAGCGCTACTAACAAACTCTTGACTTTCGTGCATGCTAAAAATTAGGACATGTGTTTCTGGTACTTGCTCCTTTATAATTTCAGTAGCATCGATCCCATTCATATTTGGCATACTTACATCCATGACTATTACGTCAGGTTTTAATTTCTTGACTAGCTCCAAAGCATCCTTGCCGTTATCACAAGTTGCTAATACTTGAATATCTTCGTAATAATTGAGGCAAGCGATTAATCCACTCTGGACCATTGGGTGATCATCAACCAATAACACTGAAATTTTTTTATTATCATCTAAATTTTCTATGCTACTCATAATTATTCCAAATTTGATTTATTAAAGTGATTAGCAAAGGTAGTTGTAGGAATCTTGACAGTTATTATCGTGCCTTTTGAAGCTGATTCAATGGACAAGGAGCCTTTGTGATATTCTACTCGCTCTGTTAGGTTCCTCAATCCGATCCCCGCCTTGTCTTGGCTTCTAGGCTTTGCTACATCAAATCCAATGCCATCATCTTTTATTACCAAAGTTAGCCATTTTGCTTGGATTGACAAGTCAATGATGACATTGCTAGCGTTGGCATGTTTTTGTATGTTAGTTAATGATTCTTGGACGACTCGAAATAGAGTGGTGTTAATAAAGTCTGGTAGCAACTTTCTCAAATCTGGCTTAATGACGGTTACATCGATATTTGTCCTTTTTTTGAAATCAGCTGTAATAGATTCAATTGCAGAAGAAAGCCCAAGTTCATCTAGTATTTGTGGGTGCATGTGATGTGAAATGCGCCGTACCTCTTGTATTGCAACTGTCAAATTCTCTTCAGCTTGGATAAACGTATCGGGCTTTTCATAACCACTTTTCTTCATGAATAAGCCAGTTGCTTCTAATGAGTACTTTATGGAAATAAGAATTTGAATAATTCCATCATGGAGTTCACGAGAGATATGTCGGTTTTCTTCCTCTTGAATGTCAATAACCTTTTGTCCCAACTTGCTGATCTGAGCTTCTGCAGTTTTTTTATGACTTAAATTGATCGCTATGCCAAAGATAAAAATAAAGAATATTGAGGATATTGCGACCAACAAAATGATTTGTTTTGTATTGTTTAAATGATTATTTATTTCATTCTGAATAGAGGACAATTGCTTGTAAACATCATCTAAGTAAACCCCTGTCCCAAGCATCCAACCCCAGTCGTCAATGTAAACAGCGTATGCTAACTTTTGAACATTGATATTTTCGGAGGGCTTATTCCAACTGTATTTATAATACCCATTCTCTTGTTGAGCACTATTTATCAGCCCTTGTATTACCTTTTGTCCATTTTTATCCTCTAAATCAAGCCAGTACTGCCCAATACGATAGGGCTCCTTAGGGTGAACAATTCCCTTACCTTTTTTGTCGTAAACAAAAAAGTAACCATCATCTCCGTTATATAACATGCTTTGTAAAATATCTGCTGTAGCTTCTTGAGTATCAATATCGCCTTTATTAAACAGTTTTCGCAATTGAGAAACTGATGACATGGCTATTTCCGTATAACTTTTCAGCTCTAGTTGCTTTTGAGATATTAGAAAACCTTCCAATGCCTTTACATTTTCTTCGGCCAAAGAATGATATTCGTTAGTCACTAAATAATATGTGACTAAGGCTGTGAAAATGACTTGTACCACTGCGATGTAAAGTAGCCTCAAAGGTAGTTTCACCTGTCTTCCTTATACATTATAAAGTAAGTGATAGACTCTCAGCCCCACACTTAAACATCTAGCCGTATGAACACTTAGGTATATATACCTAGTTATCTAAGTATTCACGCTAATAGTAATGAAATTAAGCTTTTGCAAAAGTACATGTAGAAATAAAAGATAGTGAAAATCTACATCACATTTGGAATATTATCATGTCAAAATCAACATTGTTAACAGCTGTAATAATAGTCTCAGTTATTTTTAGCAACTTAGCTCAAGCGTCAGAAAGTAAAAGGGTTATGTGGCGTTTAGCTGAAACTTGGGGCCCAAATTTTCCTATATTTGGTGACGCGTCAAAAAACATGGCTGAAATGGTTAAAGAAATGTCTAATGGGCGATTTATCATTAGAATCGACTCGGCTAATAAACACAAGTCAGCGTTAGGTATCTTTGACTTTGTTAAAAGTGGTCAGTATCAAATGGGTCACTCAGCCTCGTACTATTGGAAGGGTAAAAATTTCAATACTCAATTCTTTACAACGGTGCCATTTGGTATGACAGCACCTGAGCAGTACGCTTGGTTTTACTATGGTGGTGGCATGGAGTTAATGGAAAAGGTATATAACCAATACGGCATTTTATCGTTTCCGGGTGGTAATACAGGCAACCAAATGGGAGGCTGGTTCAAAAAAGAAATCAACACTGTTGAAGACTTAAAAGGTCTTAAGATGCGTATCCCAGGGTTTGCTGGCGAAGTGCTTGCTCGCTTAGGGGCAAAGCCTACGAATATCCCTTCCGGAGAACTTTATACTGCGTTAGAACGCAATACGATAGATGCTCTTGAATGGGTTGGACCTTCATTAGATTTGCGTATGGGGTTTCATAAAATTGCACCTTTCTATTATACAGGGTGGCATGAGCCTGCAACTGAACTCCAGTTTATGGTTAACAAAAAGGCCTTCGAGAAACTACCTAGAGACCTGCAGCATATCTTAAAGGTGGCGATGAAAGCTGCAGCGTATGATATGTATGCTCAGTCAATGCACGAAAATGGCAAGAACCTTGCGCAAATTCAGGACGAGTATCCTAATGTACAAATTCGTTCATTTCCTAAGGGTTTGATGTCAAAAATTCAAATGGCTAATGCTGAATTGCTACAGGAATTTGCTGCAAAAGACCCATTAACTAAAGAAATACTAGACTCAATATACGAATACGAGAGCCAAGTAAGAGCCTGGACAAATTTCTCTGACCGCGCTTATTTAGAAAACTTCGACCCAATTGAAGACTAGGTATTATGCGCATGAAACTGTATCAGCGTCATGCGCATTTTAAGTAACGTTATGCAGTTAATTATAAATCTCTTAAAGAAAGTCATCGATGCTATTGGGTATTTATGCAGTATTCTAATGATATTAATGATCGTTAATGTTTTTTATGACGTCATCATGCGGTACTTTTTTAATGATGTCAGCATTGCCATGCAGGAACTAGAGTGGCACCTGTTTGCTGGTATGTTTATGTTTGGTATCGGATACACATTGAAAGGAGATGGGCACGTAAGAGTGGATGTCTTTTATGACCGTTTCTCAAGCAGAGCAAAAGCTCTAGTCAATATTTTGGGTTCACTATTCTTTGCATTACCTATAACCCTTTTAACTATTTTTTATAGTTGGGACTATACGCTGGAAGCTTATCAGATGGGGGAAGGGAGTGCTGATCCAGGGGGGCTTCCTCACAGGTGGGTAATCAGAAGTGTCATTCCTATTTCTTCTACTTACCTCGTTATCTGCATTATTTATGTGCTGATACATCAACTACAAACTTTACTTAAACAGTCTCAGTTGGAGCTAAAATAATGACAGGTCTTATTTTATTTGCAATTGCTTTATGCTGTTTATTCTTGGGGTACTCGGTAGCTTTTACATTTGCCGGTGTGTCACTGATTGTAGGAGTTATCGCGTTAGGACCAGATCTGTTTGCGTTCATGCCTTATCGTATTATGAGCATTATGGAAAATACCACCTTAATGGCAATTCCTATGTTTGTATTTATGGGGATTGTTCTTCAAAAAACAGGACTTGCTGAGCGTTTACTCGAATCATCAGCAAAGCTATTTGGCGGTGTTGCTGGCGGTGTCGCGATTTCAACAATAGTAGTTGGCGCACTATTGGCCGCATCAACAGGTGTGGTCGGAGCGAGTGTTGTTGCTATGGGGGTTATCTCACTGCCTGTAATGCTAAAGAACAAATATCACGAACCAACAGCTACCGGTGTCATTTGTGCTTCAGGGACATTAGGGCAAATTATACCTCCGTCTATCATTCTGATTATTTTAGGTGATGTAATGGGGGTACCTGTAGGCGATCTATTCAAGGCTGCTGTGATACCTGGTGCTTTACTTGTGGTACTTTACTCTATTTATATATTGATACTTGGTAAATTTAAACCTGAGTATTGCCCGCCAATTGAAGTCAACGAAAGCAAGCGTGAAATCTTGGTGCAAGCTTTGAAAGACATTGTTCCTCCACTCATTCTTATTGTAACAGTTCTAGGTTCGATTTTTACAGGCGTTGCTACGCCAACTGAATCGTCTGCAATAGGTGCTGTAGGTGCTGTAGTTTTGTCAATTTTCTATAAAAGCTTTTCAGTTTCAAAGATAAATGATGTATCTAAAGAAACGGTAAAAGTCACTTCCATGATTTTTGCAGTATTACTTGGTGCGACTGCATTTTCCATGGTTTTTAGTTATTCAGGAAGTGAATATCTAGTTGAAGAATTCTTTATGGAGTTACCTGGAGAAAAGTGGACTTTCATATTGCTAGCTATGTTGGCCATTTTAGTTCTCGGATTCTTTATTGACTTCATTGAAATCGCATTTCTAGTGGTGCCAATATTAGTCCCTGTCGCGATGGTTCTTGATATAGATCTAGTTTGGTTTGCCATCTTGATATCGATGAACTTACAAACGTCATTCTTAACGCCTCCATTTGGGTTTAGCTTGTTTTATTTGAAGGGAGTCGCGCCAAAATCACTCAAAACATTAACTATATATAAGGGAGTCATCCCCTTCATCATCATGCAGTTGCTTGTACTGACCTTAGTGTTAATGCTGCCTGATTATTTAATTTTTACATAACTAGGAGAGAACAAGATGAGAAAAAGTACTCTTGCAGTAGTCATAGGAACTGGAATGTTAACGGCAACTCCTGCACTTGCAGACGTTACAGCATATGGCCGAGTAACATACAATGTTATCAATGATGATACATCCAAAGATACTTATTTTGGGAGGCATGAATTTGCTGAATCAACCATAGGTATAAAAGGTTCTATGGCTTACGGCGAACTAAAAATCGGTGGACAAGTCGAAATTGGCTTGGATGAAGGGGTGTCAAACATTCTTCACGCCGAAGGTAATGGAAGAACTAGAATTCAAGAGCTTTGGCTGTCAGGCGACTTCGGTAAAGTTAAGTTAGGAACAGGCGCTGGTATTACATGGGTTATATCCGATGTTGATCAATCGGGCACTTGGTTTTCAGATCCATTGGGCATGAGTCAACGATTTGGAGCTACAAGAAGAGGCCCAGGTGGTGAAAGCCAGACTCCGTTTGTTCAAGCTCAATCTATATTTAATGAACGTCTTATCTATGAGTCTCCTAGTTTTATCGAAGGTGCTAAGGCATACGTGCAATTGAGCGAAGCCGGTGGTTATGAACTAGCCATTAAATACGTTGCTGATGCTTGGCGTATAAATGCTTGGTCAGTTGATTACGGCGATATCGATAGAGATGAAGATCCGCAAGCAAACATTGATGAACACACAACTAATGGCTTTTTTGGTGCAGATGAAGGACATGGTGTGTTAGCGGGCTATAAACACGAATCTGGTATTAACTTCACGGCAACATACGGTAATGCCAGCCAAGTATCAGGTGGCGAGAGAGAGTTTTTAAACTGGAAGTTAGGTTATACTCAAGGCAAGCATGCAGTTAGCTTTAGTATGGGCAACTATTCTGCTGATGGTGCAGATGGTAACAGTTTACCCGATCACACTCGTTCAACGCTTGCATACAACTTTAAGCCCATAGCTGGAATTCAGCTATGGCTACAAGCAACTCAAGGTGATACGGACTCACAAGAAGAGTTCAATGCACTAGCTTTGGGTGGTATGGTTAAGTTTTGATTAAAAATTAGGAAGTGGTGGTTTATCCACCACTTTATCTAGGGGAGCAACATAATGATTAAGTATGGCATATTTTTTTTCTTTGTTCTTTTGTCATTTAACAGCCCAGCCAGCAATGAATTAGAGCAAGGGCCTGGCCTTTTTTCTGGAAAAGATGGAGAGTTTAAATTATTGAAGTTTTCTAGCAACAAATCACAAAATGAAAGAGAGTTATCCGATAAAAAGGAATTCCAGCTTTATTTACAGTGGTTGAAAGAGAAAGAGCAAGAAACTCAAGAATATAAAGAGTTTAGACTTTGGATTAAATATGTAGCGATGAAAGAGGGAAATGATTAAAAGCGGAAGTAACAGCTAAATTGGATTTAGAACAGAGGCGTAGAACGTTTTTTTAACACCAGATAACGATAATTGTTATGCTGTTCGCCTTAATTGCATATAAAGTATCTTTGAATAAGCTAAGACTTAATCTGATACATAACGACTGAAAGAAATGCTGGGTTAAAACGCATGAATTAATTGTTTTGCTACCAATTCAGCAAAAAATCTAGAGAAGTTTGAAAAAAGTTAGAAAACTGCTCCGTAGGTTAAGCTGTTACTAAGTTCTCTAATTTTTAATCTAACTGTTAGAGCGTGTTGATCTTTGCTGTACATATCCTAATCAACCCACATCGGTAACCACATAAGTGCAAAAGCCAGTGCCACCACACTGTGGTAGTTTCTGGCTAATTTATCGTATCGAGTGGCTACGGCTCGATACTTCTTAA
>JAKVCY010000036.1 GCA_022448425.1 Thalassotalea sp. | reverse complement strand
AATTAAACGATATGTAAGGTATCAAGATAAAGTTGCGAAAGAAGAGGAAGAACGTCAATTATTGCTTGATGTCGATAAGTAATAAAGCTCCCTTCTAGGGAGCAGTGTCAAAGCCACCTGCTATGCAGGTGGATTTTTACTGTTTTTTTTAAAGCATAGTGGCAGTCTAATTACCATGACAAGAGCATAAAAGCTAAAAAAAGACTGGGTGGAAGACAGACTAATGTTACGTAACTGTTTTCCTAAATAACAATTTGTTCAACGTCACACCGAGTAGTATTTTTAGCCAGATTAGTAAAAATGCCAATACTATACCAGAGCCGATTGCTTCGACCGTTAGTGGAATCGCCATTTGATAATAGCTCAATACAGTTTGCGTATCTTCAGCTTTAAAGCTTTGGAAAAATGATAGCAATTGGTGTAAATAGCTTTCATTGTCTAATTCGCTGATAAGTACTTTTAGATCGTTATTACGCGTTACTAGTTCTGCAACCAAGTTGCCGGTTTCGTTTAATGCGGATTGACCACTTTTTAGATATTCGTTGATTAACACTTGAATATCGCCATTAAAAGACTTGTCTGCAATGTTTTGATAGCCACTCAAATGCCAATCGGATTCTGAAAGTTTACCCGCAATATATTGTTTGTACTGTTGAATAAACTCGGGCAGCTGCACTGCGATGATAAATCCGAAAGTAAACAGCATATAATCTATGGTCGAGTTTATTGCTCTATAAATCATATCGCGTGTAATTCCTTATAGTTGCTTGAGATTGCGTTATTTATTGGGAGAAATAAGAGTTAAGCATATGTTTAAATGCTGAATAAAAAAGTGAAAATTATTTAACTCATCTGCTGTAATTTCATCGTCACTATTACGTTGTGCTATGACAATGCCAATACTCTTATGTTTTATCTGCACTGGCGCTAACGCTATTTTATAGTCGGCAAATAGCTTATTGGTAGGGAAGGGAAATTTAGCCTCTTGATGCTCTTTTGTACTGTTGATTCTTACGCTTGTCTGAGCACTCAATACAAGATGTGCCACGCTGCTATGCTCGTTAAGTGTAATCGACAATGAGTAGTCTATCCGGTTGCCTATTCTATTAACCACTAACCGGCAATTCACTGATTGTTTAAGTCCTGATAACAGATAAAATCCCGTGATATCGAATGCGAGTATTTTTGCAGCTTGGCTTAAGGTATATTCGATAAACTCATTGATGTCTTTGCTTGTCGAAGTCATCATCGTGAGATGTTGAAGAGCCTGTAGTTGCGTGGCATCCTTATTAGTAATTTCAGCGATAACTAAGGACTCAGTGTCTGTTAACTCACTTGTCGTGGGAAGGTCTTTAACAAAATCAATTAGCATTTACGCACCATATGAACTCAGCAGCTCGACGGATTTATCTTTAGTTTGCGCAATTCGATGGGTAAGCTGACGTTCGCTTATATTCATTAAAGACGATATTTTGCATATTAATTCGTCGAAATCCCTGGCGTTAGGCGGCTGATTTATATACTGAACTAAATTGTCTGCTAGGTAGATAACTTGCATTTCTTTTGTGCGAGCTTCGGGACTATCTAATGACTTAACGAGCAGATTACCTAGATTCCAGTTTTTAGCCAGTCCTGTACTTAGCTCATCGAAATTCATACCGATTAACTTGCGACACGTTTTTTCATATTCTTGTTGCGGTACTTGTTCTAATGACTCCAATTCGCCCTTAAAGTCTTTACCAAGGCTCCAAAATGCAGTTTCACCGATACGCCTTAACATGGTGGCAAGATAGACTTCTTCTTGAGTATCTTCGTTGTAGTTAGGCAGCATCATTTTGGCAAGCTGGCCAGCATAGAAAGAATGTGCCATCAACCCTTTAACCTTGTTGTAGATGGTTAGGCTGAGGTTCTTATTTTTTAATAGGTTTTCAATAACCTTTGAAGTCAAACAGATGTTCTTAACCGTCTGAATTCCCAGTACGACTGTTGTTCGAGATACGGTTGTTACAGGTGTTGCGCCATATCGTTGAACACTGTTGGCCACTTTTAACAGACAGGAGGATAGTGCTTGGGCGTGTAGGATGGTTTCACTTAACTTTGCAAGCGAAGAAACGTCGTCGTTGGCGAATTTATCTAGAGTTTTAGAGGTAGATGTAAGGGCGGGAAGTTCTCGCTTTGAAGTTAAATCGATCCAGTAAGCTGGAGATGGATTGTTACCTGCCACTAAGTTACCAATATATTCTTTGTTATTCACTCATTGTTAACTGAAATGGCAGGCGTTTGCAAACGATTCGGCTGTTTTTGCTACTCGTATGGAATTGGATCGGTTGCATTGTTATCACGAAATGCTTCAAGGCGTTCTTGGCAAGCGCCGCATTTACCACAAGCTTTTTCACGGCCGTTATAACAGGTCCAAGTTTTACTGTAATCTAGACCCATTTTCAGACCATCGGTTAATATTGCGGTTTTATCAACATTTAGATATGGGCTAAAGATTTCTAAAGGTTCATAGTTAGCAATCTGACAAACGTCATTCATTTTCTCTACGAACTCTGGACGGCAATCTGGGTAAATAGCGTGGTCACCAGAGTGTGCGCCATAGTAAACCTGCGATGCACCTACAGATACGCCATAGCCGACAGCGAGAGAAATCAAAATCATATTACGGTTGGGTACAACCGTCGATTTCATGCTTTCTTCTTCGTAATGACCTTCTGGTATTTCGATATCATCAGTAAGCGACGAGCCTGCTAGTAATTGGTTAATTGCTGAGATGTCGATAACTTTGTGTTCAACACCTAATTCCTTACAAACCGCACTAGCACACTCAATTTCTTTTACATGACGCTGTCCGTAATCAAAAGTCAGCGGAAACACTTGCTTGCCATCTTTAATTGCACGGTTCAATACTGTGAATGAGTCCATGCCGCCTGAAAATATAACGACAACTTTTTCAGTCATTTAATTTGTCTCTAGGGTATAATTCATCATTAATTGAAGTTTAATCGATATAGTGAATAGGCAAAAGCTAAAGCATGGCAATTACCTACAAAATTAGCGAAATTTTTGAAACGCTACAGGGCGAAGGTTCATTTACTGGGCAGCCGTCAGTATTTATTCGTTTACAAGGATGCCCAGTTGGCTGCTCTTGGTGCGATACCAAACATACTTGGGAAGTAAAAGCAGATAAGCAAATTCCCATTAATGATTTACTTGCGGAGTCTAAAGAGACTGAATCTTGGTCAGACTTAAGTGTTGAAGAGATTCTTGCACTGTATAAGGCGCAAGAATATAAGGCTAAGCACGTCGTTATAACTGGCGGAGAACCGTCGATGTATGACCTAGTTCCGCTATGTCAGGCGTTAGAAGCATATGGTTTAACCACGCAAATAGAAACTTCTGGCACGTTTGAGGTTAACACGACAGACAATTGCTGGGTGACGGTTTCACCGAAGGTAAACATGAAGGGCGGTTATAAAATCCTTGCACAGGCAATGGAAAGAGCAAACGAGATTAAACACCCTGTTGCAACGGAACAGCATGTTGATGATTTAAAAGCCTTACTCGCTGAATTTAATGTAAGCCATAAGCAGGTTTACTTACAGCCCATTAGTCAAAAGCAGCGCGCTACAGAGCTTGCTATTCGAACGTGTATAGAGAACGATTGGCGATTATCAGTGCAAGTACACAAATATATCGGCATTGAATAGCTTAAAGTTTCCTAGCTTAGAGAAGAGCGGTCAAGTACCTAAATGACCGCTTTTGACAATTCCGCTTCAATTGTGATTTGAACGCCTTGTGGGTCGTCAATATTTTCAGCGCTGATGACCGCATTGTGATATTCGGCGATAAGCCTTGCGATAAATAGGCCTAAACCTAAATGTGGAGTGTCTTGCTGTTGTTCAGTTCTTACCGACACCATAGAGTCAAATAGCTTCTGTTCCATTTCACTTGGAAGTAATGGGCCTCTGTTTTTTATTACCAACTGGAACTTGTTTTTTACCACAAGGGCAACAACTGATACTTGATTGTCTTCTGTAAACTCAACTGCGTTGGTTAACAATTTCTCAAGCATTTGCGCGAAAAATTCTGCAGAGCCGTCAAGCACGGCATTAGCATTAAGCACCTCAATGTCGAATTTAACTTGCGGGTGAATTTGTCGGTAACCTTGCACGCATCCTTCAACGACTTCAATTGCATTAAACGGTGTTTTTTCGGTCCGCTGCAATAGTTGTTCAACACGCGTTGCTTCAGTCATGCTCGTAATAATATGGTTTAAGCGATTTATGCCCGTTTGAGCACGACCAATATAGGCTTCCGCTTGCTCTGGAATAGGGTACATAGATAGTGTCTCCAATGACGTTCTAACAACTGCAATCGGTGTTCGAAGTTCATGAGATAGTCGAGAAGATAAGTTCTCTAGATATTGGTTGTATTGGCTTAACCGCGCAACTGCCGTTGAGAAACTTCGCGAAAGGTCACCTATCTCGTCATTGGTTGAAACAAGTGGGAAGGTTTCTTTCACGCGGCCTTGCTCATCAATAGCTAACTCCGCTTGATTACGCAGTTTTCTGATGCGAGTAGATATATTCGACGCAAAAACAAAGAAGGTAAGCGTGCCAACCAATAAAATAGCAAGTATCGACGTAAATAGCTGTTCTAGTGCTCTGTTTCGCAGCGTTTTAATTCCGTTAGTTGTTTCTTCTACAATCACTGCACCTTGAACTTGGTTTTCTATGTAGATCGGATAGGCTGCAGAGAGGATCACGGCTTTTTTATCCGTACTCAAACGCCACTGACTAGTGACTTCGCCAGCTAGTGCTTTTTCGATATGGTCGCCAGCAACATAACTTTCATCGTATATGTTGTCTGAAAAATTCTGAGTCGGTTTAGTCAATACTTGATAATAAAGAGGGTGCAGAACATTGTTTTCTATCCATTGCCACCAGCTATCACTAGTATCACTAGCATCAGAGGTGCGCCAAACACCGCTGGCATTGTTTAGGTCACCAGCACTAGCAAGCATACGTTGATGTTTATCTATCACCCAAATACTTGATTGAGTATAACTCATACCTTTAACAATGCGCTCTATTTCCGGTGAAGGTACCAAAATCGTACCTAATTGATTAACGTCAGACGTATTCGCAGAACCGATAAGACTGACGGCTTTTGAACTGGCATAATCGACATCTGCGATTGAAAAGCCAATATTGCTGCTTAGCACGTTTAAAGGAATGCGTAATTCTATGTTGTAGCCGACGTTGGTGGATTGCCATACGCCTTGAATATTATTTGAAGGTACTTGCTTTGTCGTATCCTGATCGAGCAAGAATGCATCGACCCATCCATCTCCTTTATTGCTGACAATGTACTGATCAAATTTACCTTCAGGGTTTATCACACTCAGCGTTAGGTGATCATTTAAATAAATAGAGCGCGCATTTATGCCGCGATATACAGTATGATCGTCGACGACACTGAAGAATAAATATAAGTATTTGTCATATTTGCCGACTGCAGCGTTATAGCGTTGGCTAATTTTATCTACATTGCTCGCCTGCCAAATGACATTGTCTTCGTGATAAAAATGGGCTTTATCTTCAAAGTTGGGCCAATCGTTGTATTTGCCATCGAGCTGAATAGGCTGTCTTATTTGAAAACCGTACAAATCCTTTCCTTGCTCAACACTCGGTAGGAAAGACGCTTGGTTGTCAAATAGGTTTGGACGATCGTGCAGGGCGGTCGCTAATGCGCGAGCGGTACCGACAATTGTTTGCTCTTGGCCATAACGGAGATACTTTTCCATTTCCCATACGTACTGGTATCCAAACCAAGGGATAGTAAATAAAAAGCTCGACAGGATTAAAATCTTACTTCTTATCCCAAAGCGAAATCCAAGCCTTCGGCTCATTCAATTTCCCCGCTATTGTTCCATCGATAACCCATGCCATAAACGGTTTCAATACAGTTAAAGCTTTTGTCTAACTGTGTAAACTTTCGTCTAATACGTTTTACATGCGAAGTAATCGTACTGTCGTCTACGAATATTTGAGAATCTTGCATTAATTGTTGTCGATTCTTTACGTGGCCTGGTGACTTGGCAAGTGCAAATACCATCCAAAATTCGGTAACAGTAAGCTCTAGATACTGATGCCTCCACTGCACAGTCATTTTCTGGCTATCAATTAACAGATCGCCACAGCTTATGAAGTTGTCTTCACTTGGCGGTTTGTTTTGAGCGTCCTGACGTCTAAATAGGGCAGCTATACGCGCAGAAAGGTGAGGTAGGCTGATATCTTTAGTTAAGTAATCATCGGCGCCAATCCTGAGTCCAGAAACAGTATCTACATCATTATCTCGTGCGGTTAAAAAGATAATGGGCAATGTCGAAGACTTGGCTCTTAACCATTGGCAAAGTTCAAACCCTGCATTGTAGTCTTGATGTAACCCAATATCTAAAATTACTAAATGCGGAAGTCTTACAGAAAATGCTGACTCTGCACTATGTCGTGTTGCAAAGCTCTGAACATGATAGCCTTGCATTCGCAGTACGTCTGCATAGTTTTCTCTAATTGCGTCATCATCTTCTACGATGGCGATTCTTTTCGACATGGGTAACTCTATACGTTTTTTTAAATCCAATTTTATTACGGCAGACTATATCGTAAAAACAACGCGATTTGCGTCAAATAATCTAAATTGCCATTTTGTTGCCACAATTGCTCATGGTTTTGCCTTTTTTCCTCCGTTTTGATGCCAAATTCCTTGTGTTTAATAGTCACCAAGTTCCCAAGACTTAGTTAACTTTCAATACTTTGGTTAATACATAGATTAACCGTACGACTACTAAACGAATAAAATTTACAAGGATAAGAAAATGAAAAAATTACTATTAACTACAGTTGTTTCAAGCGCACTGGTATTAGCACCGATTTCACAAGCCTATGCCAGCAATACAAATGAAGTTGGCTACTCTCTAACTGATGACAATGAAGAAGAGTTAGGCTTTGGTGTTGGTGCGGTGCTTGGCGGTGTACTCGGTGGTCCGGCAGGCGCGTTTATTACAGGTATAGCTGGCACGTTTATCATGAAGTATGTAAATAGCGAAGAGGAAATAGTTGAGCTTGCATCTACACATCAATCGCAAGTGAATTCTTATGAGCAGCAAATAGCGCAATTAAACAAGCAAATGCAACAGGCAGAGTTTTCATATCAGCAAGAGTTGTTAGCGTTGGAGCAAAGTCACAGCAAAGCGGGATCATTGCAAGCTGCTAATCTTTTAATGAGCTTACAGTTTAAAACTGGTAGCAGTAGTATTCCTGAATACTATCACGCTCAAGTCACAGCGCTTGCAGATATCTTGCAACAAAACGACAGCTTATCGGTCGATTTGTCCGGATATACCGATCTACTTGGCGACAGTGAAAACAATTTAGCGTTATCAAAACGCAGAGCTCAAAGTGTAAAAGACGCCTTAGTCGCTGGAGGCGTTGATGAAGACAGAGTCGCGATTTTTGCATACGGTGATCAGCAACCAGTCGTTGCTACTGCGCAGAATCAATCTAGCTACTATGACCGCCGTGTGATGATTAAAATCAATGAAAACAATGCGTCGGTTGCTAGAAATTAATTCCTTCCAGGCTACGAGCAGTTTAATCAGCAGGCTGCTCGATAGCCCTTATTACCTAACTTAAAAAGGTTCCTTCTGGCTTAACATACCCCAACCAGCTAGTAAGTGTTTTCCCCGCTTTATCATCCATTTAGCGGGGGCCTTATTTAAATAAAATTGTTTGATACTGTTCAGATATAGTATCAACACTTCAAAAATTGCAGCTTTTAATCTAACCAGCCAGATTACATTATAGTTTTTACCCTAAAAAGTACCGTTAGCCATTGATTTAAAGCGTCTAGAACGTTATAACGAGAGGAATAACAATAATAGGATTTATAAAGGTATGTTATGGCAGCAAAATTCTATCAATTGATGTCTCGTTGTTTGCTGGTGTTGTTGAACATAGGTCTATTGATGGGAAATCAAGCTTGGGCTCAAGCCGCCTTAGTTGATAAAGAAAAGTCTATTATCGTCAGTAAATTTGCAAAGTATTCTACTTGGCAACAAGAATCTGCTTTAACAACGTTCACAATCGGTGTTTTCAACGATGTTGAAAAGTTCCTTTATTTTAGCAACATGTATAAAAATAAAGGGGTTAAGGGAAAGGACATCGTTGTAAAACTGGTCAAAACCTCTCGTGAAGCTTCAGACGTAAATATTTTATATATACCCTCACCGAATACAAGAAAAGCACAAAACGCTGCGAGTAACGTGTTGAAAAAGTCGAACACGTTAATTATTACGGAAGGAGCTAAAGACCTAACTAATTCAATGGTTGATTTGTCGTATAGCAATAAAAATGAAAACATTGACTTAAAAGTTATTGATGAAAATATTGCATCTTCAGGTGTTACCATTCCTCCTTTGTCTGAAGTGCTTAATGGCGCTGAAGAAGATGTATTAGAAATTGGCCCGACGTTTGCGCTAAAAAGTCAGCAAGATAGCCAGTTACGCTCTCTTCAAAACCAACTCAGCGAACGTAATTCACTGCTGACGGAGCTCAACGCCGAGTTACGTATAAATGAAGAGAACTACAATCGAGCATTAAAGCAAGAATCTGAGCGTTTAGCGCAGTTAACACAACAAGCTAAGCAATCAGAAGCTGCACAAATTAGAGATATTAAGGCCAAAAATAAAACCATCAGTGAGCTCAACGAAAAACTGCAAGCGCAAGAAGCGCAGCTCAGTATGAGTAAAGAAGAGCTGCAAGTTGCTAATGAGCTTCAAATAAAAGAACAAGAAGCACGCATTGCCGAGCTTGATGAGAAAGTTCTGCAACAGCAAAGCACCTATCAAAGTACAATGGCGCAATTAAAAGCAGCTAATGATAAGAATGCGAGCCTTTCTGCTTTTCGGTGGTTGTTCTTTGTGTTTGCAGGTGTTGCTGTAATCGCTTTGGCTATCGCGTTTAAAATGTCGAAAAAGGTGAAAAGTCTCAACGAAATTGAAGTGCCAGTGTCAGATAACGAAGTTGATACTTTGCTGCCTTTGAGAGAGCAACAGTTGATCAAATCAGAGAGTTTAGCGGCATTGGGTTACATCGCCACTGATACAAGTTATGCGGTAGGTTTGCAGCTGGAAGACTTTAAAGCTCAGCTGGAATCTTCTGGTGATACTAAAAACGTTGCGTTACTGACACCGATTACAACGCTAATAGATACCTTGAATGACATCGCTGCAGATCAAGACGACGCCAGTGTTCAGAATTTTGATTTAGTCGCTTATGTTCAAAAAATCATTAGCCTTTATAAATTTGAATTTGAACAAAGTGATATTGAATACAATTACTCGGGTGAGCAATCTTTGTCTTTGCAATCAATCCCTAGTTATATTGCCTTAGCAATGCAGAACGTTATTAATAATGCGCTTAAACATGGCTTTGATAATAATGGCAACGGTAGTATTCGCTTAAAAGTAGAAAAAGATGGTAAGAATGGCGCTAAGATTACCTTTATAGATGACGGAAAGGGTATGAATAAGGACACGTTGGCCAAAGTATTCGAACCATTTTTCACTACAGAAAGTAAGCGTGGTTACACTGGTGCTGGCATGAGCAGCAGTTATGATTTAATTAAAAATAAGCTGTCTGGTGATATTACGATTGACAGTAAAGAAGGGCAATGGACAACCGTTGAAATCTTTCTACCTTCATCAAAGTAGTATCTGATTTGATTTAAGATTTCAGATAAAAAATCAGAAGCAAAAAGGCTTAGCATATTTATATGCTAAGCTAAGCCTTTTTTAATTGGCACTCATTTCAGTTTCTACAAGATGCTTCTTTTGGTTGTATCTGGCCTCATACATAGCGTCGTCTATAGGTTGTTAAACTGCTCTATCTTCCGCATTAGGTTAAAGCAAATGAATTTTTTGGCTGTTTACATCTCGCTCGTAACTTTTCGCATTTTCCTCAGCGTCTTTTAAAGATAATCCAAAGCAAAGTTTTTAATGATATAGACGTTAGTAAGTATTTGTCGTGACAACCTGATATGGATAGCACTTAGCCATTTGCTATTAACTCTTGCTGTCAGGTTCAACTATAGGGAATTAGACTGGACTGGCAATTATAGATATGTCTATTTAGAAAGAAGTTCAAAGCGTAAGTCATTCGCTTGAATTACTTTATTGCGCTTGTTGCCTCGCTTTTTGTAAACCACTGTCCAGTAGGCTGATTTTTTCAGAAACATCTCTCTTTTGAGTAAATGCGACATAGATATCACTAACGTGATTTACATGCCCCTTTCTAATGGTATTCATCGGTAGGTTTAGCTCTTCCAACGTAAACTTTGCCACTTCATCAAACATGATTGCCATGTCAATACGACCCGTCTTTAATAGCTCAATGATTTGATGTTGCGTCGAGACACGAACTTCATTGTACCTATATTTTAACGCTTCATATTGTTCCCCATACTCATAATCGATAATCAGTGCAATGCTTGTTTGTTCGGCTACGTCCTTAATATCTAGAAAATCTAATGTAGAACTTTTGGGGTAATAGAATGATGCTGTCGATTTTAAGAGCGGGGTATTATGAAAGTTAAATTTTGCGACGGTACTTTCTTGTTTGGTGACATTAAATGCGCCACCTACGATGCCGTGTTCGGCCATTTTTAGTGCTCTGGCGTAAGGAACCACTACAAAACTGACGTTAATCCCTACCGCGTTATACGCCTCTTGAATAATTTTCTTGGAAATCCCATTCCCTGAATTATCTGCATAAGGTGGTCAGCTATTTTCCACGGCTAACTTCACCGTTTTTACTTCGTTTGCTTGCAATGCATCCATAAAGCTTAAAAAGCAAATAATTAAAATTATACGGGTTATATTTTGCATATAAGAAGGTTGATACTCACAACTGTAATCAAGAAAAGTAAAGCCAATAAAAATAACAATACAACGGCTGAACCAATAGAATATATGGCTTTACTATTACAATAGTAAAATTTAGCACAGAGATGATACGTATATAGTTTTCGATGTTTCTCTTGCTGTTTGTCAGATTAAGTCTACATTTGCTGCTTTATGGTTTAGGCGCAAATATAAGCGACGACATCTGATACCTATTTCTCGTGCTTTTTAATGGAAGCCTTGAGTAAGGCTTCTTTTTCGTCTTGTGCAGTTTGGCAGCGATTTCTTTCGTATGCGTATGGACTGTTGCAACTCTTGCTAAGTGTTAGCGCCAGTGTTTTTTCGCGCTCTTTACACTTCAGTTTTTGTGCAGGTTCCATATTGACACATTGCGAAGGTTTTTCCTTATTATCGAGCCTCGTAAGTTCGTCGTTGCTATAGCTGGCACAACCGGTTGCAAGCGTAAGTATTGATATTGAAACAATCGAAGCGCTGGCTGAACGCCACATTAGTTTGTTCTTAACGTTAAATCTGCTCATCGAATCACCATAAATACTATTTCAGTAATGTCTAGCTCGGCAACGTTAAGCCTAGTGTAATGTGAGTAACGAAGCAACGTTATCAATATTTAATTGAGAATTTGTTCGAGTGCCGCCGAATCGATGTGCTTATCTAAATCCGATAAACCTTCAGCGACAGCTGGGTTTTAGAACAATTCCCTTCCTGCTAATTGACCTAGTACTTGAAAACTCGCCTCAATAGTACTACCGCCTTCATATTTGATGGCTTCTTTTGTCTCTTTTATACAAGAAACTAGAGCGTGTTGATCTTTGCTGTACATATCCTAATCAACCCACATCGGTAACCACATAAGTGCAAAAGCCAGTGCCACCACACTGTGGTAGTTTCTGGCTAATTTATCGTATCGAGTGGCTACGGCTCGATACTTC
>JAKVCY010000035.1 GCA_022448425.1 Thalassotalea sp. | reverse complement strand
AAATGATTGTCATATTAGCCTTCATTGCTGCTCGTTTGCATCAACTTCGTTACCTTGGCCTTAACAAAAAGGAAGCAGAAAAACAGAGTTGTGAAATGGTGTTAAGTCCTTTGGCGTGGAAGTTATTATGGACAAAGCGAGAAAAGTCAAAACCACCAAAACAAGTACCAAGCCTTTACTGGGCTTACACTAACCTTGGTAAATTAGCTGGCTGGCATGATTCAAAACGTAATGGTCACGTTGGGTGGGAGCGGTTATGGGAAGGATGATTTAAACTGCAAACCATCCTTGAAGGTTATGAGCTAGCCAAGTCTCTTGATCTAGAAATGTGATCAAGAGACAGTCAGTTTGCGCCCTTCTTGTTAATTCAAACTGTGTAGCAAAGCTAAATATTGTGATACTACGCCTGAACTTCTTGCTCATCATTATCTTTGACAAATACTACCGACAGCGCAGCTAAGAACATCGCGCCACCTGCTAACATGATAATGTTGATAGCTTCATTGCCGAAGATGTTACTTAAGATCCAACCTGAAGCGATACCCGAAATAATTTGCGGAGCAGCAATAGTAAAGTTAAAAATCCCCATGTAAACACCCGTTTTGTCGGCAGGTAATGCACCGGCCAAAATAGCATAAGGCATCGCTAATATTGCAGCCCAAGCCATACCAACACCTACCATCGACCAAATTAGCCCAAGTGCACCTTGCGGTACTTCAACTTGAGTCATTAACAGGTCAACGTGTGTAATAGTAGGATCTTGGAATAACACAAAGCTCATGTAACCTATGCCGCCAGCAACTAAGCTCAACGCATAAGTCACCTTACGACCAAAGGTGTTCGCAAGTTTGGTT
This sequence comes from Thalassotalea sp., assembly GCA_022448425.1. Taxonomy (GTDB): domain Bacteria; phylum Pseudomonadota; class Gammaproteobacteria; order Enterobacterales; family Alteromonadaceae; genus Thalassotalea_F. Next base: position 50,159 of record JAKVCY010000035.1, on the reverse strand, counting down.
AGCATAATCGCGAAAATCACAGAGAATAGGGCTTGCGCTGCGTACATGATACCAACCCAGTCTCCCGCAGAACCTTTAGCAGCAGCGATATCAGCTGGTAAACCACCCATTGCGCTAATGTGCGCTGGGTCAAACCACTCAATTGCTACACCCCAAGTGTGCTGGGTGATAGCTGCTGGTGTGTATGTCCACATAATGAATAATGCAAACCAAGAGAAGAACTGAACTAATGCTAATTGCTTCATAATTGGCGGCATATCTTTAAATAACTGCCAGAAACCAGATAAACGCTCACCTAGCGTTTTCTTCGCCTGTTGCTCTTTAGCAACGGCTTCAGCGTCCATATTCTTGAATGCGTAGTATTGCTCTGGCGGGTACTCTTTGGTTCTAAATACACTCCAAAGCACTGAACCTAGAAGTACAGTAGCACCGATATAGAATGACCAAATAACCGATGGCGCCACTTCCCCCCGATTTGAAACATTGTCTAAACCAATCACGTTAGTTAAGAAGAAAGGTAAAATAGAACCAACAACCGCACCAATGTTAATCAATAAGGTTTGCACCGAGTAACCTAAATTGCGCTGCTTATCTGGCACCATATCAGATACCAGTGAACGGAATGGCTGGAACGTTACGTTAAACGCCGCATCTTTGATGGCGAAAATAAACAAGCCGAACAGCATGGGGGGAATGAATGCCACCACCATAGAAGCGTTCGGCAATAGCGCCATCGCCATCGCAGCGACAATCGCACCACCTAAGATAAACGGTAAACGACGGCCCATTTTATTCCAGGTTTTATCAGATGCTGCGCCAACAATTGGCTGTACAATCAATCCCATGATAGGTGCAGCAAGCCAGAAAAGTGATAAAGAAGACAGGTCGGCACCCAAGTCCGATAAGATACGACTTACATTACCATTTTGTAATGCAAAGCCGATTTGCACACCCAAAAAGCCGAAGCTGACATTCCAAACCTGCCAGAAGCTTAACTGTGGTTTAGTGGCACTCATAGTACTCCCCCAAGATAGCGTTAATTATTGTTTTTTGTCGCGTTATCTTTGTTCAACGAAAGAAGATAAATCCGCAGCCTTGGCAACGAATTTGACGATTAATTATTTGTGACGCTTTAACTATCTTGCCCGCTATAGACGTTAAGTAACTTAATACTCAAGATACAAAAAATGCACACGGCTTTTGCTGGTGTGCATTTTCAATCGCAGAATGCGGTAGCAAGTGCTCAGTTAAATGAATTCAACGTTAATGAAGTACATCTAACTAAACAACAAATTTAAAGCTATCAGCGATAGTAACTGTCGAGCTGATTTCACTGCAAATTTTTGCATACGTATTCAAATCAGCACGACAAACTACGTTATGTGATGCCTCGACTCGTTTATTCGTTTGCTTCTGAAGTCTCCGACTCTACTGCGTTCTCAACTGTACCTGCCACCTTTTCAATTTCAATGCGATCAACACGTTGTAGACCTCGTGGTAATTTGTTTCCTCGGCGACCGCGTTCACCACGGTAGTGCTCGATATCGGTAGATTTAAGCGTTAGCTTACGTCGGCCTGCATGCAAGGTGATTGAATCTGTTAGTTCTATTACTTCAATTAGAGTAACAAATTCTTCTCGCGCTTTTGATCGAGCAGCTGAAATATTGATAATTTTGTTACCCTTACCTTTGCTTAGCACAGGCAAATCTTTCGTTGGGAACACCAACATACGCCCTTCCGACGTTATCGCTAAACACAAGCTTTCATCATGGTTAACAACAGCTTTTGGCATCATCACTTTAGCATTCGCAGGCAAGCTTAATAGCGCTTTACCATTCTTATTGCGACTAACCATATCAGCGAACGTACCAACAAAACCGTAACCAGCATCAGAGCTAAGTAAGTATTTACTTTCATCGTCAGCCATAACAATTTGAGTGAATGTTTCACCTGTCGACAAATTAAAGCGTCCGGTAAGCGGCTCACCTTGGCTACGTGCTGTTGGGAGGCTATGGGCATCTGCTGTGTAGGCTCTACCACTCGAATCAATAAATACAACAGGTCGATTACTGCGGCCCTTCGCAGCACAAAGGTAGGTATCCCCTGCCTTGTAACTCATCTGCTCCGGCTCAATATCATGGCCTTTTGCACAACGAGCCCACCCTTTTTCAGATACCACGACGGTTACCGCTTCACTTGGCATTAAATCTTTTTCAGACAGTGCTTTCGCTTCACCACGCTCTACAATTTTAGAGCGACGCTCATCACCGTATTGCTCGGCAGCGGCAAGAATTTCTTTCTTAATTAAGGTATTCATGCGTGCTTTAGAGTTTAAGGTTTTCTCTAATTGTTCACGCTCTTTGTCTAGCTCGTCTTGCTCTGTGCGAATTTTAATCTCTTCTAACTTGGCCAATTGGCGAAGTTTAATTTCTAAAATCGCGTTCGCTTGAATCTCAGATAAGTTAAATCGTGACATCAATTCCGCTTTCGGTTCATCAAAAGTACGGATGATCTCGATGACTTCATCAATGTTGAGATAAGCGACTAATAAACCGTCTAAAATGTGTAATCTTGCAAGTACTTTATCTAAACGGTATTGCAATCGACGACGAGTCGTTTCGCGGCGAAACTCTAGCCACTCAGCCAGAATATCTTTTAAGTTCTTTACCGCTGGTTTGTTATCCAGACCTATCATGTTGAGGTTTACACGATAGTTTTTCTCTAAATCCGTAGTCGCAAACAAATGCTGCATTAATTGCTCGGTATCCACACGATTAGAGCGCGGAACCACAACCAAACGAATTGGATTTTCATGATCTGACTCATCGCGTAAGTCGACCACCATTGGCAACTTCTTCGCCTGCATTTGCGCTGCAATTTGTTCTAAAACCTTGGCGCCTGATGCTTGATGTGGCAATGCCGTAATGACAATTTCACCTTGCTCAACGTCATAAACCGCGCGCATTTTGATACTACCGCGTCCGGTCTGATAGATTTTCTCTATGTCGGCTTTTGGCGTGATAATTTCAGCGTCAGTTGGATAGTCTGGACCTTGAACGTTCTCTAACAACTCACCTAATTCGGTTTTTGGCTTTTCAATAAGTTGCACACATGCATTGGCAATTTCACGCACATTGTGAGGTGGAATGTCGGTCGCCATACCAACAGCAATACCGGTAATGCCGTTAAGCATAATGTGCGGTAGTCGCGCAGGTAGGGTTTTAGGCTCTTTCATGGTGCCATCAAAGTTAGGTATCCAGTCAACTGTGCCTTGACCTAATTCTGACAACAAGACTTCACTAAATTTCGATAAACGCGCCTCTGTATAACGCATTGCTGCAAACGACTTAGGGTCATCTGGAGCCCCCCAGTTACCTTGTCCATCGACCAATGGGTATCGATAAGAGAATGGCTGCGCCATCAATACCATAGCTTCATAACAAGCAGAGTCACCGTGCGGATGGAACTTACCCAACACGTCACCAACAGTACGTGCTGACTTTTTATATTTCGCAACCGCTGAAAGGCCAAGTTCTGACATAGCATAAACAATACGACGCTGAACCGGTTTCAAACCATCGCCAATATGTGGCAATGCACGGTCCATAATCACGTACATAGAGTAATTAAGATAAGCTTCTTCGGTAAATCGCCTTAGCGGAACTTGTTCGATACCTTCGAGACTATATTCGAGCACATCAGACATGAGTTAAATTTCCTACACGGTGTCTTTCGATAAAATGGGGACTGCGCGAGGCAGTGAATTTCTTTATTGTTATACCAATTTAATTAAATATTTGACTATTCAGCGAGAATTAAAAGGCTTAGAGGCAAGATGATGATTGCAGGTAATGGTTATTCCCTTATCAAAATCAGCAACGCAGCATATAAGCCTTTTAAACTCGCCCTTGGGAGCTCGTCAGGAAAGTGATAGCTTCACAAACTTCTTTGTTGGATAATCACTACAACGGCATCACTTTGCTTTGTTCTAACTTCCCTGACGCAGCTCTGAATAGATTAAATATTTAATGTAATTGGTATTATAAGTTGATCACCATTAAGTGGGTCTTCACGAAACAGGATCGTTACCGCTACTTTATCTGATTATGTGCGCGGAAAAAACCGGAAATTGGTAGGAATTAATGATTTATCTTAATGGATGAAAAACAATGGCTAACTTATGTGCAAGTGTTGTTCAGTTAGACACTTCACCAGCGCTCAGCAGGCTATTTCTTCCAATCAAAGTCCCAGAAGCTCGCTTCAACTTTATTGCCTTCGGGGTCAATAACGAAACACCCATAATATGGCTCGCCATAAGCTGGTCTTGGTCCAGGCTTGCCGTTACATTTGGCACCCAGTTCGATTGCAAGCCGATAAAACGCTTCTACTTGAGATATGCTTTTAGCGACAAAACCAAAATGAACGCCGTTACCTGTCGACATTGGCTGTTTATCAAATGGAATTTGCACCCAAAATTCAGGGTACCCTTTTCCAAAGGCCAGCGCATGAGAATACTCACTAACGAGACCTATATCTAAGGTAGCTAATAGCGGTTGGTAAAAAGCTTTTGCCTTAACGAGATCATTGGTGCCAATGGAAGCGTGGCATATTGCCCGATCATGATTAGTTTTTATTGCCATTTACTCTTACCTTTAATATAAGTAGTGCTGCCATTGCTGCCAGTATTGTTGAGGTTAGTAAACACGCGGCTAGCCCATACTGCTGATACACATAGCCAGAAAATACTGTACCTATCAGTCGCCCCAAGGCATTTGCCATGTAATAAAACCCAACATCCATGGAAACACCATCATCACTTGCCATAGCAACAATCAAATAACTATGTACCGCAGAGTTAACGGCAAATACTACGCCAAAGATCAATAGCCCACCCACCAGCAAGGTTTCGATATCCATCGATAGAAGAAGCGACTGCGACATGCCTTGCGAACTCGCGCCGTCATGCAGTGTCAGATAAAAGTAGATCAGCCCGCCTACGAGCGCTAACACGCCGCCCCAAAGTGCAGCGACTTTATGACCACCATGCCCTTTAATTTTAACAAGTTTTGGCGTACTCGCTTGAACAGCCCCATAGCCAATCACCCAAAGCGCCATAAACGTACCAACATTGTGATGTGCCCATCCTAGTTGACTGACAAAATACACCGGAATCGCTACCACGAACCAAACGTCACGTGCTGCAAACAAGCACATGCGTGCTGCTGCTAGGTAATTTAGCGATGCGTTCTTAGAAAAGATATCGCGAAACTTAGGTTTGTTTTTCGCTTTACCGATATCCCCTTTAAGTAAAATTGAGCTGAGTACGGCAACAATAAACAAACCTGCCGCCATCGTGAGAATAGCGTATTGGAACCCCAATACCGTTAACAATAAACCACCAAGGAAAAAGCCAACGCCTTTGAGGGTGTTCTTAGAACCCGTTAGAATCGCCACCCATTTGTACAAGGTACCCTGCGCATCTTTGGGTACCAAAGTTTTGATACTACTTTTGGCACTCATTTTATTAAGATCTTTGGCTATGCCAGAAAGCGCTTGAGCTGCCATCACCCACGCAACAGTGAGCCATTCAGTGGGCACCACGAGCATTAATAAGGCCAAAACCTGCATCACTAAACCTATTTGCATGGTTTTGTTAAGCCCAATTCGCGCACCAAGCCAACCGCCAATTAAATTGGTAACGACCCCAAAAATTTCATAAAACAAAAACAGCATGGCAATACTCAGCGGCGAGTAGCCAAGTTGATGAAAATAGAGCACCACTAACATACGCAACGCGCCGTCAGTTAATGTGAATGCCCAATAATTTCCCGTGATCAGCAAATACTGTTTTACCGATTGTGGCAAGGACGCCAAACTTGCAAACATGCTGTTATTCCGACTTTACAAAATGAATGCACGGCTTAGCTCAAGCTAAACCCGACTTTTTTAACTAACTCAGCGGTGCGATTTGCGTAGCCCCACTCATTGTCATACCAAAGGTACATTTTGAGCTGGGTGTCATTTACCACCATAGTTGAAAGTGCATCGACAATACTTGAACGAGGGTCTGTCTTGTAGTCGATAGAGACAAGTGGACGTTCTTCGTATCCCAATATTCCACTTAGCTCACCCTCTGCCGCTTCCGACATAAGCTGGTTTATCTCTTCAACAGTGACAGCGCGATTCATCTCAAAGACACAATCGGTAATTGATGCATTGGTTAACGGTACACGCACTGCATGACCATTTAACTTACCTTTAAGTTCAGGGAATATATGCGTAATTGCTGTCGCAGAGCCTGTAGTCGTTGGTATTAAACTTGTACCACAGCTACGAGCACGACGGAGGTCTTTATGCGGAGCGTCAATAATAGTCTGCGTGTTGGTAATATCGTGAATAGTTGTCATGCTACCGTGCTTAATACCAATTTTTTCTTGAAGCACTTTAACAACAGGCGCTAAACAGTTAGTGGTGCATGAAGCAGCCGTTACGATGTCAAATTTGCCTGCATCGTAAAGGTCATCATTAACCCCCATAACAATATTCAATACACCTTCTTCTTTTACTGGCGCTGTTACTACAACTTTCTTCACACCTTGATCTAAATAAACTTGAAGTTTAGTGGTTGACTTCATTTTGCCTGACGCTTCAACGACAATGTCGCATCCCGACCAGTCAGTTTCTGCTATTGTTTTGTTATGCGTAATCGCAACTTGCTGACCGTTAACTAACATTTGGCTGCCTTCGCTTGTCGCTTGGTGCTGCCAGATGCCGTGCACAGAATCAAAGTTAATTAAGTGCGCCAGTGTTGCCGCATCACCTGCTGGATCATTGATTTGCACAAATTCAATTTCTGGCCAATCCCACGCGGCACGAAACACTAAACGTCCCATACGACCAAAGCCGTTAATACCTACTTTAATTGTCATCTCTTTACCCTTAACTTAAGACCTTTAATTTATGACTTTTAATTTAACTTCTGACTGTACCTTCGCTTATCACGCTAATCAGCTGCATGCCCTATTTACACAAGGAAGCAGAACATTAACAGCAGAGCTTTTCCCGCTCTGGTCTGTCTCCCATAGCATCCAAGCGCTGTAAGTACACGTCTATTTTGTCCTGCGAAAGTGACAATGCGTTTTCAATAATGTTGCTAACTTCATTCGGTAGCTCAGACACCAATGAATAATGCACCCATTTACCACTTCGGCGTGTTGCCAAGACACCCGCCTCACGCAACATAGCTAAATGACGTGAGATTTTAGGCTGAGATAATTCAAGCGCTTGCGTGAATTCACAAACACAAAGCTCTTGTTGCTGATGAATCAGTAGAACAACTGCTAGCCTTGTTTCATCAGATAAAAGTTTAAAGAGCGTTAAGCTGTCAACTGAAGATGTCATTATTACCTCAAAGTGATATATGAAAATTAATATATATGTTTTTTCGCATATATGAATTATTGCATATATTAATTTGAGATGCAATCAATGAATTAATAAACGGTGGCAAAAACTGCTAAAGCGTTTGACTTAAATCGAAATAATGACCAAGCCCCAAGGTAAAAACCCATGCCCCCCAAAGGCTATGTTCAAGGGCAACAAGTAACGTAGATCGAGACACTGTATAAGTTTTACTAAAGCAATAACCAGCAATCGTCGATAGTTCCACTGGCTAAACTCCCTATACTTTCGTTAGAATACTGTGCTTTGTATCAATTGAATTAAGTATTTAATGTAATTGGTATTGTTTAACTGTAGGTCATCATTGGTAGGCTCGCATTGCGAAAGCTTTGCAGTCAGGAGTTTATGAAGTTTTCCTCTTTCAATCGCACTGCGCACAAGTGGGTAAGTATTATCATCGCATTACCGTTACTATTGGTCATCGTAACGGGTATTTTGCTACTCGTGAAAAAGGAATTTGCGGTACTGCAGCCACCAACCCAAAAAGGTATCGCGCTAGTACCTAACATTAGCTTCGAACACATTCTCAAGCAGACTGCTTCTGTCGAACAAGCCAACGTGAAATCGTGGGATGATATCGACAGGCTCGATGTCAGGCCAAGCAAAGGTGTAATCAAGGTTCGTACAAATAACGCTTGGGAAATTCAACTTGATGGTGAAACAGGCGAAATACTGCAAGTAGCGAAACGTAATTCCGACTTTATAGAAAGCCTGCACGATGGTACATTTTTCCACAAGCTCGCAAATTTATGGCTAATGCTACCTGTTGGCATTGCACTGCTTTTGTTGTGGTTAACAGGTTTGTACTTGTTTTGTTTACCTTATGTGAAAAAGTGGCAACGTAACAAAAAATACTAATGAAACAACTGTTATCAATTATTGCCTGTACAGCACTTTTGCAATGGTCAGCAATCACTTCTGCACACCAAGTCCGTGTAGTCGGTGAACACTTGATCCAATTTCAAGGTGTTGTTGATGGTAATGTTGAAGGGTTGGCTATCGACCTTACCTGGGCGCTAATTGAACAAACCCGAGTTGATGCAAGTTTTGAAATTTATCCTTAGGCGCGGGCTTATTCCGACGCTCAACGTTTTCCCAATGTTCTTTTGCTCTCCGTTTCACGCACGCCCGAGCGTGAAAATAAATTTAAGTGGATCGGACAAGTCGTAAAGTCTAATGTGACTTATTGGCGACTAAGAGAAAGGAAGGATATCAAGGGGCCTTTGAGTCCAACCGAGCTCAGTAACTTAACTATTGGGGAGCAACGGGATGCAGTATATCACGAGTGTTTGCAGCAGCACCTGCCAGGCACTAATAATTTGGCGCTAACAACAACCAACGTGCAAGCAATTAAGGTGCTATTTGCAGGACGAGTCGACATCATGATGAGTAATGAGGTGACCTTCAAGCAACGGGCCATTGAACTTGGCTTAGACCCCAACAAGCTAGAAAAAGTAAATACAGAAACAAACCTCTATTCAACACTTTATTTAGCTTTTTCAAAACAACTCCCAACCAATCAATTAGAGCTTATTCACAAGAAATGGTTGCCTAATAACCATTAGCTGCCTTGACTTATGCTCAAGAACAATTAGCTCCAGATATTGATTCGGTAAGTAAATTAGCAAAGGCACACCTAAATCTCTCGCATGCATGCCTTGAGTTTGCCAATACTTAATACATCATGTTGCCAATTAGCGACTTTAACAACAACCTAAGTTGAGCCCGTTAAACTACGTTTCTTGTGCTGGCTCACCGATTTTATCTTGGGTACGTAACTCAAAGTCACTTGCATCGTGACGTTCATGCAGCTGTTCTTCAGGTTCACCCCAACCACGATTTACCATTTTCCCGCGTTTGACTGCAGGTCTATCAGCGATTTGGTTCGCCCAACGCAATACATGGGTATAAGAGGCAACGTCTAAGAATTCAGCGGCCTCATATAAGCCACCTTGAACCAATACACCGTACCAAGGCCAAATCGCCATATCAGCAATAGTGTATTGAACGCCGCACATGTATTCGTTTTCAGCTAAATGCTTATCGAGTATGTCTAACTGACGCTTAACTTCCATGGCAAAACGATTAATTGGGTATTCATACTTTTCGGGGGCATAAGCATAAAAGTGCCCAAAACCACCACCAAGGAACGGACCACTACCCATTTGCCAGAATAACCAAGACAAGCATTTTGCTCGTTGTGCAGGTTCGCTAGGAATAAAGTCTTCAAATTTATCAGCAAGGTACAAGAGCATTGCGCCAGATTCGAAAATAGGCGCACCACCATCTACTGTTGTATCCAATAATGCCGGAATTTTCGAGTTTGGATTTACGCCAACAAAACCAGAACTAAACTGCTCCCCTTCCATAATATTGATCATGTAGGCATCGTATTCAGCGCCAGAGTGACCATTGGCTAACAGCTCCTCCAGCATGATGGTGACCTTTACGCCGTTTGGTGTTGCCAACGAGTAAAGTTGAAAAGGATGTTTCCCTTTCGGTAGCTCTTTTTCGTGTGTAGCCCCAGAGATTGGGCGGTTAATATTGGCAAACTTTCCACCACTCTCGCTGTCCCATGTCCATACTTTAGGTGGTTGATATGCTGAATCTGACATTACACTTAGCTCCAAATAATCGTAATTTTGTTTCACTCACACTGTTTAATTAACACTGCTTCGTTAACTCTATAGATTAGGGCGTAAACCAAAAAAACACAGTACTTTTTTGCATAAGTTAGGGCATGTTGATCTTTCGAGGTTATTTTTGCAGCAATTTATGATGTTTTTATACAAGGCAGAGCTTATGCCGTGTCTTATTCCACATAAATAAGCGATAAAGACTTTGTGCTCCTGCAAAGTCACCTTACCCTACATCCTTGTAGGGCAACGCAGTAGAAAGGCATCATAAATGCTGCCCTAAGTATGTAGTAAAAGGGATTCGTTTAAATGCATTTTTCTCATTGATGCCTGCATGGATGCAGGTACTAAGATTATGCAGGAGCATAATAATCGGTACTTGCTCTGTGCGCAGAATAACTATGCGTATCACAAGTGCCGCGATAAAAATGCATTTAATTCGAACAAAATTTAACCCTGGAGGTTCAACATGCCCTAAATCTGATCATCTTTTCGCATCGCCTCTACAATTAATCGTTGGTTGCTATTACTGTTGCTATTAAGAGCAAATTGATTGAACGGGTAGCAAGTTATCAACACCAAGCTTTGCTGATTTTCAAGCGAAAGCAATTGCTCGCTTGCATCAACAATTGACAAGCTTGTTACTTGATATGTTCGCAACTCACCAAACCTATCTGTCACAGTGATTACATCATCAACTTGCACATCTTTAAGCAAGCTAAAGTGGCTATCCCTATGGCCAGCAACAACAAACGGTTGAAGAGTTTCAGGTTGATTAAATGGCGCTACAGCGCCAGCAGAAAAGGCTAACGTTGTCGGATCACCTCCTGCTAAAACAACTATTTTTTTGTTGGCTCGCACAAAATCTAACTCAGCTAGCGCATGAGTGTCTGCCCAAGGCCAAGGTTTGGTTTCTTTACCTGAAGCCATGTAATGCTGCCAACTATATTGAATAAGCCAATGTGACAGCCAAGCTTTTGTGGGCTGCCAACTCGCATGCAAACAAAGCGAAAGGGCTCCTACAAAAGCAACTAGTAAGATACTCAGCCTGAAATGATTATGCATTTGCTTATGCATCCATGTTTGCACCGCCCCCTGCATTATCCTATGAATCAACTTATCGATTGATAGATTGTTTAGCAAAAGTGCGGTTTGCGATTAAACAAGTGATAGCCAGTAGTAGTAAACCTAGGATGAGCTGTTGTTGCCAACCCAGCGCAGTTTTAGGCATTGCGACTGCTAGCGTTTCCTTGAGTTGCTTTAAACGATTGTTAGCCAACAATTGCTCCATGTCCGATGACTTTTCTACGGCAATAAAGCTCGTATACGGAGATAATATTTGGTGAGCCAACGACGTATTGAGCACCTCACTTTTAACTTGCTCTGCATCTTCACCAGTCACTAAGTCATCCAGTAAATCGTCTATTTTTCGTTTAGCCCATAGTTTTGAAACAGCCTTAGCTTGCTTTTCGCTTTCAATGATGAGTTGCTGATAGAAAGGCACGGTCGCAGTTTTACCTGTCACTTGGGCACTAGCAAGTGGCAATGAAGACTTGACCGCAACTTGAGTCGGCTCACCTAGATATAGGTCTGGTAATTTTCGGGGGAAAACCTCTATGGTTTGCTGTATTTGCTGATCAAATGACAAGTTAATATCGGCTAAAGACGGCTGACTGATTTTGGTCATTAAATCTGCCATTTTAGCGCCCATCTCATTTGCCGATTGAATAAGTATACTGCTGCCACGACCAAACTGCGCCGCCTTTTTCATGAAGTAGCTGTTAGGCGCACTGCCAATACCTACAGTAAACAACCTAAAATTACTGTCGCTGCGTTGCAATAACTGCATCAATTCAAACTCGTTTGCTACAGCACCGTCAGTGATAAAAACGATTTGCTTGATAACATCTTCAGATTGTATTTTTCGACTTGGCATCAGTAACGCTTGATTCAGAGGTTTTAGCATTTCGGTGCCGCCATCAGCATAAAGCTGATTAATAAACTGATTAGCTCTCGCTAAACTCTCATCACTTCGCATATGGGTAGCATGAAACAGCTGCTTGCTGTCATTGTTGAAAGCAATAATGTTGAAGCTGTCCTGTTGACTTAAAAGACTAAGGGCGTGGCGCAAACTTGCTTTTGCCTGCGACATTGAAGGACCTTGCATTGAACCAGACGTATCAATAATAAAAACAACATCGCGAGGTAATACTTCATCAGTGCGGTTTTCTGCTGGAAAAAAAGTAAATATGGTGTAGAAATCGTCACCTACTTGCTCACTATAACTCGCAATCTTCGGCGTTTCTGCCGGAGACAATTGCCAGCTTAATTCGAATCCAGAAGCTACGGGCACCTCTCCTTTTGTCAGCGAAACTTTGTAGTGGTTATTCGACCCATTTTGGTTATTTGTGCTATCAGTGTTCTCCACAATGATTTGGTGACTGGCACTGCGAATGTTTTCCACAGCAACGCCGGCATTGAGTTCGACATTAACTTGAAGAGACGATTGTTTGGCCATTGGCATCGTTGAAAAAAACTCGCTATCAAGTTCGGCTGATGACTGCTGAAAATTGAGTAGCTGATAACGCTCTGTCATGGCAACAGGTAAAGCAATACTAAATCGCCCCTGTTGATATGTTATTGGCATAACAAAACGCAGCGTGACGCTTATCTCAGCAAGTGGATCAATATTAGCTATGTTATTGGTAAATAGATTTGCGCGCTGCTGTCTTACTAGGCTCGCTTTTTTGCCTTGACGCTTTGCTTTATCAAAAGTCGCTTTCGCAGCCTTTTTCTCCATAATTTTACCGACAATCTCGCGATCGCCAATGCGGACATTTAAATAATTCACAGCCGCTTCTGGTGGCAAAGGAAATTGATATTTACCATTTAGCGTCGCATTTTCAACATTCACAAAAGTCTGATTAATCTCTACATATGCAAACAAACCATTTACCTCGACGCTGGCAGAGGTGTTAACGGGATAAGCGATTAAACTTTGCCTGTGGCCATCATCTAAAACTAATTGAGGTGCAAACAAATGCTCGTTGCCATCCTCCGTTGTTTGTTCAGCATAGGCAATCGCTAATGTAGCTAATCCAGCTGCTAGCAACACTAACGCCAACAATAACCTGAATCGGTATTTCGCTTTTCGCTTTTTATGTTGATAGTAAAAATAACTAGACTGCTGATTAAATACATCGACTTTTCTATTGACCCCAAACACGGTTAACTCCTTTATACTAATCACTGTATGAAACGGTGAACCCGCGTCACATTGAGTATTTCAGCAAAGTAATCCGCACTTTTAGGGGCAGAAAGCTAGCAAACTTAGGGTGAAATGTGGCAACAATATGGCAAGTAATATGTCATAAAAACAAAAGTTAATATCTGTTAGTGATATTATCGACGGATATAGAAAACCTTGCTAATGACACTAACTAGCCATTTACACAAACATGAATACAAATATGAACAAACCAATAGAACAGAATATCGCTAGCATTGCCTTACTAGTAAACGACTATGATGAAGCCATCGCTTTCTACACACAGCAGCTTCAATTTACACTTGTTGAAGATACGCAACTCGATGAAGAAAAACGCTGGGTACTCGTATCACCGCCCAATTCAACAGGTACGAAATTGTTATTGGCTAAGGTAAGCGATGACAACCAAAAGCTTGCAGTAGGAAATCAAGCGGGTGGACGTGTGATGCTGTTCCTTCAAACAAATGACTTTTGGCGCGATTACAATGCAATGAAAGACAACGGCGTAAACTTTAAAGAACAGCCAAGAGAAGAGCCTTACGCTACAGTCGCTGTATTTGAAGACTTATATGGCAATCAATGGGATTTGATCGAATATAAATAAGGAAACGCGCCAAATTATTACTCTGAACTATTACCCTGAACTATTAGCCCCAAATTTAGAGAGCGCTATGCTGAGCTTAGTTTACAAAGACAAGCGCTCTTTAAACGCATCTTTGTAACGGCGTGACAAGTTCAATACTTTGCCAGACTGCAAGGTTACCTCGCTATCGCCGCTCGGCAATGGCGTAATCGACGAAATTGCATCTAATCGAACCGCATAAGAGCGATGTATCCGGCAAAAGCCTTTAATAGCAAGCTGCTCTGTCAGTTTTGAAAGCGTCGACCGCAGCGGATAAATTCTGTCATCAATGTATAAATTAACGTAGTTTCCCGAAGACTCTAGCCACTGAACATCGTTAACATTAATAATAAACTCCTTGCCAAGTTTCTTAACAAGTAAGCGTTCGATATCATCCGCTGACGACTTCTCGTTCTGCGTTTGTTCGCCTTCTTGAATAGGATTTGCTTGCCCTTGCCACTGAGCAATTAATGTCCGGTACAGATGAATCGCAATGATAAAGAAAACGAAACTCCAAACATCTTTTCTCAACTCGTAAAAAAGTTCAAAACCTAGCTGACCAAAGTCATAGTAGCTATCGTTTATGAAGTAAACAACTTTTCGCATTCCTACCATTAAAGCCACATGTGCCATCGAAAAAATGACGGCGCAAACGCTATAAATTACGAGTGTTTGCTTTAGCCCGTGCCAAGCCAAAGGACGAATTTTAAGTAGCAATACTATGAGCGGAAATAATAAAAGCGTGCTGATCGCGCTCGAATATTCCCAAATAAATGGCTCCCAAAGTGCAAATTCTGGTTGCCCACCACTGCGCTGTGCTTCCATGATAACTGACGTTGCGTTAATACCTGCATCAATTGCGAAATAACAAACTAACAGGGAGATTTCGTATACTCGTTGATAATGTTGGAAGTGCTGCAGCTTTTGTTGGTTTGGAGATTTCGTCTGTTCACTTGAAGCAGCTGATGCCTCATGCATAATTTGAGAGTTACTGTCCTGATTCATAAACTTGATCACATTATCAGTGCTGCAATACTTTCGTCCCAGTTAGCCACCGCTTATCCCTAGCCACTGTTTAGTAAGCAATTTATCACTTTCTTCATCGATATTGACTGCCATCATAACAAGAATAAATGACATAGGAAGACAAAAAAGGAATCCACTCAATGTGGCATCTTTCATCTGCAAATGAGCACGATATGCAAAAAAGTAGGTATCAACTTCATTCGCTTTGGCAATACTTTAAATCTGTATGTTTGCCAAACAATAAAACAACTATGCAAATGCCCAATCGCATGCCAGTGCTCGACAACTTGCGAATTGTACTATTTGGTTTATTAATCCTTCATCATATTGGTATGTTTTACAGCCTAAACTGGGGCTGGCATGCAAAGAGCATCTATCGCTCAGAGTGGCTAGAAAGCCTTTTATTGATTGTAGAGCCTTGGCGTATGCCCGCAATTTGGTTGATATCAGGCATTGCAATTCGGTTTATTCTGGCAAAGTTATCCATTATCAAATTTGTCATTTTGCGCTCTTATCGACTGTTATTGCCACTGCTGTTCGGCGTGTTTATAGTAGTGCCGCCGCAACTTTATGTAGAAATGACTGCAAACGGTGATATTTCGATGAGCTTTTGGCAGTTTATGCACGCATTCTATCAACCAAATCATCCCCTATTTGAAGATTATCAAGCGGGTATTTGGCCGCACGTAGACGTCAACCATCTTTGGTATTTGCGTTCTCTTTGGTACTACTCGCTTTATCTAGTCATATTGCTACCACTACTCAATAGCAGAATAACCAGTAACATTGGTGATTGGTTTGGCAAGCAGCCTGGCATACTATTCATTGCCACGTTAATTGCTGCTGTGCTGGCAATTCAACTGATATGGCAAGATGGAGAAACGCGTTACCCCTTAGGTTTTATGTTCCTAGTACTTGGCTACCTTATTGGCTGGCACACCGTATTTTGGGAAAAGCTAGGTCAACATATGAAATCACTAGGCTTATGTTATTTACTGATTTCTGCGCTCGTAATCCTTGGTTACAACACCTATTGGCTGCATGACACCAATACCCCAGTATTAGACATCACAATGCTTACAATATACAGCAGCGCCCGAGTTATCGGCCTATTGCTAGTACTGTCTATCGCCTGCAACTATTTATCTAAATCCGCACCCGTATGGCGCTATTTAACACCAGCGGTATATCCTTTTTACATCCTTCACCAGACTATTATTCTCTCAGCAGGTTGGTGGTTAACTCAGCAAGAACTGCCTGCAGTAATAGAAATACCTTTATTAGTTGGCGTGACCTTCATCGGCTGCTGGCTTGGATTTGAATTTATCAGGCGTATTGATTTCCTTCGGCCACTATTTGGTATGAAAGTGAAGCAACAATACAGTAGTTTCACTTTACGTTTAGGTTATATGACAGCCGCATTAGCTGTTACACCTCTAGCCGCCAAGCTTATCATCTAAATGCTGGTGAATATCAAGTTTATACAATTCAAGCACTTACAGGCAATGCCTAAAATATAAGCTTATCTCACGGCGAACTGGTGGAAGAAACACCAGTTCTATGCTGTAATTACAGCGCTCAATTAACAGCTAACTCATGGAAGAGATACTCGTTATGGAAGATATCAAAGTAGATGGTTTATTAGCTAATACCACCGCCGCGCACGCATACGAAGAGCAACTCGAATTTGAACTCAACAACTCAGAGTTTTCTCGTTTATTTCCACTCAAAGCCGATATGACACGCTACTCTATTTCTGAGAATAATTGTGATCTTGGTGATTATGGAATTTTATCCATTAAACCACAGGCAAGCAGGCGCAGTCGCTTAGTTACCTTATCTCGTCGATAGTATTCTTTTCCCAAGACAAAAGAAGATTAACCTGTGAACAATTTCATAGAATTCCGGTCAATAAATATGAGGTAACCGATTTAGAGAGCACATTATTAATGGAAAAATCATTTCATGACTTTAAAGCAAGCGAAATAAAAAATAACCTCAACATTGCGGTTGTTATTACCTGCTTCGTTATCTCCATTTGCTATTTCGCAGCTGGATATTACTACGCCACTGTTCAAGAGATTAGCTCGCTCATCATTATTATCTGTATACTCGTACCACTAACCGCATTAACACTCATTTCGCTGTGTAAGAGAATAAATAGGCATATTAAGTAAATGACATACTCTCAAAAAGAAGAACTAATAACACCTGTTGAATCTGCTTCCCATGTCAAATCGTTACTTCAGAGATACTTAACACAGTTAGAGAAAATAGTAAGTAAGTTGCCCGCCGACATTATTGGAAACAGCTTGTGCAGTGATATGTTTGATCTCGCCACTAATGTAAACATTACCTGTAATTTTGCTATGCGAGGATATTGCCCTTTAATTGGAGTTGAAGTTAAGTTATTTGATCTCCCGACTATTGAAAGTGACAATGAGAGTAAGGGTAAGCGTCAACTCCTAATGCTTATCCACAACACTAGCGAATACCTATGGTCAATGCCATCAGTTCCAGCATTAGACAATACAAAGCACATATCTGAAAAAGCAGGATTCAAAGAAGTATCACTTGGACAAGTAGATTTCATGTATCAATATATTGTACCAAACCTCTTATTTCACATGAGTATGGTTTACGCTATTGCTAAGTTCATCCGAGTAAGCTTAACTAAGGGGGGATTTTGATGGCATTCACAGTTACCCAACTGGGTTTAGTTTTATCGAACAAGCCTAGAGCAACTAGCTAATTTAGACAACAGGAGAAGGCAGCACAAAGCCTATGCCCAGTCGAATAGAACTACGAACTGAGCCATTCATCGCGATAAATTAACTTACAGCGATAAGCGACCCAAGGCTTAAAATACAGCGTATTTTTCAAGGAAGTACTATGATCGATTTTAAAAACTCTTCAGTCTTTAAACTTAAACCTATCGAAGAAGACAAAGTTAGAGAAGATTTCTATAAATTTCTGATCGACGGAGAGAGCATCATTTCCGCATTTAAGTCGATTAGGGACCAAGTCGTCTTTACCAACAAACGTATTATCGCTGCCAATGTGCAAGGCATTACGGGCTCAAAAGTTGATTACACCTCTCTTCCCTACAGTAAGATCCAAGCATTTTCCGTTGAGTCTGCTGGGACATTAGACCTAGACAGCGAAATAGAGCTTTATTTAAGCGAACTAGGTCAAGTTCGCTTTGAAATTAAAGGCTCGTTTGACCTGATTTCGTTTAATCGTTACATTAGTGAACATATCTTAGATTAACCGCCACCACTTTCATGGTGAGACTGAGCAGAACCGCAAAAACCCGAATAATCGATAGGCTACTGATGTTCAAGCCAAAGATAAAATGATAGGAAAAGTAGTAGGAAGAAAATATGAACCTAAATCAGGTGACGCTCCCAGCGATTGACATGGAAGAGACTGCAGCCTTCTATCGAAAGCTTGGTTTTTTACAGATCGTCGACACTACCCATTATGCAAGATTCGAGTGCCCCGAAGGAGATGCTACTTTTTCATTGTCTTTAACGGAAGACCGCCATCAAGTTAATCCCACCACCATTTACTTTGAAACCGAATCATTAGAAGAAAAGGTCAATCAGATAAGTGCGTTAGGAATCGACATAGCTCAGCCGCCAACCGCAGAACGATACTTATGGACAGAGGCCATTGTCTATGACCCGAGTGGCAACAAAATAAAGCTCTATTGGGCTGGCGATAATCGAAAGAATCCACCATGGCGTGTCGAACGACGCGATTAAACAGATTAGACTTAACTAGGCATTTGCTGGGTATTTGTTAGGTATTTATTAAGTATAGCTTTGGCTTGACGCTGACAACTCCTTCGAACTAGCTCCAAACGACTATCTGCTGGACCTTAACGAATATGAGCATATCACCAAAAAACACTGCCGATAATGACCTGAAATTCGATAGATTGATTGAAGACCTAGTTGCTCGGCGTAACGATGAAATAGCAGCACATTCACAGCGCTTTTTTAAAACTGGCGAGGGTGAATATGGTGCTGGAGATAAATTTCTTGGTTTACGCGTTCCTGTCGTTCGAGAAGCCATTAAGCCCTATGTCAAAAAGCTGCAGACAGATATTCCGCTCAATGAGGTAACACCTTTAATACAGCACGAATATCACGAGATACGATTGGCTGGGCAATTACTGCTTGCAACCCGATTTAAACGCACCAAAAAGGAAAGTGATAGAGCTGCTTTATATCAATACTATTTATCGCATAAAGATTACGTCAATAACTGGGACTTAGTCGACAGTTCTGCACACGTCATCTGTGGCGGCTATCTACTAGATAAGCCCAAAGACCTACTGTTTGATTTAGTAATATCTAATAATTTGTGGCATCGACGAATCGCTGTGATTTCATGTTTTGCGTTTATCAAACAGGGGCAATTCGATACTGTTCTAACCTTTTGTGAGCAACTTCTTAGCGATAAAGAAGATCTTATTCACAAAGCTTGTGGTTGGATGCTTAGAGAGGTTGGCAAACAAAATCATGAGGTTTTAGTCACATTTCTTGATCAGCATTATCACAAGATGCCGCGCACCATGTTACGTTATGCAATAGAAAAGCTCGAAGAAACGCTTAGACAAAGCTACCTAAAAGGTACACGCTAGCACTGTTTATTGAGCATCCATGATGCAAAGCAAATGCAAGGATGTTTCAACTATTGGATACCCAAACACTCTTTTTGATTAGCCTTGGAAGCCTGCTATTGGCAGGCCTAACCTTATCAATTATTGGTCAAAAAACAGCTTTTCCTCGTGTTACTCTGCTGATTGGCTTCGGTATCTTCGTAGGGCCTGAAGGGCTTAATTTTATCCCCAACCTTGTTACCACCCAATTTGATATAATCGCGCAACTTGCATTACTCATGGTCGGTTTCCTGATTGGTGGCAAGCTCACTCGTTCGGCACTGAAAGACTCCTCTTCGGCTATTGGTGCATCACTAATTACCTCGATAATCGTTACCTCTGGCTTATTACTGTTTAACGTCCCTTTGCCGCTAGCGATTATTCTCGGGTGCATCGCTGCAGCTACCGACGCAACAGCAGTATTTGATGTTGTCACTCAATCGCTGGGCAAGTCTGAAAACGTTAAACTGAATCAATTTAAGTCAATGCTGTTGCCCGTTGTTACGCTTGATGATGCATGGGCACTCATTTTGTTTGGTTTAGGTATATCCCTTGTCTTTGCGCTTTCAGGTGGTAGTGAACAAGCCCTATTAGTGCATGCGATGACAGACATCGGCGGCGGAGTTTTGTTAGGTATGTTACTTGGCTTACTAACCGCTTACATCACAGGGCGGTTATCTCCTGGCAAACCTGTTATGTCAGAAGCCCTTGGTGTCGTTTTCCTCTGTGGTGGTATCGCTTTATGGCTTAACGTCGCCTTCTTAATTGCCGCAATGTTATTAGGAGCCGTCGTCGCTAATTTTTCTAAACATCATGACTACCCATTTCATGCAATCGAAGGGATTGAGGAGCAATTCATGTTAATTTTCTTTATCTTGGCAGGAGCAACGCTAAACTTTGAAGCCTTGCAACAAATCGGTTGGATAGGTGCTAGCTATATCGCGTTACGGATAATAGGCAAGCTTATTGGCGGCTTTATTGGTGCTAAGTTAGGCAGCGTAAATCAAGGTAAACAACATTGGTTTGGTCCAGCCCTATTGCCGCAAGCCGTTGTCGCCATTGGTATGGGCTTAGTCGCGACCAGTTTAATGCCTGAATTGGGTAGCCAGCTTTTAGCGGCTATCATTTGCTCTACAATTTTCTTTGAACTCGTTGGGCCTATAATGACGATGCAAGCGATAAAGCGTGTAACGAATACACGCTAGCTAGTCCACGTTATTCACCGCCAGCATCCTCACCAGCAGATTCTGCTTCTTCTGAAGTATCCAGATTTTGCTCTACATTTTTAACCAGCTTATAGCTGATACGCATATTAAATGGTTCATCAGGCGTAGTGTAGAAGAATGGAAAGGCTTCTTCATTCGGGCTATTCGGATAAAACTGAGGCTCTAAGCAAATCCCACCAAACGGTTCGAACTTACCCGATAAGAACTCACCTGTATAGACCTGTAATCCCGGGTAAGCACTACTAACGTGAAGTTGAAGCTTCTTATCAGGGCTAATCAAAATAGCTTGCGACTCAGTGGCAGGTCTTGCCATCACAAAATTGTGATCAAGTTGCTCTCTCTCGCTGTCTAGTTGTCTCGGTTGGCGGAAATCAAATGGCGTATCGGAAACGTCTGCGATCTCTCCAGTCGGTATATTTTGATGATCAACAGGCGTGTAATTATCAGCAAAAATCTGTAAAACATGACCTTCGGCATCATTGCCAACACCCGCTAGATTAAAATAGGGATGAGTCGTTGGGCCAATCACTGTAGCTTGTTCTGTGGTGACTTTTATATCAACGTCCAGCGAGCTATCGTTGTTTAAGTGATAGGTTACCCAAAAATGCAGACCACCAGGATACCCATTAAAACCATCAGGTACCTCGCACTTTAAGGTCAGGACCTGCTCTTCTTGAGCAACGATATCCCAATACATATCACTGATGCTGTCTTTGCCACCATGCAAATGATGACGCCCTTCATTGGCTTGCAACTCATAGGTCTTGCCGTCAATAGTGAACTCAGCACCACCAATTCGATTAGCAAAGGGCCCTGCGATTGCGCCGTGATAAAAGGGATCATCGAGATAGTCGCTAAGGTTAGCGTACCCTAAAATAATATTTCGGTCTTCATGACCAACGTCAGTGTGCCATTGTAAAAGGCGCGCGCCATAGTTAGAAATGCAGACTTCGTCGCCAGTTTCATTACAAAGTACAAATGATCGCAATTCCATAAAATGCCTCTAAATCGCACGGTTTGGCGAATACTGTATGTATTGACCAAGTCGCGCATATTTTTATTCGTTATTGTTTCTTTTTCATTACGGTATAAATAATCGACGTGACCATTCTCTCGCAATTTTCGCTTTAGATTCACGTGCAAGACAATGAAAGTCAAGCATAATTATTCGAGCCAATATTGAGAATATCGACGTTTGGTCGAGTGTTAAGCAGGCTCAATAGCATTAGCAATAAATCTCGACCACCAAGATTAAGAGATATAGCTTACTCTCCTAATCAGTCGTTATAGTCTTCAGATAGAGATTAGCTTAACCTTCTAGTGACGGCACTTTTTATATTCCACTTATGAAAACTCCTTACCCGAATATTAATGTAGTACAGCATGTTATCCGGGGCGCCCAAACATTAAATAAAAATAATTCTCATTTGGGTTTACTTTTAATTTTTTACATGTATTATTGAAGACGATTAGAAAATGCTAAGCCAAAAACTTAGCGATTGAAGCCCAAACAGATACCGAACAGGCTGAAGTTTAACGGTTTATGTTTTTAATTTTTATACTATCCCCCTAGTGTAAAATTATTGACCTCTAGCGACAAATGCCGTTAATGCCTCTAGGTATCATGTTTTCTGGATAAGACTGCCAGAACCACGCTCCTTTTTTCTACCACGAGGTAGTGAAGAAGTGGCTTTTATATGAAGAATGTTCAAATGAACATGTATACAGAATTTTTGCGGTTTCCAAGCAGCTCACCAATTGGCGGTACACCTATGTGCCCTGGTTAACCGCCTTTTGGCTGAGCACCTTTTACAAACTAATGACAGTTATTTTGTACTGGACTGGAGATGGTAAACCCGAATTTTTCACGCGCTCTCTGTGGAAAATGCCCTGATGCTAATAACTGATTTGGTTGTTAGAGATTAGCGTCTACTTTGACAGCGCTACGCAGTTTGTAGCGCAAGCCCTTTTGGCCCATGCAGTGCATGGGCTTTTTTATATCCAATCAACTCTCCTATTTCAAAGCACTCCCTTATTAAGAGCCATTTGGAAATAGTATTTCAATTTTTAGCATATTTTTTCCACATATCACTTTATATATCATGTGTTCATCGAAACAAACCCAGCAAAGACAAAGTGATGCAAGTTGATTTTCGCTACAAGTCTTTAGCTATAACCCCAAATTTAGGGCGTAAATTGAATAGGACAGCGTAATGAAACTGCAAACAAATCAATTAACACAACTGGTTGCCATCGTAATTTCTGTCTCACTTTTGACTATCGCAGGTCAACAAGCGAGTTTGTTTAATGGCATACAAGGCGCGTTGGATATTCTTGGCGTACCAGCCTTTCTGCTGCCACTGATTATTGCTATTGAATTCACGGTAGCGGCAGCGTTAGCTGTCTATACGATAAAAAGTATTAAAGAAAATAGCGCCAATTCACCGCAAGTTATCGGCATGGCTGCCTAAACAACCTACACATAAAACTTATGTATAGAGAGAAAAGTCATGTCAAAAGAAACGCTAGAACAAGCCTCTAAAATCAACGAAAACATAACGATTCGAGAACTAAGGCACCTGACACAAGGGATGCCAGCTTCCGATGGTGCAGGTGTAAAACTCACTCGCTTAATTGGCACCCCAGAACTTAACATGCTAGATCCTTTTCTGATGTTAGATGCTTTTGAGTCAGACAATGCAGATGACTATATCGCAGGGTTTCCGCCACACCCTCACCGCGGCTTTGAAACCGTGACATATATGTTAGCTGGTCGCATGCTTCATAAGGACAGTGCCGGAAATGAAGGTGTTATTGCACCAAATGGTGTGCAATGGATGACAGCTGGACGCGGTATTATTCACTCTGAAATGCCAGAGCAAGAGGCAGGCCTAATGCAAGGCTTTCAGCTTTGGGTGAACCTACCTGCAAAAGAGAAACTCACGGAGCCTCAGTACCAAGAATTTCCAGCCGACCAAATAGCTGTTGAGACGACTGAAAGTGGCGGAGAAATTCGGGTCATTGCCGGACAAACGAATGCTGGTACCCAAGGTGCCGTCGTTAATGAGTTCGTTAAGCCTACTTATCTTGATATTATCTTGAAGCAAGGTGAGAGCTTTTCTCAGTCCATATCTTCACAAGAAAACAGTTTCATTTATGTGATATCAGGAACGCTTGCGGTAGGTGAAAAACAGCGATTAGTGACAGAGAAGCAATTAGGTATTCTTGCTGAGGGTAACACTACTGCGTTGTACGCTGATACAGATACCCGATTCATTTTAGTGTCAGCAACACCTTTAAATGAACCCGTAGCTAGAGGCGGTCCTTTCGTGATGAACACGCAGGACGAGTTACGACAAGCAGTGGACGATTACCACAATGGTAAGTTCGCATAAGTAAACGTGATAGAGCTTTATTTGAAGCTGTGAAGAAAGTAACGGATTAGATTAAATTGGATTAAACAGGGCCTTACGCGAGCTAACCTTACACAGCTAACCTTACACAACCGAGCATTGCGTAAGGCTTTGTCGACTAAATGGCAAGTTCTTGCATTTTTGCCGCAAACGCTTGGGCAAACTTTACTGGCGACTCAGCGTCCATATTGAAGTATAGCGAAGGCTCGATAAGCTCAGCTTCCATCAAGGCAAAACTATCAGCATGGCGCACGAAATCAACACGTGCATATAGTGGCATACTTTCGATAGCCGCCAGCGATATTTGCGCTTGTTTTACTAACTCGGCCTCTGGTGTAACACTTTTTAATCGACCACCATGCTCTTCTTGCACGCGGAAGTCATTGTCTTTAGGTGTCTTTAAAATGGCATGGCTGTAGGCACCATCAAAATAAAAGAGTGAAAATTCACCTTCGTTAATGACACTTTCCATAAATGGCTGAACCATGAAGTTGCGATTTGCGAATGCGTCGGCTAAATCTGTGATGTGCGATCGGTAGTTATCTTTCGTTAACCAAAAGGTATTGTCTGCATTTGCACTAATTCTTGGTTTAAGCACAATTTGGTCAACAGCAAAGTGTTCAAAAAAGCTTGCTAGCTCATTGGCATCAAACGTTTCGCGCCATAGTGTCGGCACAATGTTTACGCCGCGAGATTCCAACTGCTTCAAATATTCCTTGTCGATATTCCACTTAACGATATCAAGCGAATTTTCGAGGTGCGCACTGGATGCTTCAATGTTTGCTAGTACTGCTAAGAAGCCGTCGTCATCGTCCTGATAATCCCAAGGCGAACGAATGATCACTGCATCAAAATCGTCCCAGTCGACGGTTTCGCTTCGCCATGACACCATTTCCATTTGCCACCCTAATGCAGCAAGCGGTTGTTCAAGTAAATCATCATAAGCTTCGAAATCTTCTAAACTATCCATAGTTAAAATTGCACACCGCTTCATGGCTTTCCTCGTTACAGTGTCTGGAGAATGAAAAGAGCCCAAGTTTAGCCAATAATTCACAGACGAGACAAGCAAAATATATTGCATACAAAAATAGCCCGTGATTTTTTCTCAATTAGATTTAAACTTATGAAATAATAGTTTTTCTTATGAGATTTAGGGCGTCTTAATCGCATGTTAAAGATTGATCAGTCGGTACTTGATGATATTGGTAAAGGGTTTTCTGTACCTGCCCAACCGACTTTATTACTGCAGTTACAAGAAAAAATTCAGGAAAAAGAACCTAACCTAGATGAGGTCGCTAATCTTATCTCACAGGATGTTGCGGTCAGTGCCAAGATCTTAAAAACGATTAACAGCCCAATGTATGGCTTGGCTCGCTCCATTTCCGATATTCCAAAGTCGGTTAAATATATTGGTTTAAATGGCATTGTTTCGCTTGTAACTTCAAGTTTAATTCGTAAAAGCTTCACAGGAAAGCAATGCAGTATTGAACTAGATAGGTTCTGGGATAACACCAATAACGTTGCCACTACAGCAGTTTTTATTGCAGAAAAGCTCAATCGACGCGTAGCTAAAGACAAACTATTCACACTGGGACTTTTTCATGATTGCGGCATACCTGTGATGGCGATGAAGTATCAAGATTACCAAGATACATTCGATTACGCCGAAGCTAACCCAAGCGAAGTAATCACCACCATTGAAGAACAACACTACCAAGTAAGTCACGCCACGATTGGTTACTATGTAGCAAGCTCTTGGCGACTTCCGGTGGATATCTGTAAAATTATCCTGCGCCATCATGACAGAGAATTTCTCAATAAATTGGATGGCTCTGAACAGCAAACATTGTTCTCCATCCTCAAAATGGCAGAGAACTTGGTCTATCAGCACAAGTATTTCAGACCAGCGTCTGACTGGCCCTATTTACAAGATACTGTTTTTACCGTGCTAGATTGTGACGAATATGACTACCAAAATATCATTGAAGATTTGGAAGAAAAGTTAGGCTCTCATTAGGTAAAAACTAACTTTAACGCTCCTGCTGAGGAACAATCACCGTTTTTTTGATCTTTACACTCAAACGCCAGTAGCCAATAACAAACACCACAAGTAGCACGCTTAAGAAAGTTATCGCTAGCGTATACATACGATTAGTGTGCTGCTGCTGTTCTAGTTTTTGTTCCAACTCGAGCGAGCTCAGGCGGATTACTTCGTTGTTAAGTTTGGCAACACCCAGTATTTTCGCCGCTTGCTGCTGGGTGAATAACTTCTGCTCTGCCAATTCGAAATAGCGCTGCTGCATTATTCTCATCTCGTTATGTTGACCCTTGTAATCGTGCCACTTAACTAACAATGCTAACCACTTCAACCGATTAATTTCTTCGGCGGGTTTCGATGATAAGTGAGTATTAATAAGGCTCTCTGCACAGCTAAATTGCCCTAATTCGAAACAAGCAAGGCCTTGGATTATCGCTATTTTTTCATTAAACACAGGTGAATCATTCGGCTCGCTTTTACCTAGCTTATCTTTCAATTCGAGCACTTTTTCATAGTCTTCTTTTAACAACGACAAGTAGGACTCTGCGAATAACACTAACCACCGCTCCCATTGACTGCTTTTTTCCGTCAACGACTGATGAAATAGATCAATACGCTGTTCAGCTAGTGACAACTCCCCCGCATCTAAATAAGCATCAATGAGATTATAAAGCATGATCAAGTAATCATCAGACTTCATTTTCTTACCCAATTCCAACGCAATTTCTAACTCATCAGCAGCCAATTGGTTTTGGTCAAGTAAGTAATAGACATAAGAAATTTGGTTGTGAATCGCTAATTGCAAATTAAAGCTTTCCATTGCTAGCGCTTCTTTGCTTAGCTCATATAAACGTTTTAGCGTGTGCGATGTATTGCCGTCGTGTAATTCACAAAAAGAGAAATAATTGAGTTCGGCTCTAATCGCGAGAGTTTTGCTATCACTACCATGGCCATGAGCTACGGCTAATTTAGCCAAGTCACAATTGTCATTGCTACCGATGTTGTTCAAATTAATACTCTGCAGCACGTAAGCATAGGTAATTTCTTTCTTTGAAAGCCCAGCTAGATCATTTAGCAATTCCGACACTATTTCCGATGATGCTTGGTAGTTATCTAAACAGTGCTCACGTACACCATTTATCAGTACTTCTCGATTGTTCTCAGGTGTTAAATAAGGTTCAGGAAAGTTTGCTACTGTGTTTTGGCATATATACGGGTCTTCTACATCAAACGATGCAGCATATGCCTTAGGTAAACTAAAGATAGTGAAAGCAACACTTATCAAGATAGAGCTAAGCTGTGACAGTCGGGCTAAATAAGTCATTTAAAGTTCTTGTTGTTATTAACTATTTTACGATACCAGTGAGCACAGTATCACATCGCAAGTTTTTTAATCGGTACTATGAGGGTAAGCCAGAAAGAAACGCCAAACAAGCCATTAAGCAAAGCAAATCGGCATAAACAAGTAAAAAACCTGCTTGACTAACAATAAGTTAACAAAGATAGAAGATTGATAGTGACGCTGCTAAATGAGCAACAACGTCAACATATAGTGAATGGTAAGATCTAAGCTTGCTCAATCAGGTCACGGGTTCAATGCGCTTAATACCACCACCGTCAGTGCCAACGTATATGTAACCATCGTTACCTTGCATTAAGCTGCGTACACGGCCAATTCCTTCGAATAAAGTACTCTGGCCAACGACGGTATTATCGGTAATATCCAATAGCACTAAATACCCAAACTTTAGCGAGCCCACTAGCACTTTGCCTTGCCATTCAGGGTACTTATCGCTAGTAACGAAAATCATCCCTGACGGCGCAATAGAAGGTGTCCAATGATGAAGTGGCTTTTCCATACCCTCTTTTTCAGTAAGGTCTGTGATAGATGTGCCACTATAATTGCGACCATGAGTAATCACTGGCCAGCCATAGTTCTTACCCGGCATCACTAAGTTGACTTCATCACCGCCTCGTGGGCCGTGCTCATGTGACCAAATAGCACCTGTCTTAGGGTTTTTAGCAAGACCCTGAGGGTTGCGGTGACCGTAAGAATACATCGCTTGCTTTGCCCCCTCTTGACCGACAAATGGATTATCAGCAGGAATACGGCCGTCATCGTGTAATCGGTAAATTTTACCGCCGTCTAAACTTAAGCTCTGAGGCTTAACATCACGCTCACCGCGATCACCGATTGAGAAGTAAACATAACCTTTATCGTCAAAGGCGATACGACTACCGTAGTGATGTGCTTTGATTGTATTGTCACTGCCTTTATAAAGTTTCTCTTGGTGAGTAAGTGTTAACTTTTCAGCATCAAATTTAGCACGCATCAAGGCTGTATTTGTACCATCACCTTCACCGTCTGGGCTTGAGTATGTTAAGTAAATCCAACCATTTTTTGCGTAGTCAGGGTGCAATTTAATATCTAGTAATCCACCTTGTCCTGCCGCGTATATTTCAGGTAAACCTGAAATTTTGTCACCTACTAATTTATCATCACGCACTAAGCGAAGCTCACCCTGACGTTCAGTAAATAGGATATCGCCACTAGGAAGTTGTGCCATTCCCCAAGGAATGCTCACCTCTTTAACAAGCACGTTTGGCTGATAAGCATTCTGATTTTTAGCAGGCGCAATCTCAGGCGCTTGAAAGGCATCACAAGCAGATGCCATCATCAACAACGACACTACTAGCGTATTTTTTATCGTTTTAGCCCACATACTATCCTCTCGACACTTGGGTTTGGGTCTAGCTTCTGGTTCTGTTATCTAGTTTTTTCATTAGGATTGTTCAGCAGTTTTTGCCACGGCTTTCCTGCGGCTAAACAAGTTATGTATATCTTCTTTTATTAGGTATAAAGCTGGAATTAGAAACAGCGTGATTACCGTAGCAAACATAATACCGAAGCCTAATGAAATCGCCATTGGAATAATGAACTGTGCCTGTAAGCTACCTTCGAAATAAAGCGGGAATATACCGAAGAAGGTCGTCAGTGATGTCAATAAAATCGCTCTGAAACGCTGTGCGCCCGCATCCATCACGATTTCGATCATCTTCTTACCAGTACCTTTAGCTTTATTAATAAAGTCCACCAAAATAAGACTGTCATTTACAACTACCCCGGTTAGCGCAATAAAGCCATAAATTGACATCATGTTGATGGTTTTTCCCAACAGGAAATGACCAATAATCGCACCGATAATACCAAACGGAATCACCGACATAATTACCAGCGGTTGCGCATAAGATTTCGTCGGAATAGCAATTAAACCGTATATAAGGAATAAAGCACCTAATCCTGCAAGACCTAGCTGTCTTAAGAAATCTGATTGTTCTTTGCTCGCGCCCTCAACACCGTAACTTACCGAAGAGTGATCCGCTAAAATATCAGGAATCGCTTGCTGGTTCATTTCCATGATGACCTTGCGAGATTCTACTTGTTGGCTATCGATATCCGCAGAAATCGTAATAGAACGCTTTTGATTTACACGGGTGATGGTTGAAAACCCTTGTCCAATACTGATTTCAGCGACTTGATAAAACGGCACCAAATCGCCAGTTTTAGTGCGTATCCACATGTCTTCAAGATCGGTAATGGATAAACGGTCTTCCTTCGGATAGCGCACCATAACTTTCAGCTCGTCACGACCACGTTGAATACGCTGTGCTTCTTCACCGTAGAATGCTTGACGAACTTGACGTGCTAAGTCACTTAAGGTTAATCCAAGTACTTCAGCTTCAGGCTTAATCGCAAGTTTGATCTCTTGCTGACCACGGCTAAACGAGTTACGAATATCGTATACACCATTGTATTCACCCAATTTAGCCATGATTTTCTCAGCAGCTATTTCCAACTCAGCATCGTTTTTGCCGGTTAGCTGAAATTCTATCGCGGCACCGCCACCAACATTGGTACCAGCAAAGAACCGAATTTCTTTTGTGCCCGGAATTTCACCAATTTTGTCACGCCACAGTTTTTCAATATCGTAGGCATTAAGTGTTCTCTCATCAGGTTTAACCAACTCTAATAAAAATGACGCTTGAGTATTACCATCGGTAAATACCATGGTATGTTTAATAAACGAGACACCATCCGTTTTATTTTCTTCTGCTACGTCATAGGCTGCTTGAGTTATCACGTCAATGGCTCTATTACGCTCTGAGACATTGCTGCCATCAAGCATAGTGACATTACCTTGAATAAAGTCGCTAGGCACATTCGGAAATACCTCAACTTTCACAAATGAACCTATTATTAAACTCAAACTAAGAACAAGAATCGCAATAAAGGTGGCCATTGTGTTATAGCGAGCTATCAGAGCCTTTTCCAAGAAAGGTTTGTACTTATGTTGAATAAAGTTATCTAGTCCTTTTTTAAAGCGCATTTGAAAGCGCTCCATCGCATTTGCATTATCCTCAGTTAAAGGTCGATATTTCATATGTGCCAAATGCGCAGGCAATATCCATTTCGATTCAATTAGAGAGAATATTAGACAGAATGTCACAACCAAGGCTATCGCGCGGAAGAAGGCGGCAAAGGTAGCATCAATAAACAACAACGGCGCAAATGCTGCAATTGTTGTTAAAACACCAAACGTTGCAGGCATAGCAACTCGCATAGTGCCTCGAATTACATTGTCAGTAGAGTGCCCATATTTTTGCATCTCACTATATGCGCTTTCGCCAATAACAATGGCATCATCAACGACTATTCCAAGCACCATGATAAAAGCAAACAGGCTCAATAAGTTGATTGAAACCGACCACTCACCCGCTAACGGCATTAAAATAAACGCACCAAAGAAACTAATAGGAATCCCCAACATGACCCAAAATGCTATGCGTAATCTCAGGAATAACGTAAGTACTAAAAATACTAAAATCGCCCCAAGCGCCATATTAGAGATCATCATATCCAAACGTTCTTGTAGATAAACCGACGTATCTCCCCAAGCCGTTAATGTGGCGCCCTCTGGCAATTCGGTATTCTTTTTTGCTACATAAGCATGCACTTCTTCAGCAATCTCAAGATCATTCTGGTCGCCAGTTGATTGCACCATAATGCTTGACGTGTTCTCGCCATTAAAGCGAGCGAAATCTTCGCGTTCAACAAAACCGTCAATAACATTTGCAACATCAGACAGCACCAAACGCGTACCGTCAGGGTCAGTGCGCAACACTAAATCGCTGTATTCTTTCCCGGTGTAAGCTTGTCCATCAACACGTAATGAAATATCGCCACCGATGGTTTTTATAGTACCGCCAGGTAAGTCAATTGATGAATTGCGAACCGCTTGGGTGACTTGATCAAAGGTTAAATCAAATTGCTGTAACCTTTCTTCTGATACTTCAATACTAATCTCATAATCACGACTACCGACAACCTGAACACTATTAACACTTGGCAACGTCATAATTTCGTCGCGAATTTCTTGTGCCATTACTTGGCGCGTTCGACGTTCCATCGAACCACTTACCGAAAGCCAAAGCACTTGGCCTTTAAATTCTTGTTTAGTGATTATTGGCTTTTCAGTTTGAGCGGGAAACGTGGTAATGGCATCAACTTGCATTTGAACTTCATCAAGCTTCTCAGACATTGAATAGCCTGACTGCAACTCAATAGTGACGATACCAATGCCTTCTTGTGCACTCGACGTTACACGCTTAATACCCTCAATATTTTCAATCGCTTCTTCTACTTTCAAGATAACCGATTGCTCGACCTCTTCAGGTGCAGCACCTAAATGCGGCACCAGTACCTGAATACTGTTAGGATTGAATTCAGGGAACATTTTTTTATTTAGTCCCTGAAATGAAAACATCCCAGCAACTAAAATAAACACCATCAATAAATTGGCAGCAACACTGTTACGAGTAAACCACGCGATAATGCCGGTTAACTCTTCTTTCACTTGGTTCATGAGTTGTCATCCTCATTTTCATCTTCTGTCTTTGTCGCAACGTCCGTTGATACATTTGCAGAGGCTTCACCAAGCACGCGTAATGACATCCCTTCAACAGGCGCTTCAATATTGGTTAGAACTAAACGAAAATCACTGTCGATAACTTGCTGTGTATATACATGCTCGACTTCAGCTCTTAAAACGTCGATGTTTTGAATGTGGAGCTTGTTTTGGCCATCAATCAAATACAGTGTATTCGCGCCATGAACTGCTGCGCGAGGGATAGAGAGCACGTTACTTATTTCTTTGCCTTCAATAGTGGCATTAACAAACGTACCTATGTGAATCTCATTTTGCTCAGCATTTCCTAGCACTTTGTATGGGTCATCTAACTGGGCCACTAGGTAATGCACTCGGCTCGCCATATCGACTACGCCTTCATAACGAGCAATATTCGAAGACCAAGTAAATTTGTTACCATCTAGTTGGTAGTAAAGTTCAACACCTGACGCTTGCTCAAGGGGCTGGTTGATTTTAGGTAAGTTTAAGAATGCTACGTCACGCTGTTTAACAGGTAGGCGAACTTCTGCGTAGTCAACAGCAAAGGTGTCAGCGATTGAAGAGCCTACAGTGACGTATTGACCAATATCGACTTTTTTGGCTTTGATCATAGCGTCATACGGCGCAATGATACGCGTTCTTTCAAGCTTAGTCCTAGCTTCTGTCAAATCTGCTTTAGCAGCAATCAAATTAGCTTCAGCTTGCTTAAGTTGAGGAATTCGACGAGCAAGAATTGGCGCTTCATCGAGCGTTTTGCCGGTTAGCAACCATTCATCTTCTGCTTGTTTTGCTGATGCCTTTTCCGACACTAGCGTCGACTCAGCAGCTCCCAATCTTGACTCAGCCTGAAGTACTGCAACTTTGTAAGTAATATCGTCAATACGCAGAATTTCTTCGCCTTTCTTAAAAAAGCCACCCACAACAAACTTATCTGAAACTTGCGTAACCATGCCTGATACTTCAGAGATTAAATTAGTCTTTGTACGCGGCATGACAGAGCCTTGGCTGGGAACTAAGAATTGCACTGTAGATGGCGATAACTCAGCGACCTCAACTAATGGAGCACGCACCGAGATAGGTTTCTTTTCTGGTTTCGGCGCTACTGCACCTAAGACCATCATCACGATTAATGCGGCGAAAATGATAGCGAATGGTGTTAATACATAGCGCAAAGGCACCATGCGTTTTGTGGACTTCTTGTTATCAGACATTGCAATGTACCGGAGGGAAAAATAATTTTATTATCAGTATATTATATGTACGCATATGCGTATTCAATAGTTCAATCTACCATGCTAGTTATTAGTAAACTTAGCCCATGACAACAATATTTGACGGAAGTCGTCTAGCCCGCATGCGCTAACGCTTTGACTGTCCAAATGCAAATCTTGCATCGCAAGTGATTCTGGCAAATCATCTTCTCCATTGAAATTTGTATTTGGCTGCACATACACATCATCTTCTGTGAATATGACTGAATATTCTTTGCCAGTGATTGTTACTTCGTGTTTTTGGTCATGCCCTACGTTGTCGATTGAAACTAAAAGTGCGGACAGCATTTCGTTATTTGTGCCCACTTCCACTTCTAACCAAGGGCCGATCATTTGCTGCTCAAGCGAAAATAGGGCGCGTGCTTGACCGGTAATAGGATCGTGTCTGAATTCATATTCCATGAGGATTCCATTGTACTTAATTTTTAATGAGGAAATATCCTGACTTTCAGCTAATTATAGCGTTAAAGCCAAAAAAAGTGCGTAAAAATGGAGCCGATATGACGAGGGCGAGAGTCCCACGATAAGTGAATAAAAATGTGTGCAATGAGAAGGTTGCTAGAGTAAACAACGAAGCTTGATACGCTAAGCCTGTTGCAACTCTTGGCGGTTCATTCCCAATAATTAGTCCGCAAGAACTGACTGCAGCCAGTCGCAGCCCGATTTGGGGTCATCAAATATAGAAAATGTATTCCCGGCTCTTTGATAAACGTCAGTAAACATTAACTTTGAAATATGCGTTGTTGTGCATTGTGCAAAATTGACTTTAATACCGGACACCGTTGAGTGTTTCAAGAATTAAATATGGGCTTCTATAGACTCCGGAGAAGCAATCGCTTCTCCCTTTACCGTAAGATGAACACCAAACTTACCCGGTTTTAAATGTGCAGATGCAGCTAACAACTCTTGATGGAAGCCCTCGATATATTCTTTGTTCCAAGGCCCCGTCGCTTCTACAAAAATAATATTATCATCAACGGTGATATCAGCATTACCATGGCTTTGAAAGTTTATCATCATGTATAACTCCCCCATTTACTGCTTCCCTATGTGCAAACCTGCGAAACTAGTCTGCTTAAGATATGCCAAAACAAATTGAGTAAACAAAGTGACCTTTTGTGGTGGGTAGATCAATTGCGGTTGCAACAGATACATATTATGGGAAGGTTTTTCCACCGTTTCCAATATTTCACATAAATAACCATCATTTAATGCTGATTTAACAGCATAGTCTGGCAAAAGAGCAATGCCATTGCCCTGTAATGCCTGGCTCAACAGCAAATTGTTATCGTTAGACACGAGCCAAGCTTGTATGCCTATTTGCTGACCGTCTAGTGGCCAATAACTATCGTGGGGCGCTGCTAGAATCTGATGTTTGGTCAATTCCTCAATTGATTTTGGCGATCCCGCCCTAGCTAAGTATTCGGGGGAGGCAACGCAAATATGTAGATAGCGAAATAATTGCTTGGCAATCATATTTTCAGGGGGCGTAGAGGTAGCACGAAAAGCTAAATCAAAATCGGCTGCTGTTAGATCATATTGCTGATAGCTGCTATCTAGGGTAAAAGTAACTTGAGGATAATCAGCTTTATACGCTTGGCATATATTGGCAACAACACTTTGCGCCAAAAGTTTCGGGGCTGTTATGCGTATGTTGCCCGACAATTGATCCCGTTCGGTTCGCAAAATACGCTCCACTGACAACATCGACTGCTTAATTTCTTACGCATGAGCTAACAGGGCCTTTCCCCCTTCTGTCACATTAACGGTTCTTGTTGAGCGAATTAATAATGGCGTTTTAAACTCACTCTCGAGCTGTTTTACTTGCTGAGAAAGATACCCTTTAGATAACCCTAGCGCTTGAGCCGCTTTGGTAAAACTGAGCTGTTTCGCCACTTCTGAAAATAGCATTAATCGCTCGAGCTTCTTATGTGTGTTATCCACGCATTACCTCTTCAAATTTGGGGCTATTGGACGGTCAGGCATTTCATCGCATACGTGTAAACGCGTAAGCGCCAATATGTCCGAACGCACAAAAAACAATTACCTTATTGTTTACTATACAGTACAGTGAATTTACTTACCAAAGCTATTGGCGATCAGCGAATATCGATAGAATTGAACGCATGATAATTTTGCTAATTACTCGAGCGAGGCATTAGCGTTAAACACAGGAACCTTTATGGCAACACTTCCTATTACTCAGTATTTTCCTAATGCGAGCTCTATTGCCTATGGCTGCATGGGGCTTGGTGGTGGTTGGGACAACAACACGATTAGCCAAGCAGACGAAATACAAGCCCAAGCAGTGATTGAAACAGCACTTGCAAATGGTATCAATTATTTTGATCATGCCGACATTTATACACATGGCAAAGCTGAGCAGGTATTTGGCAAAGCACTGAAGGACATCCAGACACTGCGAGAAAAAATGATCATTCAGTCAAAGTGTGGCATCCGCTTTGACGATGAACACGGCCCAGGCCGCTACGATTTTTCAGCAGATTGGATTACGAGCTCTGTTGACGACATTCTGTCGCGGCTAGGCATTGAACAACTTGACGTGCTTCAACTTCACCGCCCTGACCCTCTCATGGAGCTTGATGAAGTAGCAACCACTCTTCAGAACTTACAAGCAAACGGCAAGGTTAAGCATTTTGGCGTTTCTAATATGAATCACCACCAGATTGCTTACTTACAATCTGCTCTTTCAACACCGATTATTGCCAATCAAATTGAAATGAGCTTGAAGCATTTGGGCTGGCTAGATCACGGAGTATTAGCTGGTAACCCTCAAGGCTCGCATGATAATTTTTGTGCTGGCACATTAGAGTATTGCCAACAGAACAAGGTACAAATTCAATCTTGGGGCAGCTTAGCGCAGGGATTATTCTCAGGTAGAGATGTTAGTGATCAGCCAACACACATTCAAGCGACGGCTAAGTTAGTTAAACAGTTGGCAGAACAATATGAGACATCAAGTGATGCGTTAGTCTTAGCTTGGTTGATGCGTCACCCAGCAGGCATCCAACCTATTATCGGTACAACCAATCTTAAGCGCATCGAACAGTGTACAAAGGCAGCTACCGTTAAGCTGAGCAGAGAAGACTGGTATACATTGTATGTGACTGCACGCGGCGAACGTTTGCCTTAATGAAAGTTACTTGACTAGAGCCTGTTGATTTAAGTTAGTTGATTTAAACTTGCATCGTTGATTAAGCTGAGGAACTATTGTCAACAACGCCGATAGCAGTGAATTTAATCAATGATAACCTTCAGGTTCCATCAGCTAGCAAACAAACTTCTCCCGATACAAACGCCTATTAGATTAATAGGCATCCTTGCATTGATTACGTTTGCTGTTTTAGTTGTATTCAACAAAGATAGTGAAACAGAGTTGCTTGTTTGTGCCTTCGTAATTTTATGGTCACTCGTCTTAAACTTGATTATCTCAGGCTTTAGGTATATCCCTACTTATGTGCCACTTCACAACAACGTAAACCATCAAAGCAACGCAAACCATCAAAGTAACACATTACTATCAAATGAGTCGCCCGCAGTTAAAAAGCCGCCTAAAGGCCTAAAAGCATGGCTCAAGAATAAGCTCTGGCGGTTTTATTTATTTTTACTGACAATCATCACGCTAGTGCTTTTAGGTGCGACTCTTTTTCTGTCCGTTCGCATAGTTAATTTTGCAACTTAATACTCACATAAAGCACCCGCAAAGCAATAAGGTTATGCTCGAGTACCTAATTTTACGACTTTCGATAGCCCTGGTACTTACACAAAGAATCGTTTGGTGTGTACCAATCAACTTTATTTTCTAAGTAGATATGGGCATCTGGAGTAACATTAGGTTTATCATCAAAAGCAGATAATGCAATTTCGACAGTACCCTGCTCTCTGTTGAATTTAGATTCAAACAATAAACTTGAACCACATCGCTGGCAGAAGCTCCTTTCTGAATCATTCTTCGCTCGATAGTGAGTGAGTAGATGGATGCCTGAGTGCCAATGTAGATGTTCACGCTTTACTTCAATAAATGTTGAAAATGCAGCGCCATGAAACTTCTGACACATGTTGCAATGACAATGACCAACAAGCGGCTCGAATGCCGCTACCGAAAACTTTACGCCACCACATAAACAGCTACCCGTATTCATTTCACTCTCCAAAATCACCACATACAAAAGCAAGGCGTATATATTGTTACGACAAGTTTAGTAGAACTAACTCTACAGCGCTTATCCAATTATGTTCAACTGAGTTTTGCATTTGTCAAAGGAAGTATTACGGTCGCCAAAATGAGCATCTCGTTATCAGCGATATTTATCCTATCTGCATTTTCAAGTTTTGATACCCTTGCCAAAGAAAAAATGCCGATTAATGCATGCGGTAACAGCCCTGAAGCTATCGAGTTAGTGAAATTAATTCAACAAGATACGGAGCAACAACGCGGCAGTATTCGCTGTAACCTCACCTTGGCAAAGGCAGCAAAAGCAAAAGTAAAAGCCAAGCTAATGGCTGATTACGGTATCGTAAGACATAACTTAGGAGGCAGTCCGAACAGTCATTTGGAAGAAACTGGATATAAACTTCCTCAATATTACGGCATAGACTTCAACAGTAATCAAGTAGAGGCTATTGCTGGCGGCTATACTGATGCGAAACGTGTTTGGCATACGTTTAAGCAATCAAAGGAGCATCGAACACATTTGCTTGGCGAGCATGAATTTTACATTGAACAAGATGAGATAGGCGTAGCGTTTATCAATGACTATTCCACCCCGCACGATGAATACTGGGTGATATATCTCACCAAAGGCTTCCAACCCGACCAAGTGTATCAAGGGGATATTGAAGCAGCCCCGAACAAGAGTGATATGACTTTACACTTTGAAGAAGATAAGCCTGTATTTAAACCGGAACCAAGTCCGACTAATCAAAAGTAAATCAAACGCTTATTTCTATTAGTATAAAAAAACAATATTAGGGCACAAAAAAACCGAGTGTCATTATTCACAACACTCGGTTTTACGATAAAAATGGTAGAGATTAAGGCATCATTTCTTCTTGATCGGCACCTTCTTTCTCAATCACTTCTGGAATTAGGTCCTCTTTAGAAATACCTAATGATAGAGCAACCGAGCTCGCCACGTACACTGACGAGTATGTACCAACAAATACACCTAATAGTAACGCTGTCGCGAAACCATGAATAAGTGCACCGCCTTTAAAGAATAAGGCTGCAAGTACTAATAGCGTAGTAATCGAGGTAATGAACGTACGGCTTAATGTTTGCGTTAGCGAGATATTGATAATCTCTACTGGGCCACCTTCACGAATCTTACGGAAGTTCTCACGGATACGGTCCGATACAACAATGGTATCGTTAAGTGAGTAACCGATAACCGCTAAAATAGCTGCAAGTACAGTTAAGTCGAACTCAAGTTGTAAAATTGAGAATAAGCCAAGTGTTAACAACACATCATGGAACAATGCGAATACTGAGCCTAATGCAAAACGCCATTCGAAGCGGAATGCAACGTAGACAAGAATACAGATAAGTGCAGTTAGCATTGCCAAGCCACCCTGCTCTGTTAATTCGTCACCAACACTTGAACCAACAAACTCGATACGACGCATATCAACGTCAACACCCATTCCTTCTTTCAAGATAGCGAGAATCTCGTCACCTAGCATTTCAGCTTTAACATTCGGACGCTCCGCCATACGAATAACAACATCGCGACTTGTACCGAATAGCTGAACGACTGCATCGTCAAAACCGTTTGCATCCAAAACTTGGCGCATTTTCGTTAAGTCAGCAGCTTCTTCAAAACCTACTTCAACTTTTACACCGCCGGTAAAATCTAAACCGAAGTTAAGTTTGTTGATAGCAAGCGAAGCAACTGACGCTAACATCAAAATAATACTGAACACCATCGCCACCTTTCGGTAGCGCATGAAGTTAACAGTTTCTGTTAGTTTTAAAATTTGCATATCACTGTCACCTAAATACTTAACTTATCGAGGCGTTTTCCACCCCAAACCGCGTTAACCACAGTACGAGAAAGAATGATCGCTGTGAACATGGAAGTAATAATACCGATAGATAGTGTTACCGCGAATCCTTTAATTGGCCCCGTACCCACAGCATAAAGAATAAATGCCGCAATTAAGGTCGTGATGTTTGCATCTAAAATGGTTGAGAATGCCGCATCATAACCTTGATGGATTGACTGCTGCACAGACTTACCACTTCGTAGTTCTTCACGAATACGTTCAAAAATCAGTACATTGGCATCAACCGCCATACCTACCGTTAATACAATACCCGCCATACCAGGAAGTGTTAAAGTTGCACCTGGGATCATCGACATCACGCCAACAATTAGAATTAAGTTAGCGCCAAGTGCTAAGTTAGCGACCACACCGAATGCGCGGTAGTAGATCATCATAAAGATGAATACTAATGCGAAACCACCCATGATTGCTTGGAAACCTAACTTGATGTTCTCAGCACCTAGTGAAGGACCAACGGTGCGCTCTTCAACGATTTGAATCGGTGCAATTAGCGCACCTGCACGAAGTAGTAACGCTAGGTTATGTGCTTCTTGCGCTGAGCCAGAACCGGTAATACGGAAGTTCTTACCTAAACGCGCTTGAATAGTCGCGACCGAGATAACTTCTTCAACTTTTTCAAAGATCATGTTGCCTTCAGCATCTTTTCTATCAGTACCTTTGTACTCAATAAAAACAGTTGCCATTGGCTTACCAATGTTATCTTTAGTGGCGTTAGAGAATTTACTACCACCTGGTGAATCTAGCGTAATGTTAACTTGTGGACGGCTGTATTCGTCAAAGCCAGAGTTAGCATCAACGATGTGATCACCTGTTAGCATAATACGTTTTTTCAGAAGTACTGGCGTACCATCACGCTCGTAAAGTAATTGGGAGCTGCCCGGCACACGACCGTCTAATGCAGCACCGATATCACTTTCGCTATCAACCATTCTAAACTCAATAGTTGCTGTCGCGTTTAAGATTTCTTTGGCTTTTGCAGTATCTTGAACACCCGGTAATTCGATAACAATGTGCTTTTGGCCTTGGCGTTGAACCAATGGTTCAGCAACACCTAGCTCGTTAACACGGTTACGAATAATGGTAATGTTTTGCTGAAGTGCATACTCGCGAATTTCTTTTTGCTTTTCTTCGCTCATAACCGCAGTTAGCGTCAAGCTATCTTCATTCGTTGTGAAAATAAGATCGCGGTTTTGACGGCTTAAGAAGCTATCAGCTTTCTCTAAATCTTCAACATTACGGAAGATAACTTTGATTGCATCACCTTCAGCTTTTACTGTGCGGTAGCGAATTTTTTCGCCACGAAGTTCTGCACGGAAGTCACCAACAAGGCCAGTTTGCGCTTTGTTAACGGCTTCTTTCATATTAACTTCCATTAAGAAGCTAACACCACCGCTAAGGTCAAGACCTAGCTTCATCGGTGTACCGCCAATGCCAGCTAACCACTCCGGTGTATCAGGCACTAAGTTAAGCGCTACTGAGTAGTCTCGACCATAAGTATCGTCAAGAATATCACGAGCTTTTAACTGGTTTTCAGTATCTTTAAAACGAACGAGTACCTGACCGTCTTCCAACGCGATATTCGTTGCTTGAATGTTATTCTGTTCAAGCTGCGACTTAATTTGGTCAAGCGTTGAAGCGTCTACTTCAACCCCTCTAAGTCCCGACACCTGAACTGCTGGGTCTTCACCGTACAAGTTTGGCGAAGCATATAAAGCACCTATCGTAACAACAAAGATTACGAGTAATACTTTCCAAAGTGGCGTTTTATTTAACACAACGTTTCCTTTATGAAAAAAGCCTCATATTAGAGGCTTTTCATTGTTCCTTTCGGCAATACTGCGCTGATAGAGGCTTTTTGTACTGTTACTTCAGTGTTCTCAGCAATGCTAACAACCACAAAGTCTTTCTCGTCAGACACTTTAGTGATTTTGCCCACTAAACCGCCTTGCGTTAATACTTCATCGCCTTTCGATAACGCTGACATAAGCGACTTGTGCTCTTTAACACGCTTTGCTTGTGGGCGGTAAATCATGAAATAAAACACTAAACCAAAAACAAGCAACATGATTAACATTTCCATGCCACCACCTTGTGGTTGTGCTTGGGCGAAAATAGTACCTAAAGATAGACTCATCATTTCCTCTACTTCTAATCGTTATAATTAATAAAATGTCTGGTGCCTAACCATCGCTATCATTTGCGCCGACTAAACACCGAAATTTGTTTCTTAAACTTGCTGACTACCTTCAGCAAGCGGAGGCACAGGTAAGCCACGTTTTGCATAAAAGTCTTCAACAAATTCGTCCAATTTACCTGCCTCAATCGCATCACGCAAACCTTTCATGACTCGTTGGTAAAAACGTAAGTTATGAATGGTATTCAATTGCGAGCCTAAAATCTCATTACACTTGTCTAAGTGGTGTAAATAGGCCTTCGAATAATTCTTGCAGGTATAGCAATCACACTCAGGATCTAGTGGCCCTGTGTCGGTTTTGTTTTTCGCATTACGGATTTTAACTACACCGTCTGATACGAATAAATGACCGTTACGGGCATTACGCGTTGGCATTACGCAGTCAAACATATCAATACCGCGACGCACACCTTCCACTAAATCTTCAGGCTTGCCCACTCCCATTAGATATCGGGGCTTATCTTCAGGGATCAAGGGGGTGGTATGATCTAAAATGCGCACCATGTCTTCTTTCGGCTCACCTACTGACAAACCGCCAATTGCATAGCCATCAAAATCAATAGCTTTAAGACCTTCAACTGATACTTCACGTAAGTCTTCATACATGCCACCTTGGACAATGCCAAAGAGTGCATTTGGATTACCGTCATGTGCATCTTTACTGCGCTGCGCCCAACGCAAAGACATTTCCATTGAATCTTTAGCCTCTTGGTGAGTCGCAGGATAAGGCGTGCACTCATCAAAGATCATTACAATGTCAGAGCCCAACTTGCGCTGAACTTCCATTGAACGCTCAGGTGTTAACATGATTTTCTCACCATTGACTGGCGAGCTGAACTTAACACCTTCTTCGGTAATTTTACGCATTGCGCCCAAGCTAAATACTTGGAAGCCGCCTGAGTCAGTCAGAATAGGCTTATCCCAATTGATGAAATCATGCAGGTCGCCATGCTGTTCAATGATGTCAGTGCCTGGACGAAGCATTAAATGAAAGGTATTACCCAAAATAATCTCTGCGCCGATATCTTTAATTTCTTCGGTTTTCATGCCTTTAACCGTACCGTAAGTACCGACAGGCATAAAAGCTGGTGTTTCTACTGTGCCACGTTCAAAAGTTAAGCGGCCACGACGTGCTTTGCCGTCTTTCGCTAACAATTGATATTGCATCTTTTGTTTTGTCATTTTGATCTCCGCCCACCGGTAAAACAGACCAGCGGCTTAAGTGGTAAATAGGTCGCACAAACTCTCTAGCTAAAGCATTAACTTTAACCAGTGCAAATTAACCTTGCTT
This sequence comes from Thalassotalea sp., assembly GCA_022448425.1. Lineage (GTDB taxonomy): Bacteria > Pseudomonadota > Gammaproteobacteria > Enterobacterales > Alteromonadaceae > Thalassotalea_F. The sequence continues at coordinate 6,991 of JAKVCY010000035.1, read as the reverse complement.
GCGCGTCAAGAACATCGCATCCCCATAAGAGAAGAAGCGATATTTCTCTTCAATAGCCTGCTCGTAAGCGACCATCATGTGCTCGTAGCCAGCAAATGCGCTAACTAACATTAATAAGGTTGACTCTGATAAGTGAAAGTTCGTGATCAAGCAATCCACTACCTTAAACTTAAAGCCCGGCGTAATGAAGATATCGGTATCTTGATAGAAAGGAATAATCAGCTTCCCTTCCTCGTCAGCCGCTTTTGCTGCACTTTCTAATGAACGCATTGATGTCGTGCCAACGGCGACAACGCGACCACCAGCAGCTTTAGTTTGTTCAATTTTATCAACAACTTCTTGAGATACTTCAACGTATTCAGCATGCATAACATGGTCGGCAATATCGTCAACTTTTACCGGTTGGAAAGTGCCCGCACCAACATGCAAGGTGATGAAGGCTAACTCAACACCTTTCGCTTTAATTTTTTCTAACAATGCGTCGTCGAAGTGCAAACCAGCTGTCGGTGCAGCAACTGCTCCTGGCTTATCGTTATAAACCGTTTGGTAACGCTCTTTATCTGAGTCTTCGTCTGGGCGATCAATATACGGTGGTAGCGGCATATGACCTATGCGCTCAAGAATGTCTAACACCTTTTCATCGCTATTGAACTTTAATTCAAACAATGCACCATGGCGCTCAACCATAGTTGCAGACACTTGATCTTCTAAAATGATCTCTGTGCCCGGCTTTGGTGACTTACTGCAGCGAACATGTGCTAACACACGGTGTTCATCAAGCATGCGCTCGACTAATACTTCAAGCTTACCACCAGAGGCCTTTTTGCCAAACATGCGCGCAGGAATAACGCGAGTGTCGTTAAAGATAAGCAAATCACCTTTATTCAACTTATCTAGCACATCACCAAACTGGCCATTATCAATAGCGCCGGTATTACCGTCTACCGTCATTAAACGGCTTGCTGTACGGTCACTTTTTGGATAACGAGCGATTAGTTCTTCTGGTAAGTCAAAAGCAAAGTCAGATACACGCATAGTTGGATAAAAATCCCGATGAAAATAGCCAATAAAAAACCGCGTAAGTCTAGTGCCGAGGCGGCGTAAATTCAAGCAATATTGACGTAACAAATATTCGATATTGCTAAGATTGAACAAGAATAATTAAAGTGTTTGGGTTATGCTCAATGGATAACGGGCTCTGGTCTAACCAGACCTTTGTTTATCCTCAGTAGAAATGGTATTCAATATGAGTAACTTAGCTGTCGCCTTGGCAAAAACAATCATCAATGGTTTTGAACGCCACCTGTATTTATTTAACCAAATTACTCATTCGGCAAAAACGCGATTTGAGCAAGCCGCTTGGCATGAAGTACAAGACGCATCAAAGCAGCGTACCGACTTTTATGATTTACGCGTAAAAGAAACACTAGCCACGCTTAAACAAGACTTTGCCATTACAGAACTTGACGAGCCTTTGTGGCAAAAGGTGAAAACAGAATATGTCGGACAACTGCTTTACCACAATAAAGCAGACTTAGCTGAGAGCTTTTACAATTCGATTTTCTGTCACTTATTCGAACGTAAGTACTACCATAACGCCTTTATTTTCGTTGAATCATCACCTGAATGTTTGGCGAATTTAAAGAACAAAACCATCTATACCCGTTACGAGCCGGACGAAAACGGTTTATTCGATACAATCGCCACGATTCTGAATCGTCCAAATTTTGCGTTACCGTTTCAGGATTTAAGCCGCGATATAAACGAACTTATTGACCGTTTCTTCAAGCAAGCACATAAAACCCGATACCCTGTTGAGCAGTTAAAATTTGATATCCTCGATTCTGTTTTCTACCGAAATAAAGGCGCATACATTATCGGTCGAGTTGTCTCGCCTGGAGGGGAAACGCCATTTATCGTCGCCCTGCTCAATGACGAAGATGGTCATATTTATATTGATACCATTTTGACTGACAAAGAACATATGGCGGTTGTGTTTGGTTTTGCCCGTGCTTACTTCTTTGTTGGTACGCCTTATCTGTTGCCGCTGATTCAATTTTTGCAAGAGCTTATGCCAAGTAAAACTAAGGCTGAGCTATACGCCGCTGTTGGTTACCACAAGCAAGGGAAGACACAGTTTTATCGAGACTTTTTACATCATCTGGATAAAAGTGAAGATAAGTTTGAGCTCGCACCAGGTATTAAAGGTATGGTGATGTCGGTGTTTACCTTACCGTCTTATCCTTATGTATTTAAAATCATCAAAGATAAGTTTGCGCCTAGTAAGAAGATGACGAAGAAGGACGTTAAGAGCAAGTACCGTCTCGTTAAACTGCACGACAGGGTTGGACGCATGGCTGATACCATGGAATATTCAGAGGTGGCATTTCCCAAACATAGGTTCTCTGATGCACTCTTGGCAGAACTAGAACAAGTCGCACCCTCGATTATTCGATATGAAGACGACCTCATCGTTATCGAGCATTTATATATTGAACGCCGCATGACACCGCTAAACCTGTTTTTAGCTGATGCCAACGAAGAAGAGCTACACGACGCCATGCTGGGCTATGGTGCAGCGATAAAGCAATTGATAGCAGCGAATATTTTCCCAGGAGATATGCTGCTTAAGAACTTCGGTGTAACTCGCCATGGTCGAGTGATTTTCTACGATTACGACGAAATCACATACATGGATGAAGTCAATTTCAGAGTAAAACCAGAGCCTAAGACTGAAGAGCAGATTTATGCTGCTGAACCTTGGTATACAGTTGAACCTGGCGATATGTTCCCAGAAGAGTTGGCTACCTTTGCCCTCGCAAACCATAAATATCGCAATGCGTTTTTAAAATATCACGCTGAGCTTTTAGAGGCGAGCTACTGGCAACAAGCGCAGAAAAACGTCGCAAATGGTATCGTAGAAGATGTGTATCCGTATCCAGTTGAAGCGCGTTTCGGTTTCAACAAGTAGCGCAACAAAACAGCATTACGGAGAAAAAATCAGCAAACAGTTACGTGTAGCGCGAATATTTAGCTAATATTTATAAAGAGGGGTTTACCTTTCTATTTGCTTAAGTATAATGCGCTCATCTCTGCAGGGGTATAGTTCCAATTGGTAGAACAGCGGTCTCCAAAACCGACGGTTGGGAGTTCGAATCTCTCTACCCCTGCCACTTTCTTCTCTTATGACTTTCTTCGCTTTTCAATCTTTGTCATTATAAATGACATCAGTTTACGTTAGATTTGCCAAGCATATGATATCAAAACAAGCTTTTGACAAGTTAACCGCCATGGGCATTCCGCTTTATCATTTGCGTGGCGAAAATTGTGGAGCAACCTCAACAGAAGCCAATACAGCTGAGGCAAAGCAAACGAGCTTCATGCACATTGATAAAGCCCAGATTGTCGACGAAACCTTCTTTTCTGATCTCCTGTTATCACTTAATTTAGTTAAAAGTGACATCAGTTTCTCTGACACGAGTATTGATTTAGGCACATTCACTTGGCGCTTTATCGCATCAACTACGTCCGCTAGAGAAGAGCAAACTACCAAAGAAAAACATATCGAAGACAATGCCTTTGAAGAAAACGCCCCTGTTGGTGACGCCCATGTTAGCTTTTTAAATAACACGTTAATTACTTTACCGATAGAGACGCTTAAGCAATCGCCTGTGCTAAAAAAACAGCTCTGGCAAACGCTATCACAGTTGTAATGGCCACGTTAATCTACTCTCCAATAACAGTCTCAGACGTACATGATCTGATGCCAATTGAAAATGCTTGTCATAGCCATCCATGGTCAGAAGGGGTTTTTACTTCTTGTATCGGCGGTCGCTACTTCGGTGAGTTCGCAAGTTTACCTTTGCTTGATGAGGCCGAGAGCGCCGAAAGCAAAGATGATCGCAAAGGTATAGGTCAAATCATTGGATTTTATGTCGCAGAATACCTTTTAGGTGAAGCAACATTGATGGATATATGTGTCAACCCTAGTCAACAAGGACAAGGGTTTGGCAAAGCGTTACTGTCTCAATTTATCGACGAAGCAGAAGCTAAAGGGGCTGAAAAGATATGGCTAGAAGTACGTGCCAGCAATATCTCCGCCCTCATGCTTTATATCAATCACGGTTTTATAGAAACAGGACGACGCACCGGTTACTACCCCAAAGCGGTAGGTTTTGAAGATGCGATCGTCATGTGTAGAACATAACCTTAAAAGGCTAGTGGCTTTGCACCACAGCTATTTGCTCAGTTAAATTTTGAAACTTAAACTTTGAATTTTTATCCATGGCGAAATCCAACTGAACAAGGTTATTTTTCATTCCAGCATCAGATGCTTTGTATTTCCATTGACGTAAAGCAACTTTAGATACCTTATCAAACACTTTCTCAGGAATTGCTTTCACTACACTGACATTGTAAACAGAGCCGTCTGCCTTAATATCAAATTTCAATACCACTGACCCTTCAATATTTTGCTGCGCCGCTTTAATTGGGTATTTCGGCTCCACACGCATAGTAGGCATAATGTGATGGGTCACATCTTTTAATACCTTTTCGCTCTTATCAACACTATGCTCTTTCCCACCCGCATAGCTCATCGCAGACATTAACGTTACAGCACTGACTAACATACCGATGCCAATTAACTTTGAACCACGGTGACCATTTTTAATCAAGTTGATACGTTCAAACATCACGTTTTTATCTCCATATTCTTTAAAGGATAATTGAGCAAAGCCAAGCGGCGGCGTAGTTTCTGCTGCCAACAACAAGGCTTTGCTGTAGTTAATCCTGCAAGTCGTGTGTTTGCGCGCCAACACGGTTTGATCACAGGAAAGTTCCTGATCACGGCGGAAGCGAGAAAACGCTAGCCATGCCAGAGGATGGAACCACATTGCCGCTAAAATAAGCAAAGCAAAGGTGTTCCATACCATGTCATTTCGTTTGAAGTGACAAAGTTCGTGTTCAAGGATCAGCGCCTGCTGCTCCTTTGAAAAGATTGCATCAAAATCTTCGGGAATCACTAATTTCAGCTGAATTAAACCCACAAGCATAGGGCTAAATACATCAGCACTTTTATAAACCTTCAGGTTGGCATTTTTCAGTGAATCGAGTTCCCCAGTTAGCTCTGCAACCTGCCATAATCGCTGCGCGTAAAGCACGATGAAATGACGAAATAACCAGTAACTCAATAACGATACAAAGCCAACCGCCCAGCCATAGGCCAAGATAACGTCTAAACCGATCAACTCTGGTGCTTGCGTACTTGTCGCCACAAAGCGTTGAATTGACTGCCCTTCGTTTATCGCCGCAAACCAATTAGGTAATTCAATGAAGGGCACAACCAGACTCAGCGGTATGAGCGCCCAGCTTAAATAGCTTAATTGCGGCCCGTACGCTTTAAGAAAATAATGGCGAGATATAAGTAACAGTGCACTCACCAAGGTAAACGGAATAATAATTTGGTGCAGCCAGTCTATGCTCTGCTGTTGAATGCTCAGCAGATGAAGGTTCAGAAAATCAGTCATTTTCTTGCTCCCAATCACTAATCAACTTTTTCAGTGACTCTATGTCGTCTTTTTGAAGATTATTGTTCTTGGCAAAGCCCGCAACTAACGGTGACACTCGACCGCTAAACAAGCGTTGAACTAATGACTGGCTAGCATGTTGTTGGTAGCTTGATTGCTCCAATACCGGAAAATAAAGGTAACGACGCTTGTCTTTTTCAAAGTCCACTGCCCCTTTCTTAACTAAGCGGTTAAGCAAGGTTTTGACAGTTTTTTCATGCCACTCTCGCTCTTCATTTAAACGCTCGATAATATCGCTTGCCGACATAGGGCTTTGCTGCCACAGCACATTCAGTACCTCAGCTTCCGCATTACTAATATCAAACACTGTCATTCCTCATAAATTTTTTCATTGTCTGTAAACTTATTTATATCCGCTGACCATAAGTGAACTGACACCCCGCTAAATTTGCATAGTTTTCCATCGGTACAAGGTGAACTAGTTTCAATGCACTCACTTGGTCAGTTGAAGTAGCTTGTTGCGCCTCGAAATAAAGCCAACGCCCACCTTTATCTGGTCGCATCTCGATGTACGGATATGCACGCATACGCCAATCCCCATGATAGCCGTAGCTATAGTTAGTCGACTTTACTTCTTCGCTAAAACTATATCGACCATTTGATGACAAGGTCAGTGACAGCCTCAATGGGCAACCTTCACTTTGATATAGATTGGCCATGTCAGCAACAGAAGTACCGCTATGTGGTTTAACGCCATCAGGCACGAGAAACAAACCAACCGAATTTTTCTGAAACCAATGATTCCCCTCTTTCAACGCAGAAGTTTGCTCGATAGCCCAATCCAACAGCGTCAGTTCCTGCTCCAACTGATTTATCAACTGAGGTTCAGAGATAAATGGCGAGTAAATAATGGCACTGCGACCAATCGAAGCAGGAAACTGGTGCTGATTTACTTCAACATTTATCCATTGTTCATTAAGCCTTTGTGTCACTGAAGCTACTTGTTCGTCTGTTAAGTATCGACCATACAAGTGCACGGTAGGAGTGCTACAGCCAGTAATGATCAACAAACTACACACTGTGAATGTGATAAAAAGCTGCTTAAGTTGTAATCCTAATCCCACTATCCTACTCCTTGGGCAATATCTTTCGTTTCTGACGTTTTAATATTGAGTAATCATCAATCACAACATTAACTTTGCACTGATACTCTCATCTTCATTTTAAAATCTTAAAATACGATTACACTCGTAATCAAACAAAAGAATTACATATGTAATCATTATTATCAAGAAAGAATTTTGCATTCATTTTGATCGACCTATGAGCAGGCACATACTCAAGCATCTCGCTGCTGGTTTCGCCCATTTTATGAAGTGGGCCTTTACAGCAATCACACACCTTATCGTGCTCATCAAGCTCAATAACGTGTTCAACTCGCTCTAGGTGCTCTGGGAGTGGCT